>JBMOFU010000175.1:0-8406 GCA_049318725.1 Phototrophicaceae bacterium | reverse complement strand
TGATTATCACCAACATCACCTATGCCTTTTTTGACCTGTTCGGCACGATTGACTTCTTGACCAAAGGCGGGCCAGCGGGCGGCACCACGGTGATGATCTACGAAATTTACCAGTTGGGGATCATCGAAGGCGACTTAGGCAAGGCCGCTGCCCAGTCTGTGATCTTATTTGTGCTGGTGATTGGCGTGACACTGTTCCAATTCCGTACCACCGGCCAACGGGTCAGCTATGGAGCCTAACGCGATGACTGAACAAACACAATCCGCCGTACAGGTCGTTAACCCGCCTCGCACAGCCCGCCCCGCATGGATTCCAGAGCGTTTGGGGACGCATATCCTGCTCTGGATCGTGTGCTTTATCGTTGGGTTCCCGCTGATCTACGCCATGTTGATTTCTACCCAGACCAACGCGCAGGTTGCATCCTTTCAGTTGACGCCCGGCGACGCCTTCACACTCAACCTAGAGAGCATCTTTCGGCGCAATTTAGGGCTGTATATGTGGAATACCGTTGTGCTGGCCGTGATTATCACCGTTGGCAAAACGATCTTTTCGTTGCTGTCTGGCTTAGCCTTCGTCTATTTTCGCTTCCCCGGCAAGTGGATTATCTTCGGGTTCGTCCTCATCACCTTGATGATGCCCACCGAAATTCTGGTGATTGCCTTGTTCCGCTTGGTGGCGATTGACCTGCAATGGCGTGGATTCTTGGCGTTGACCGTGCCGTTTTTAGCCAGCGCCACCGGGACGTTTTTGTTCCGCCAGCACTTCGCCAACATCCCAGCAGAACTGTCTGAGGCGGCACAGCTAGACGGCGCCACGCCGCTACAATTCTTGTGGACGATCTTGATCCCGATTAGCTGGAACACCATCGGCGCGTTGGCGGTGATCCAGTTTGTGTATGTGTGGAATATGTATCTGTGGCCGCTGTTGATCCTGCGGGAAGACCGTATGCAGGTCGTACAGGTGGGGTTAAGCTCGCTACGGAGCGTAGACACCAACCTGACCTATGGCCCGTTGATGCTGGCAGCGGTGATTATCAGCATCCCGCCTGTGTTGGTGTTTGTGTTACTCCAAAAGCAGTTCATGAGCGGCTTTGCCATCACACGGGACAAATAACACGCAACCACCGTCTTGACGCAGGGGCATGGCGTGCCTGCCCCTACACAACCGTTGTAGCGGGAACACGCCGGTTGCAGCCGCCTAGCACCGGGATTTATCCCCGTGCGGCGATAAACAGAAGTGCAATAAATTTTATTAATTTTGCGATAGCCAATGCCGCAAAAAGCACCTACCCGCGCCACATCCCCGACGTATAATGGTATTTTGGGGGCGCAAACCCGTTTTTCCGCCCCGCTACAGGCCAACAGATCGAAATTACGAAAGGCGCCATTATGGATTATATAGACCTCCGCAGCGATACTGTTACACACCCGACGCCGGCCATGCGTCGTGCAATGGCTGAATGTGAACTTGGCGATGATGTCTATGGGGAAGACCCCGAAGTCAACGCGCTGGAGGCTGAAGCTGCGGAGCGCTTTCAAAAAGAGGCGGCGCTATTCGTCACCAGCGGCACACAGGGGAATACTGTGGCCTTGCTCACCCACTGCGGGCGCGGCGATGAAATCATTGTGGGGGAGGCAGCACACACCATCATGTACGAGGTGGGCGGGATGGCGGCACTGGGCGGGATTATGCCGCGCACATTGCCCGTCTTACCAGATGGCACCTTTGACCTTGACGCGGTACAAGCGGCGGTGCGCGGCAACAATGTTCACTTCCCTAAGACACGCTTAATTGCCCTAGAAAATACGCATGGCGGGCGTGGCGGCGCGCCGCTACCCAAAACGTTTATGGACGCCGTCGGCAGCATTGCCCATGCACGCGGGCTAATCGTCCATGTGGACGGCGCACGGATTTTCAACGCGGCGGCGGCGCTCAATACCCCCGTGGATGCCCTATGCGAAAACGTAGATAGCCTTACCTTTTGCCTCTCTAAGGGGTTATGCGCCCCAGTCGGCTCGGTGCTGGTCGGTGACAAAGCCTTTATCAGCGAAGCGCGCCGCGTCCGCAAAATGCTTGGCGGCGGCTTGCGGCAGGCGGGGATGTTAGCCGCCGCAGGGCGGGTTGCCCTACGTGACATGACCGAACGGTTGGCAGAAGATCATAACAACGCCTGTACGTTGGCCGACGGGCTGGCACAAATTGAGGCGGTTGAGGTAGAACGGGAAAAGGTGAAAACCAACTTTGTCTTTTTCTCGTTGCGCCCCGATGCCAAGCTCACCGCGACCGAGTTCAAAGACCGCCTATGGAGCGAATATCGCATTCGGGTGAGTCCGTATCCCGGCTATGAACGCCGCTTCCGCTGTGTGTTGCACTATTGGATCACCCCAGAGCGCGTACAAACCACGCTCGGCGCGGTGAAGGCTTTACTGGCATGACCGATTCGTTACCCGACGCACTGCCAAGCGATAATCCGCTTGAGGCTGAAGCGACAGCGCATCCCGCCTCCGCGCAAGAGATCGCGCAGGGGGGGGCATTTACCCAAACGCCCCCAGCCAGCGTGAATCCGACGGATGAGACCTATGAGTACCTGATTGACCCGTTCACCGGACTCCCGCGCCTTGCCAATGAGAACGACGAAGCCCCGATTCGGATTCGGCGCGCTGAAGTCCCCGATGTTGCCGCTGAAGAAGAGAATGCCATTCAATACCGCAGCACAGCCAGTGATCCGCTCTTTGGGTACTTAGTGGCGGTGGCGGTGTGCTTTGGCCTAACCCCGCTCTTGCCAGACGGTTCTGCCACGCGCTATACCCTCTCTTGGGGGGTATTGGCGGGCTTTGGCGTCGTGGCATGGCTCTTGGGCAACGGCGAGCGTATTGGGCAAGAAATCCCCGAAAATCTGGTGTGGGGGATTGTATTCGGGGCAGTCACAGGCTTGCCCCTGTACCTATTTGGCGGGGAAACCCTCACCACAACCGCCAATATCTTGTTTGGCGGAATCCCGCCCGGCGCGGTGTTGGCCTACGTCATCTTTGTGATGCCATTGGGCGAAACCTTGTTTTTTAGGGGAATTTTGCAAAAGCGGCTAAATATTTGGGTGACGGGGGCATTGGCAACCGTGTGGTCAGGGGTGTTGTTCTTCCCTTACATCCGCACGATGACGGCATTTTGGGCGGTATTGGTGTTCATTTTTACGATTCTTGCGATTGTGAACATCGTCTATAGCTGGGTGAGGCAACGCAACGGGTTAGCCGCCGCATGGATTTGTCAAATTCTTGTCAGCCTGATGCTGATTTATTTGCCGTTTATCGCCTAGCGGGGCGCAATCGTTTGCGCCCTTGCACCTATCATTCAGGGGATGAAGCCCGCTCACCAAAATGGGGCGGTTGATTGGGCTAGGCGTCGCCGTTAGGTTTCAAGAAGTACAGATATAAGCTCAGTTGACCCAAACGAAGTTCTTCACCGTTGTTGATGGTGACTGGCTCATGCGGGTTGAGCTTGTCCCCATTGACATAAGTTCCGTTGAGGCTGCCTAAGTCCTCCACAAAAAATTCGCCGTCGGCATAAATCAGGATGGCATGGCGGCGGCTCACCCCATTATTGGAAGCATCGTACTTGCTCAAATCCACATGATGTTCGTTGCTGTTGTCTGCGCTACCGCCAAAAGTTTTAGGCTTACGAAGGTGAAGGGTAAGGCTGTCATTGGTATAGCCTGCCACCACAATCGAAACCGTGTCTGCCCCAACAATTGGCCGTAGCCTATTGGCCCCAGCGCTGTTGCTAAGTGACTTGGTTTTGATGTCTGGATCGTTACCTTGCGGGGCAATGGGCTTACCGCCGTTGCGCCGCTCAATGTATTCTGCAATCACATCGCCTAACTCATCGGCGTTGACGGGTTTCTTCAGGACAATATCTGCGCCAGCTTCCATCGCCTCTTGGATCGTATGCACCTGTGGGGAGGCCGTCACGATGATGACCGGCGTGTTGTCAAAGGTCTTGTCACGGCGAATATAGCGGCAAACTTCAATGCCGTTCGCCCCGCCGGGCAACATCACATCTAACATCACGGCATCTGGTGGGTTCTTCACAAGGTCGCGCATGGCGCGGTTTGAATCACGGCTGATTTGGGTGACAAAACCCTGCCGTTGGAGCATCAATGAGTACAGTTGTGCCAGTTCAGTATGATCTTCAACAATTAAAACCAGTTGCCCGTTGGCGAGTTTAGCATTTGCGGGGCGCACGCGGCGAATTTCTGTTTGGCGGCTAGGGGTATTAATAAAGTTTGGGGCAGCGACAATCCGCACGGCCAGCTTTAGCCCGCCTAAGTGCAATTGGTCATCATTCCCCAATGGATATGGTTGGTTAGGCAACAGCCGCCGATCATTGACCATCGAGCCATTTGCGGTGCCTAAGTCCACGACCATTAGTTGGTCATGTTCGGCGTAAATTTTGACGTGTTGGCGGGATACACCCCGCTCACTCGCCCGATAGGATGACAGGTCAATATCCACTTGCAGGTTAGAAGACGGGTCACGCCGCCCCACAATCAATGGGGCAGAAACCCGCACCTGTAGCGGTTCTAACATGCCGGGACTGTTGAGTTCAATGACCCAAGCGGATAAACCATTCGACATTTGAACTTGCCTTTGTGTTTTCATTAATTTAAACTGATTATATACTATTATACAACAGAAGAAAGTTATCTTGTGGCAAAAGACTAAACTAATAGGCCATTTATATAACATTAACAAAATAACATCTATAGTATAAGCAACTCTAGTTGATCGTTGATCCAAGTCGCTACAGGCTATTCCCGCTTTACAACGTGCGTCAAACCGCAATAATGGGCGTTCAAGCAGATGAAATAGCCGTATAGTAAACGATCAAGTACCCCATAGGTTTTTTGTTCCGCAAGGGTTAAAGAGGTGAGCATTTGAAACGCTCTGTTATCGGGTATGCCGTAGCGTTGACCGCTATTGTGAGTGGGTGCGGCTCCATTGTTGGGCCAACCGCCCAAGAGATGACATTGATCGCGCAGAACCAAGACTTGACGACGCAAATCGCCCAAGTGCGTCAAACGGCCACGCACGAGTTCGATAATCTACAAATCACCGCAGAATTTGCGGCAATATTGGTGCGCCGCAACGCCCTAGAGCGTGATGCGCTACGGGCAACACTGATCGCACGCGGGACGGATCCCGGCTTTATTGATGTCACACTGCCGCAAGGCATTGCACCCGATGTCGTGATCCCCAACACGACGGGAGCGACTGTGCCAATTGCCCCGGCGGTGACCCCACCGGGCGGCGTGAATACGCCCATCCCGCTGATAACGGCTACAGCAACAGCAACCCCCCCTGCCAGCGGGACGCGGCTCACCGAAGTGGTGATGGCAAGCGGAGTAGATAACAATGATTGCGCGCTAGACAGTGTGAGCAGCTACGCGGCCACTGCCGAGCGGATTTATGTGGTGGGGCGCGCCTTAGAGTTCCCGGCGGGTACGCAAATTCGAGCGGTATGGTCTTATGAGGGGCAACAACGCGGGGCGTATGACATCAGCTTTGACTTTGCCATTGATAATGCCTGCATTTGGGCATTTATTGACCAAAGTGAGTTTGAGTTCACGCCCGGCAACTGGACGGTACAACTGGCCGTCAATGGGGTGACTACCAACCCGCCGCTGGCCTTTACTGTGATCGCTCAACCTGCCGCAGACCCCATGACGCAAGGAACCGCTACCGCTGGCGGGGGATAGGTAGGTCTCACAGACGAGACAGGCCTCGTCCCTACAGGCCAAAAATTGTAGGGGCGACACAGGTGTCGCCCGTGAAACAGTGTTTAACACCCTTTTACTAAGGTTCTGCGTAACCTAAATCATTAACTTATATTGAACATAGGACGTTGGCAATGCTCCCTACACCGATCCTCTATGACTTGAAAACTGGCTACCCACACCTTGATATTGTGCCGCGTGAGCAAATGACCGAAATTGCCACACGGTTGTTCACCCAAGACCGCCCGGTGCAGTATGTGGGGGATATGCGCGGCGACCGCTGGACGCGCGAACATCTGGCGGCATGGATGACGCGCACAGTCGGGCAAGCGGTCACGATCCATGATGTGCAGATGAGCGCAGGGGCGATCATCGCCACCGACCAACTGTGCCGCTTTTTAACCCGCCCCGGCGATATTGTCCTGACGGAAGACCCGACGTTTTACTTCATCGTGGACAAACTGCGGCTGAACCATGTGCAGGTGATGGGGGTGCCGATGCAACCTGACGGCGTTGACCTTGACGCGCTGGACGCCATCTGCCGCCAGTACCCCGGCAAGGTCACGATGTTCTACGCCATCCCAACCTTTCATAACCCCACTGGCTACAGTTACAGCGTTGAGAAGCGGCGCGGCCTGCTAGAACTGGCACATCGGCACGGCTTTACCATTGTTGAAGATGCCACCTATCAGCCGCTCTATTATGGGGAAGCGCCCCCGCCGATGATCCGCGCCTTAGACCCCTCTAGTGACCGCGTGATTTCGGTGGGTTCGTTTGCCAAACTGCTGATGCCCGCGTTACGCATCGGCTGGATTTGGGCAACCCCGCAGCAGGTCAATGATTTGTTGGTCTACAAAACCAGCACCACCAGCACATTTATGTCCCAGTTGGCCGGGACGTTTTTGGCAGAGGGCTTATTTGACGCCCAACTGGAACGGGTTCGGGGGATTTACGGTCGCAAGCACGATTTGATGATGGCCGCTTTAGATCAGCACGCCCCAAGCTGGCTCACATGGACGAAGCCCCACGGCGGGTTCTTCTCTTGGGCAACGCTGCCAGAGGGGATGAGCGCTACTGACGCGCTGGCAGCCGCCAACGCCTGTGGGGTAGATTTCGCAGAAGGCAGGCGGGCATTCGTCCAACCGGATGACGCGCCAGACAATGCCATGCGGTTATGCTTTGCCCTACTGGAAGATGAGGCCATTACGCGGGGCGTCACACAGTTTGCAGAGGCATTGCACACCCTCCATGCCTAACACCATGAGCGTGTATCCTGTGCCAGCGCCCGTGCAGGATCAACCCTTCGACCTACTCAATACGCTACTGGGCGCGCTGGAGCTTGCTGGCGTGACCGTGCAAACTGGGGATGTGATCGCGGTTTCGAGCAAATATGCCGCCATTAGTGAGGGGCGGGTCGTTAACCTAGCCGATGTCGTGGTCACGGCTGAAGCACAACAGATGGCAACCGAGCATCAGATGTTGCCTGCGGTTGCCCAACTGGTGATGGATGAGGCCGACCACATCTACAGCGGGATGCACTTAGGCTTTATGCTCACTGCCAAAGATGGGGTACTGGCGCCTAACGCTGGCCTAGACCGCTCGAATATCCCTAGCGGCAAGGCAGTACTCTACAGCCAAGCGCCTTATCAGACTGCGGCACAACTGCGGTTAGGGCTACAAGCGGCCACCCATCAGCAGGTAGGCGTGATCCTCACCGATAGCTGGTTGATCCCCGGCAGGCTTGGGACAAGCGGGGTGGCGTTGGCAAGCGCTGGATTTGAGCCAATCCATGATGGGCGTAGTATCACGGATTTGATCGCCACGACAGCCGAGTTAGTGATGGGCGAACGCGCCGAAGCCACGCCGTTCGCAGTCGTGCGCGGCGCGCCTGTCACCCTGACCGACGCGCCAATCACTATGGAAGATGTTGCAGTGCAGTGGCGGGGCTAAAACTGTTATTTCGGTAGCTCTGGGGGTTATCCTACGCGGATCAATTCCCAGTCTGTACCGTCTGGATACAGATAGAACAGGTTGCCACGCGGCTCTTGAACCAAGAAGCTGCCGTCGGTGCCAGTTTGATATTGCGGATAGTAGATCGTTTCCCACTCTTGCAATGACCAACCGATGCGGCCACGCACTTCCTCAGAGCGCCGCCACACTTCCCCAAAGCCGCGCCTCGGCTGCCAAGATTGCGGGGGTTGGCGTTCCGGCCAGCTATAGTCCCGTTCTGGAGCGCCCTCAATGTAGGGGTCTATAATCTCTAGCCAGCGCGGTTGGCTGTTGTCGTCAAACATGACATAAATCAGGTCGGTTTCTTCAACCCAAATCATATAGCCGAACTCAAACGGCAAATAAACCACCTGTCCACTGCCAGCGGAACCCGTCGGGCAAACAGGCAAGGCGGTATTGTTGAGCCATGTTGTGCTACCGCACTGGGCGGCAGGCCCGCTGCGCGCCGGGTTTGGCGTGCCGGTCAGTTGGATATACGGATTTTGTGCGGCCAATAGCCCCTGTGCATAGGCCGTCGCTTCTAATGGGGAGGTTCCACCTTGCCCACTAAAGGCGAACTGTGAAGAAGTCGGTAGCGCGGTTGTGGTCGGCGGTACGGTGTTGGTCACCGGCGGTGTATTGGTCGG
>JBMOFU010000174.1:0-8457 GCA_049318725.1 Phototrophicaceae bacterium | reverse complement strand
CCCTAAAAACAGTAAAAGAAGTAATGAGTAAAAACAGGAAGTGCAGTAATGAGTAAAAAAAGTGATGAGTAAAAGCACTCGCTACTGGTCACTCGTCCCTGCCCTTACTCGTTACTGAAGTACTCATCCCTGCTTTTCCTGTCGTCCCTGCCCTTACTCATCACTCATCCCTGTAGTTACTGCTTTTCCTGTGTTAATTCTGTAACTCGTCCATCTCATCAGAATCTATCGTGTGGAAGCGGCGCGAAATCACGTTCACCATCGCCAACAGCATCGCATACGAGCCGAACCCGATCACAATCGCGGTAAGCAGCAACGACTGCACCAACGGATCACTGGGAACTCGCTGGCTCTGCGCGATCAAGTCCGCATACGGGGCAACCTGCCCGTCATACGCCCCAACCGCCAAAATAAACAAGTTCACGCCCGTGAACAGGATTCCAAAGCCCATCGCAGCCTTAATCAGGTCGCGGCGCAGCAGTTGAAAAACCCCCACCCCAAAAAAGATACCTATGGCTAAGGCAAATAACACACTCATGGCAGCGCCTCCGTAATCGGGTTGATGGTCGAGTTTCTGTCGGCGGCTAAGACGGTTGATCCCTCTGCATAGTTCGGGTCATAGGCTTCATCGCCCGCCAACACTTCAACATCACGCGGGTGAGCAATCGTTTCCATAATCACGCCCACCGCGCCAAACACCGTAAACATGATGGCGAACTCAAACAGTTGCGTGCTGGTAATGTGCAAGCCGGCAAAGCTAAACGCATCCCAACTAAGGTGTGCCATCCACGGCTTGCCCAGCGCCAACGGCAACACAGCGTTGAGGATAGACAGCACCAAGCCGCAGATCAAAATGGGTAAGGATTGCAGCCGCAATAGCTCATCTTGCATGGAATAGTAGCCAAACACCACATAGCCGAGCGCCACCGTCAAACCGCCGACCACACCAGCAGTAAAGCCGTCACCGGGTTGTCCGCCGCCATATAGCACCTGCGCCATCCCCAACAACAGCGCCAACGGCAAGAGTAAGCGGGCGGCCACCTTCACCAACGCTGTAGAACCGCCAATCGCCTGCGTTCTAGCGCCGCTTGCTTGTGGGGGCAGTTCGTGGCGGTCTTCATCTTCACGGTGCAGCGCCAATAAAGATAGTACCCCTAGCGCCGCCATCCCAAACACCGCAATTTCGATAAAGGTATCCATCCCTCTGAAGTCGGTTACAATCGCACCGACAATATCGGGGAAGCCCAGTTCTGGAACCGTATTGGCAACATACCAGTCGGTGATCGTCGTCCGCTCTGGCCGATTCACCAGCGCCACCAGCGCAAAGACAAACACGCTGAAGCCAATCCCTACCGAAATCAACGCATCGCGCAAAATCCCGCCGCGTGTGGATGTCCACAGCGCATCGGCCATCGCCTTGCGCTGGCGGTGGCTGATGCGGCTAATCATAATCACAATCAACACGGTAGACAGCGTTTCAATCAAGAACTGGACGAGCGCCACATCCGGCGCTTGTTCAAGGATGAACACCCCACCAACAGCGTAGCCAAACACCCCCACCGCTAGCGCCGCGATAAATTGGCGCTTCACCACCACAGACACCGCCAAAGATACTACCGCTATCAGCAACAAGGTGATCGAAAGTAGCGTGCTAGAGTCAAAGCGTGTGATTTGGAGGGCGCTCATAAAATCAGCGTCAAAGGCACCGCCCAAAAAGCTCGGCGCTAAGTTGAGGATCACCGCCACAACGCCCAAAATGATGAACAGGTAGTAGCGGATTTTGCCGTTCTGCGTGGCCGTCACGCGCCGAGCCACTTGTTCGACGCCTTCAATGGTGGCGGCATAAAGTTGCACGCCGTTGAACGGCAAGAACTGCCAGCCTTCTACAATGGCGGCACGCACCAAGAAGGCAGCAAACCCAACAGCAATCGCCGCTAAACTCAATTGGAACTCTAGCCCCCATTCAGGGATGAGATGTAGCTCGAACGGCTTAGGCGTGACCTGTTCTACCAACGGCACAATCAGCGGGGCTAACAAAAACGGCAGGATCAACGTGCCGCCAACGGCCAAGACCAACGGGGCGACCATCGTCCAGCGCGGCATTGCGTGCAGATGATGTTCCTGTTTTGAGGGGGCAAAAAATACATCCCAAATCAGGATGTAGGCCACTGTGCCGTTGAGCGCTGCCGCCACAAACACCAGCCATAGCGCCGCTTGACCCAAAAATGTTGCCGTCATGTAATGGATGGTGGCGTCTAGCAGCACCTCTTTCGAGACGAACCCGAACAGCAACGGAACCCCTGCCATTGAAAGCGCCGAAATGATGACCACTATCAGCGTCAGCGGCATTTTGCGCCACAGCCCGCCTAGCTCATCAATGATGCGGGTGTGCGCCATGTGATCTATGGTGCCAACGCTCAAAAATAGCGCGCTCTTGTATAACGCATGGGCAAGGATGCCAATCGCTAACGCCTTGAAGCCCGCATAGTCTGGCAACGCAATCAACGCGATCAACGTCCCTAACCACGCCGTTGTGGAATACGCCAGCATCCCCTTCAAATCGCGTTGTTTCAGGGCAAACAGCACGCTTATGGTCATGGTGAGCAAGCCCACAGAAAGCAGCACATTCGTCCACAGCACATTGTCGTACAAGGTGGGGTATAGCCGTGCCAGCAGATACACCCCCGCCTTGACCATCGTTGCCGAGTGCAAAAAGGCCGACGCTGGCGTTGGGGCGGTCATCGCGCCCGGCAGCCAAAAATGAAACGGCCATTGCGCGCTTTTGGTGAACGCCCCTAGCGCGACTAACGTCAAGATGGCCGCGTACCAGCGGTGATCTGCCAGTGAGGTATTGAGCAACGTAGCATAGTCAAACACCAATACGCCATTGCCACCGCCTAGCGCCGCACCGATCAACAGCACGCCAACCAGCAACGCCAGCCCACCGCCCCCGGTGATGATGAGGGCGCGCTGTGCCGCCACCCGCGCATCTTGATCTTGGTCGCCATAGAAGCCAATCAACATAAACGACGTAATGCTGGTGAGTTCCCACATGATGAACAACAAGAGCAAATTGCCCGCCAAAACAAGGCCAAGCATCGCCCCTGTAAAGGCACTGAGCCAAACGGTAAAGCGCCGTTGGGCTTCTGCATCTTCAAAATAGAAGTGCGTATACAAAAAGATCACCGTGCCGACGCCCGTTACCACAAGGGCGAACAACAGGCTAAGGCCATCTAGGTAGACCGAAAACGTCAAGCCTAAGTCTGCGACCCAGACCAGCGGCGGCGGCGCGTAAACACCAGTCGCTTGAATTTTGGGGAAGTAACTCACCAGCCAGACAAAACTGCCCAACATCGTGAGCGTCAAGAGTGCGGTTTGGAATTGTTTTGGAATCACACGCCCAACGCCGGGGATTGCCAACAGAAGCGCAATCGCAAACGGGAGCGCAATCAGGATCAGTAAATCCATAATCGTGTAGCCTTCAACCTTAACCCGATGGTCACATCAACCGACCAAATGTAAGGATAGGGAAAGATTCAGCCAGCGACTATCGGTATTACGCATAAAAAGCAGGTCTATTTTTGTCATAAAATAACAAAGGTTGGCACAATACCCTATCGAGATTGTGCAAAATCACCGACCCCTGTAACCCTTGGGGGATTTTTACCAGACGGTGTTATCAACGTTGGGGCGCAATATACTATACCCATACAGAATCATTACTATCCGTAGGGGCATGATGCATCATGACCCTACAAATCCCAACGCATACCATCCCCTGTTGTCAATCCCGTGTTTGATACAATTACACTGTCCCCTGCCTTGTGCATTTTCTTGTAACAAAGCATAATCCTACTAAAGTTATTTTCGCTCACTTGCTCAAGACACTGCCGACAAGATACCCATGACTAACCGACCTTCTTCCCTGCTGCTAACCGGGCAAATGATTAAAGGCTATGAATTCCGCGAGCTACTCGGTACAGGTGGCTTCGGTGCGGTATACCGCGCCTTTCAACCTGCGGTCGGGCGTGAAGTAGCAGTCAAGGTCATCTTGCCAGAGTTCGCTAACCAGCCAGACTTCGTGCGGAAGTTCGAGGCAGAAGTGCAAATCGTTGCCCGCCTTGAACACTTTCACATCATCCCGCTCTATGACTATTGGCGCGAGCCAGACGGCGCTTACTTTGTCATGCGCCTGTTGCGCGGCGGCAGCGTGCGTGACCTTGTGGCAAATGCCCCCATTTCGATAGAGCGCACCCTCCAAATTGTGGATCAAGTGGCCGCCGCGCTGATGGCCGCCCACCGCAACAAGGTCATTCACCGCGACCTCAAGCCAGACAACATCATGCTGGATGAAGAGAGCAATGCCTACCTCACCGACTTTGGCATTGCCAAACTGGTAGATTCTGGGCTAAGTAGCGGCGAACTCAGCCAAACCGTTATCAACCGCCAATTGGTTGGCTCACCGGCCTATTCTTCCCCTGAGCAAATCCGTGCAGAAGGGGTTACCCCATTAGCCGACCAATACAGCCTCGGCATTGTGGTCTTTGAAATGCTCACAGGGGTACACCCCTTCCCTGAGCAAACCCTCACCACCCTGCTGATGAAACAACTGCGTGACCCCCTGCCCGATGTCAAAAAATTTAATGCCAACCTCCCCGGCGACCTAGATATTGTACTGGGTAGAGCCACCGAAAAAGCCCCAGCAGACCGTTACCATGACGTGCAAGAGTTCTCTTTGGCGCTCCATCACGTTTTGCAAACCAGTGAAGGGATTGGCAGCACAACCCTTTCTCCGCGTGCCTATCAAACGCTGCCGCCTTACACACTCACGCCGTCCCGCCTAGAAACGCTGCAACTAGATATTGACTGGGGCAATATCGAAAATCCCTTCAAAGGCTTACGCGCCTTTCAAGAGGCTGACGCCGATGATTTCTTTGGTCGTGAAGAAGTCATCAAACGCCTGCTAGACACCTTTGCCAACACCCGTTTGATGGCACTCGTCGGCCCTAGCGGTAGCGGTAAATCCAGTGTGGTCAAGGCCGGGATGCTCCCCGCTTTGCGCGACGGCAAACTACAAGGCTCAAAAAATTGGTTCATCGTAGAGATGGTTCCCGGCGCTTACCCGCTGGAAGAACTGGAAGCGACGCTGTTACGGGTTGCCACACGCGCCCATAAGGGGATTTTACAAACCCTACGGGAAAAACCCAACGGACTCGGTGAAATCGCACAGGCCATCCTCCCCGACGACGATTCCCAGTTGGTACTTTACATTGACCAGTTTGAGGAAGTCTTCACCTTTGTTGAAGCAGAAGAAGACCGTGCCAAACTGCTCTCTTTGTTGCTCAACGCCACCAAACGCGCAGAAAACCGCGTGCGGGTGATCCTCACCTTGCGCGCAGACTTCTATGACCGCCCATTGCTCTACCCCGAATTTGGCGAACTGTTCCGCCGCAACACTGAAGTCATCTTGCCCATGAGCGAAAATGAACTGGCCGAAGCGATTATCGGCCCCATTAACCGCGCAGGGCTACAACTTGAAACCGGGCTTATTCAATCGCTAGTCAACGATGTCAAAGACCAGCCCGGCGCACTGCCCCTTTTGCAATATGCGCTCACAGAACTGTTTGAACGGCGCGACGGCCCGGTACTGACGATGAAGGCCTATGCAGACATCGGCGGGGCGATGGGCGCACTTGCCCGCCGTGCCGATGAGCTATATGTTCAGCTAGACAACCGCGGCAAAGAGACCTCTCGCCAGCTATTTTTGCGCTTGGTCACACTTGGGGAAGGCACAGAAGACACCCGCCGCCGCGTCCTCAAGGCAGAGTTAATCTCGCTGTCTGGTGACGACAACACGATGGAAGCCACCATCAACACCTTTAGCCGATACCGCCTGTTGACGCTTGACCGTGACCCGGCCACCCGTACGCCGACTGTTGAAATCGCCCATGAATCCTTGATCCGTGAGTGGGGCAAACTGCGGGATTGGCTTAACTCCAGCCGTGAAGATATGCGGCTCCAGCGGCGGGTATTGATCGCCGCCGAAGATTGGCGGCGCTTTAACCGAGACGCCAGCTACTTGGCACGCGGCACACAACTGGAAACCTTTGCGGAATGGGCCATCAACACGCAATTACAACTGACCAACAATGAGCAGGAATACCTCAACGCCAGCATTGAACAAAATGAGCGGCTGGTCAAAGACGCACAAGCCCAACAAGCGCGTGAAGCCGCCCTAGAGCGTCGTTCGCGCAATATCTTGCGGGTGTTGGTCGGGGTCTTGATAGTGGCGTTGGCGGTGGCGTTAGGCTTAAGCGTGTGGGCAACCAACCAACGGCTAGAGGCCGAACGCAGCGCAGTGATCGCTGACCGCGCTGCGGCAGTTGCCCAGAGCTTTGCATTAGCGGCCAACTCGCGCTTGGCCTTGCTCAACAGCGACATTGACCTTGCTGTCACCTTAGCGCTGGCCGCCAACGAGATCGAAGCGCCGCCGCCAATCGCTCAAAACATCTTGTTTGAGGTGGCCTACACGCCCGGCACCCAAGCCTTACTCGCCCCGCAAATGGGCGAAATTAACGCCGTCGCCGCGCTACACGCCCCAGAGCGCATCCTTTATGGCACCGATCAAGGGCTGGTGGGGCTATGGGATGCAACAGCACAAACCGACAGAATTTTACTGCCAGCGGACGGCGTGCCGGTGAACGTGATCGCCATCCCCCCCGATCAATCAGTGGTGATGGTGGGCGGGCAAGACGGCACCATTGATGTGTTAAACGCCGCCAATGGCGAACGGCTCCGTCAGCTTGGCGTGACGACCTTAGCAGGCAGCAATAGCATCACGGCCATGACCTATACCCAAGACGGCGCTGCGCTGATTGTTGGCCTGCAAAACGGGAACATCCTGCTGATTGACCCTACTGACGGCCATAGCTTGCAAGCGTTTGGTGCAGAAGACCAACAACATCGCGGGACGATCACCAACCTGCGCGTTTCGCCCGATGGGCTACAGGTGGTTAGCACGGGGGTAGACCGTAGTGTCCGCCTATGGACGATTGCCAGCGGTCAGCTTTTGGCGCAGGAAGAACACGCCGCCCCTACCCGCGATACGCTGTTCATCAACAACGGCACGGAATTGCTCACTGCCGCGCAAGACGGCGAATTGGTGATCCGTGACCCGAACACCCTCGCGCCCATCCGCGCCTTCCAGACTGGGCATATCCTGTGGGAAATTGAATATGGCCCTGACGATACGCTCTTTACCGCCGGGCAAGACGGTATTTTGCGCCAATGGGAACTCGTCAACGGCGGCAACTTGAAGAATTACATCGGTCACATAAGCAACGTTTTGACACTTGCCCCCACTGAACGCGCCGGGAACCTTGTCACTGGCTCCGCAGATGGGACGGTGCGCCTATGGAACTTCTACAACCGCCAAATAGATTACATCGCCCAAGATACCGGCGGCGACGAAAGCGGCATCTTTGACATAGACATCACGCCAGACGGCCAAACCGTGCTGACAGGCGGATCGTTTGGCAGCCTCAAATTGTGGGACGCCAACACCGGCGTGATAGATGTCGGCTCAGATGAACGCATTGTCACCTTTAACACCTCGTTCACTAAGGTCGCTTTCATCCTCAACAACACGCAGGTCTTAGGCGGCTCGCTCGACGGTGGGATCAACGCTTGGGACATTGCCAGCGGCCAAGAACTGATCCAGTACGGGCGGCATCGGGCTTCGTTAACGGCGTTGGTCATTCACCCCGACCAACAGGTGATGATCACTGCCGGGCGTGACCGTACCACCCGTGTTTGGAACTTGGCAACGGGCGATGAAATCATGCGGTTAGAGCTTGACACACTGGTGACCGCCCTTGCCTATAGCCCTGACGGCGGGCGGCTTTTGGTGGGCGATCAAACCGGAAGCCTCCGACTGCTAGACGGCCTGACCTTTGCCGAGCTTTACCGCGTGGACGGCCAACATACCCGCGATATTGTCACCGCTGGCTTTAGTCCCGATGGCCGCTTGATGGCAACTGGGTCGCTTGACCGTACCGCCATCATCTGGAACAGCGAAACTGGCGAGTTAGTTCAGCGCATTTCTGGTCATGCCGAGCCGATTTTAACGCTGGCCTTTTCCCCCAACGGCTCTGGATTGGTCACGGCATCTGGCAATCAATTTGCCCCGCCCACCGATGTCAGCATCCGCCTATGGGATGTCATTAGCGGGCAAGAGTTGCGGCGCTTTGGTGAAGATCACGCCTCAGCCAGTATCAACGACATTCTATTCTCGCCAGACGGCGACTGGCTCTACAGCGCCGACGCCGACGACTACATGATCCGTTGGGAAATGTTGACCTTTGAGCAATTGCGCGGCTATACCCAACAAAATCGCTATGCGCGCCCACTCACCTGCGCCGAGCAATCGCTCTATGGGCTGTTCGACGGGACGTGCTA
>JBMOFU010000173.1:0-8630 GCA_049318725.1 Phototrophicaceae bacterium | reverse complement strand
GCTTTGTCATCGCTACCAGCGGCGACAAAGGCAGCGACGACCCGCAGATGACTTCTGCGCGGCTGGCTGAACTGCGCGAGGCAGAAGCGCAAGAGGCGGCCAAACGGCTTGGCGTCAAAGGGGTGATCTTCTTGCGCTACCCCGACGGCGAACTGTTCCCCACGCTGGAACTGCGCCGAGACCTTGTACGGCAAATCCGCCTGCATCAGCCGGAAATTGTCGTGACCAGCGACCCAACCGCCTATTGGTACGGCACAGGCTATGTGAACCACCCCGATCACCGCGCCATTGGCGATGCCACCCTTGCGGCGGTGTTCCCCGCCGCCCGTGACCGCCTCAACTTCCTTGAGCATGAAACACTGGAAGGCTTGAGCGTCCACAAAACCAAACAACTGTATATCGCCATCCCCACCCAACCGACGACGACCATTGACGTGACAGCCTACCTAGACACCAAGCTCCATGCGCTACAGGCGCACGCCAGCCAATTCAAGCCAGAGAGCCTTGAACAGGTGGCCGAATGGGTACGTAAAGACGCGCTAGACCCAGAAAGCCCCAAAGAAACGCAGCGCTATATCGAAAAATTCCGCGTGATGACGCTAGATTAGGGAACCCACACCATGACACCCATTGATTTCCGCGCCGCTGCGGAGGCGCTCCGTGAAGAACTGATTGCCCAACGCCGTGACTTTCATCAGCACCCCGAACTGGCGTTTGAAGAAGTGCGGACGGCGGGGATTGTTGCCCAAACGTTGAACGCGCTTGGCCTAGAAGTCCAGACGGGCATCGGCAAAACAGGCGTGATCGGCATCCTAGACGGCAACCAGCCGGGGCCAACGGTACTGGTACGCGCCGATATGGACGCGCTGCCGATTCATGAAGAAACGGGGGCAGAGTACGCTTCGCAGACGCCCAACAAGATGCACGCCTGCGGCCATGATGGGCATACGACCATCGCGCTAGGGGTGGCAAAGCTGTTAAGCGCCCACCGTGACCAGATCAACGGGCGGGTGAAGTTTGTCTTTCAGCCTGCAGAAGAAATCGCTGCTGGCGCACGCGCCATGATCCACGACGGCGCGTTGAATGCTCCCCATCCTGACGTGAGCTTAGGGCTGCATCTGTGGAATACGCTCCCGTTTGGCAAGCTCGGTGTGGCCGACGGCGCGGTGATGGCTGGCTCAGATTCGTTCAAGCTCACGATTACAGGCAAAGGCGGGCATGGCGCCAGTCCGCACCAAACCCTAGACCCCATTGTCTGCGGCGCACAGATGATTTCTGCCTTGCAGAGCATCGTCAGCCGCAACGTCAACCCGCTAGAAACGGCTGTCCTGTCGGTGACGCAGTTCCACGCGGGCAGCGCAGATAACATCATCCCGCAAACGGCAGTGCTGCGCGGGACGATCCGTGCGTATAGTAGCGCCGTGCGCGACCTGCTGGTGGCGCGTATAATACAGGTTGCGGAAGGCGTCGCTACAGCGATGGGCTGCACAGTCGAATTTGACCTGTTTGAATCCACCAAGCCCGTGATTAACGACCCCACCGTGAGCGCCCAAGTGCGCCAAACGATGCTTGCGCTGGTGGATGAAGAACATCTGTTGTTAGACGAGCGCACGATGGGCGCGGAAGATGTTGGCTTGTTCATGACCGATACACCCGGCATGTACTTCTTTGTGGGTTCGGCCAACGCCGAACGCGGGCTAGACGCGCCGCACCATCACCCGCGCTTTGACTTTGATGAAGCCGTGTTGCCCTTCAGCGTGGCGTTGATGGCGCGTGCAGTGGCGTCTTACGTCCTCACGGATGCGGTGTAACCGTGCCGCAGCAACAAGTATTCCGTTGGAAAGACGGCGCAGGCTGGTTGATCCTCTCTGGGGGGGACGAACCTACTAGCGCGATCCGTGCCAGCGCGCTTGAACGGATGGTCGCGTTTGGGGCGGTCGTGTGTGTGGCGCTTGGCCGTGCAGAAGCCGCCGAAAATACGCTGCAAGACCTCATGGAGTTAGGCGCGCCCACAGGCTATATCGTTGACCTTGCCACTGAGGACGACGCCACGATTGAACAGCAGATCACCGAAGCGGGCTTGATCGTGTTGGGTGACGACCAAACCAGCGCCAACATTTTGGCAAACCTCAAGGGGGCGCCGCTGGCCGGGATTGAGGCGGCTTATGGGCGCGGCGCGGTGATCTTGGCCGAAGGGCGGGCGGCGGCGGTGTTCGGCGGCTTCTTGCTGGACGGCGGGAAGCCCGTTGAGGCGCTCAACTGGCTAGAGGCGGGCTTGGTGATCCCCCAATTAACCAGCGTAGCGGACTCCCCGCAGGCGCGCCAAGCCCTTTTAGATCAACCGACAGCATTATTGGTCGGGCTTGGCTTGGGGTCGGGCTTGGCCTTTTGGGGGGAAGGCGAAGGCCAACTCGAAACGCTTGGCAACCGACAAATTACGCTTGCACTCGGCACGGCCTATACCCGTCATTTAACATCATAAGGATAAAAAGCACACATGGCTGTAACCATCTTGATTGGCGCACAGTGGGGCGATGAAGGCAAAGGCCGCGTGGCAGATTCGCTGGCGGCAGAAAGCGATATTGTGGCGCGCTACGCCGGCGGCGACAACGCCGGCCATACGCTGTATGTGGGCAACGAACTGTTTAAGCTGCACTTGATCCCCTCTGGGATTTTACACCCAAACGTGGTCTGTCTGTTGGGCGGCGGCTTGGTGATTAACCCAGTCAACCTGCTCAAAGAGATGGATGAGCTTGCCCAACGCGGCATCGAAATCACCCCAGAACGGCTGGTGATTAGCTCACGCGCCCACTTGATTACGCCCGCGCACATCGCGCTAGACACCGCCAGCGAGCGCGCACTGGGCGACCAGAAGATCGGCACCACATTGCGCGGCATCGGCCCGGCCTACATGGACAAAACCGGCAGGCAAGGCATCCGTGCGGGAGAAATGCTAGATACAGAAGCCTTTGGCGATCAACTCAAGGCGCGCATGGCCGCCACCAATGACAGGCTCATCATGATGGGGTCATTGCCGCTAGACGCCGATACGGTGGTGATGCAATACCTAGAGGCCGCCCAACGACTGATCCCCTACATTCAAGATACTACCGCCTACTTGTATCGGCGCCTGAATGAAGGCGCGCGCGTGCTGTGTGAAGGCGCGCAAGGCACCCTACTGGACTTAGATCACGGGAGCTACCCGTTTGTCACTAGCTCGTCACCGACGGCGGGCGGCGCGCTGACGGGGCTAGGTTTTGGGCCTAAGCATGTGGAGCGCGTTTTGGGCGTGGCAAAGGCGTTTAGCACCCGTGTTGGGTCGGGGCCGATGCCGACCGAGCTAGACGGCGAACTGGCGCAGCGCTTGCGCGGCACGGGGGAAAACTTCTGGGACGAGTTTGGCACGACCACAGGCCGCCCGCGCCGTTGCGGTTGGCTGGATGTCGTCATGCTGCGCTATTCGGCGCAGGTCAACGGCTTTAACGATATGTTCATCACCAAGCTGGATGTGCTGTCTGGCTTTGATGAACTTAAGATCGCCGTCGCCTACCAGATCAACGGGGAACGCTACGACTTCCCGCCTTCGACCATCGCAGAAATGGATCAAGCCATCCCGATTTATGAAGTCTTGCCCGGCTGGTCAGAGGACATCACTGGGGTGCGCCAATGGGAGGACTTGCCCGCCAACGCCCGCGCCTACATCCAACAGATTGCCGAATTGTGCGGTGTGCCGATCAGTTCCGTAAGTGTGGGGCCAGAGCGTGAACAGGTGATCGCGCTATGACTGACGCGCCGCTAACCCCAGAGGATGAATACGATGAAATCCTAGCAGAAGAACAGGTCTACTACGTGGAAGTCACCGATGTGACCAAGATCGCCCCGCAGCGCGTGGTGTCTCTGGTTCCGGCAGTGACCGAAACGCTGTTCGATTTAGGGTTTGAAAAGCAGTTGGTCGGCATCACTGACAACTGCCTGCATCCGTTGGGCAAGTTAGGCGGCAAAAAGCGGCTAGGGGAAATTGATCACATCCGTATAGAGGATGTGATCGCCCTACGGCCAGACCTTGTGATTGGCAACCGTGAAGAAAATACCCCCCAAGACTTAGACGAACTCGAGGCGGCGGGGTTGTTGGTGTGGCGCACCTTCCCGCGTAGCGTGCTAGAGGCCGTGAACTTGATCTGGGACACGCTCCATGCCTTTATGGAAGATGACCGAATGCAGTATGAAAAGGTCAACCTCATCAACCGCACCTTCGACTGGGTGAGTGAGGCCAGCCTTGCCAAAGAGCATGTGATTTGTAAGGTGTTCGTGCCAATTTTGAAAACGCCGCTGACCTCCTTCAGCGCAGACACCTACACCCATGACTTGATTCGGGTGTGCGGCGGGACAAACGTCTTTGGGGATCGTCGCGGCGAGCCAACCAGCGATGATCCCGCGCAGGATTTAGGGCGCTACGTGATTGTGACGTTGGATGAAGTCATCGCCGCCCAACCCGATATCGTGATTTTGCCCGCCGCGCCCTACGACTTCACCGAAGCGGACGTAGACGCCTATTTGCAGCTAGACATCCCTGCGGCAAAAACGGGCAACGTCTTTTTGATCGAAGGCACACTGCTAACGTATCACGGCACACGCCTTGCGCGTGCCTTAAACGAGATTTCATCGCTGATGTGTGAGGAAGAATCCCCCCAATGACCACTACTCCCCTACAAGCGCCAGACTATATCAGTGTGCTTGCCCACGAACTGAAAACGCCGATCTCGTCGGTGAAAAGCATCATAGACTTGATCCCGCATTTGGGGCCGACCACCCCTAAACAAGACGAGTTTATCGAAAAGGCGATTGCCAGCCTAGACAAGATGAGCCTGTTGATTGACGAGGTGTTGGTCATGTCCCGTGCCGAACACCTAGAAACCTTGACTACCGAGCCGTGTAATCTGCGGTTGTTGGTTGGCGAAGCGGCTAACCTTGTGGAGGGGGTGGCCGCACAGCGCAACGTCACGGTAGAGGTCGCAATCCCGCCCGACTTGCCGTTGGCCGCAGGCGAAAGTTCGATGTTGCGGCAGGTGTTCAACAACTTGTTAAGCAACGCCGTCAAGTACAATCAAGCGGGCGGAACGGTGCGGGTTACGGCCAGTGCCGACGCCACCCATGTCACCATTGCCGTGAGCGACACTGGGCTAGGCATCCCCGCAGCGGATGTGCCGCACATCTTTGAGCCGTTTTACCGCGCTAAAACGGACAGCATCAAAAAAATTGAGGGCAGCGGGCTAGGGCTATCCATTGTGGCGACGATTATCCAACGTCATAATGGGGGCATTACCGTAGCAAGCACACCCAATGTCGGCACAACCTTTACCGTCCGCTTGCCGCTTGCATGACAAATTGCGGGACACTTCGTGAGATTTGTCCGTAGGGGCGTGTCTTGAACGGATTTGTGATGAACTGTACAATCAACTAAATCAACATCGTCACTTGGGGAGTTACCATCCAATGAATCGTCGTATGGTTGTTTTTATCGTGTGTTTGTTCGTGCTGGTGGTGGGCGGCAGCCTCACGTCCTACGTGGCGGCCAATGGCTCTAGCGGGTTGATCCCCGGCGTGTTGACCGTCACCCGCAACCCGCAAGCATCCGTCAGCGCTTTTGGCGAGGGGCAGGGCTTCCAACTGTTTCTGCTGATTGGCTTCATCCTGTTTAACCTTGTGGGCGCTTCTGTGACAGGCGCGGCGCTGTTCTGGTTCTTGAACCGCGAAGTCGAAAACGCCAAAGTCACCCCGCCTGCCCAACATGAAACCATCTTGGAAGCCCTACGGCCTCAAAACCGTGCAACAGATTCCGTTGCTGGTGAACTGCCTGCTCAAAACTAGCCTAAAGGCCAATTCTTAACGCAATGGCTACCCTTGCTCAACCCCGCTTGACGTGGGGACGTATCGCAAAAAGCTACTATGAACTGTCTAAGCCGCGCATTGTCGCGCTGTTGATCTTCACCACCGTTACGACAATGTTCATTGCCGCAGACGGCTTGCCGCCCTTTGACCTGTTGATCTTCACCATCATTGGTGGGGCAGGTGCGGCGGCGGGCGCAAGCGCGCTCAACCAATACATTGACCGAGAAATGGACGCCCAAATGGTGCGGACGGCCAAGCGGCCAATTCCGTCTGGGCGGATTGCCCCGCACGACGCGCTGATTTACGGTCTTGTCGTCAGCGCCGTTTCGGTGTTGATCCTTGGGGTGGGGGTGAACTGGCTCACGGCGGGGCTGGCGCTCATCGGCGCGGTGTATTACGTCTATGTGTACACGATCTTGCTCAAGCGCAACACGACGATGAATATTGTCATCGGTGGCGGGGCGGGGGCAATGCCCGTGCTGGTGGGATGGGCGGCCATGACGGGCGATCTGTCTTTGGCGGCATGGATTCTGTTCGGCATTGTATTTTACTGGACGCCGCCTCACAGTTGGGCGTTGGCGCTGATCGTCAATGATGATTATGCCCGCGTCGGTGTGCCGATGATGCCTGTGGCACACGGCGAAGCGTCTACTCACCGCCAGATCATCCTCTACTCGGTGTTGCTGTTGATTATCAGCCTGCTGCCGATTTCGATTGGGGTGTTGGGCTGGCCGTATACACTGGCAGCAGCGGTATTAGGGCTGGAATTGCTGCGCCGTGCGGTCATCCTGCTGCGCGACCCGAACCCGCAAACCCGCCGCAATATGTGGAAGTTCTCTACGGCGTACTTGGCCTACCTGTTCTTGGCGATGATTATTGACAGCCTGTTGGTGTTGTAATGGCCTTTGATGCCTTTACCGTCTCGGCGCTGGTGGACGAGTTTTTAGATACTATCGTTGGCGGGCGCATTCAAGATTCAGTGGTGGTAGACAGCACCGGCATTGGCCTAGAGATTTACGCCAATCACCGCCGCCAATACCTGTACCTCAGTGCAGACGCCAACGCGCCCCGCGTCCACTTGATTGACCAAAAGCTGCGGCGCGGCATCCCCAAGCCGACGCAACTGGCGCTACTCATCCGCAGCAAGCTAGAAGGCGGCCTCATCACCCATGTGAGCCAACCGCCGTTTGAGCGCGTGATCCAGTTTGACCTTGCCACCGCCCAAGATGGCGAGTTCCAACTCATCATTGAGCCAATGGAGCGCCGTAGCAATGTCATCCTTGTGCAAGATGGGTTAGTGTTAGACGCCGCCCGCCGCGTCAACGCCGAAGACAACCGCTACCGCGTCACGTTGCCCGCCCAGCCTTACGTCCCGCCGCCGCCGATGGTCGGCAAGCTCAATCCGCTGACGCTCACCCATGAGCAGATGCTCAGCATCTTTGAGCAGAACAAAGACCCGCAAGCGCAACTATCGCGCTTGTTGAGCGCACGCCTGCTAGGGATGAGCGGCTTACTCGCCCGCGAGATCAGCTATCGGGCGGGCGTGGCGGCAGATTCACCCGTTGCCGACGTTGACCCAGACGCGCTCTATGCCGCGTTACAGGCGGTTGTCGCACCGTTGGCAAAGCGCGAATGGCAACCGGGGGTTGTGCGGCAAGGCGATGAAAAGGATGAAGTCAAAGCGTTTAGCGTCTTCCCGATCACCCACCTAGAAGGCTGGGAGCCAGTTGCCAGCGTCAGCGCGGCCATCACCGCCTATTATGGGATGCCGAGCGGCCCCGACGGGTACAAGGTCGCCAAGAAGCCGATCCACGCTTCAATTCAAGAGGCGTTAGGCCGTGAAGGGGGCAAGCTGGCCTCACTCCAGAGCGGCGTCAAAGATGATGCAGAAATGCTGCGCTTGCGGCAAAGCGGCGACCTGATCTTGGCCTATCAGTATACGCTCCAGCCCCATCAAACCGAGTTTAGCGCGCAATATGACCCCGAAGGCGAGCCGATCAGCGTGCGGCTAGACCCCACCCTCAGCGCGCTAGAAAACGCACAGGCCTACTTCAGGCGCTACGAAAAGGCCAAACATGCGCTAGACGCTGTGCCAGTGTTGATTGAAGAAACCGAAAACCGCATCGCTTACTTGCAACAACTGGACACCGACTTAGAACTGGCCGCCAACTGGCCGGAAATTGACGAAATCCGTTATTCGTTGCAGCAGATGGGCTATTGGCACGGCGCGAAGGGCGGCAAAACCCCCAACAGCGGGCAAAGCGCCCCGTTGCGGCTGGTACTAGGCGATGGCTTTGTCGTGTGGGTGGGGCGCAACAGCCGCCAGAACGAAACTGTGACCTTTGGCAAGGGCGGCGGTGAGGATTATTGGCTGCATGTGCGCGGGATGCCCGGCTCGCATGTGGTGATCCGCTTTGATGGGCGCACGATCCCCGAAGCGGTGATTGAACAGGCAGCAGCGTTGGCGGCCTATTACAGCAAGGCGCGTGAAGAAAAATCGGCAATTGTGGATGTCACCCAGTGCAAATATGTCAAGAAGATCAAAGGCGGGGCAGTGGGCATGGTGACCTACCGTAATGAAACCACGCGCAACGTCGCCCCCCAAAGCGAAGAAGACCTATTCCCTTAAGCAGGGGCGCAATAGATTGCGCGCCTACGGAATTACAAATCTGCCGCGTTTACGGAACCCCCTCCCTAAATCCCTCCCCCTGCGGGAGAGGGACTTTTTACCCCCGTGGATT
>JBMOFU010000172.1:0-8632 GCA_049318725.1 Phototrophicaceae bacterium | reverse complement strand
GGGATGAAGCGCTGGCAAAGGTCATCACCGAAATGGAATATCAGTGGCATTTGCCAGCACGCGGATAAGGTAAATATCCCCTTGCGGTAACTCTAGGGGGTGGTCTATGGTTATGCCCTAAGAAATCCTTGCCGCGCCCCATACCTATATCAAGGATGCACACCTTTATGATCCAACTCATTACCTTGACTGACCCCCGTTCTGCCGCTGCGGAAGCGCTCCGCACGTTACGAACCAACTTGATGTTTAGCGGTGTGGAAAAACCGATCCAAACGTTGGTGGTGACTTCCCCCGCGCAGGCCGACGACAAGAGTACGCTGGTGGCAAACTTGGCCGTGACCTTTGCCCAAAGCGGCCATAAAACGATTCTGGTGGACGCCGACCTGCGGATGCCCCAACAACACACGATTTGGAATATCCCCAACAGCGGCGGCCTCACCCATATGATGTTACAAGATACGGCGCTGGCGACCCCGCCGCTCGTGGCAGTGGAAGCGGTGCCGAACTTGTGGATCATTCCAGCGGGTGAACTGCCCCCCAACCCGGCAGATTTGCTCGTCAGCCAGCGCATGAACGAGATCATCGGTGTGCTGAAAGCCCGTGCCGACTACATTTTATTCGACGCTCCACCCGTACTGGCGGCAACCGATGCCGTCGTGCTAGGCCGTAAAACCGATGGCTTGTTGCTGGCATTGCGGGCAGGCGCCACGCGCCGCGACCTTGCCGCCCGTGCGCGCCAAAGCCTAGAGCGGGTCAATGTGCGCGTCGTCGGGGCGGTGCTGACCAACGCCCCACGCGAACGCAGCAGCGGCTATGGCCGTTAGGTTGCTGTGTGTTTGCGGTGGATTGGCTCTATAGCCGACCGCTGAAACCCCCTAAAATCGTGGGAACAGATCACATCATGATGAAGGGGGTTCTATGCGCACAATTGGCATTATCGGTGGGATGAGTTGGGAATCTTCCCAGTTGTACTATCAGATTATCAATACTGCTGTGCGTGAGCGGCTCGGCGGGTTACACTCGGCGGATTGCTTAATGTACTCATTCGACTTCCACGAAATTGAGGCGCTTCAGCATATTGGCGATTGGGACGCCGCCGCGCAACGGATGGTTGACGCTGCCCAACGGCTAAAGCGCGGCGGCGCGGCCTGTATCGTCATTGCCACCAATACCATGCACAAGCTGGCTCCGCAAGTTGCAGAGGCAGTAGACATCCCGTTATTGCACATTGCCGATGCTACCGCAATAGCGGTACAAGCGGCAGGGATTCAGCGGGTGGCACTGCTCGGTACACGCTACACGATGGAGCAGGACTTCTACAAAGGGCGGCTGATAGATCGCTACGGCCTAGATGTACTGATCCCCAACGAAGCCGACCGCGAAATCATTCACCGTGCGATCTACGATGAACTGTGCTTGGGCGTCATCCATGAAGACTCACGCGCCGCCTACATCCGCATCATCACAGACTTAGCCGCACAGGGCGCGCAGGCCGTAATCTTAGGCTGCACCGAAATCACGCTCTTGATTCAACCTGAACATAGCCCGATCCCCACCTTTGACACCACCCGCCTACACGCGCTGGCCGCTGTAGACTTTGCCCTTACGCCCCAACCGGTTGGCCGCTGATGACCCATTCCATTGAGATTCATACCGCACGCCTGCACCTGCGTGGCTGGCAACGCAGCGACATCCCCAACATGGTGCAACGGATCAATGATCCAGACATCGGCGCGAACACCCTACAGGTGCCGTATCCCTATAGCCTAAAGGATGCAGAGCGTTTTTTTGAGCGCCTAGAAGAAGGCAATAGCGGCGCGTTGTCGTTTGCGGTGATCCGCCACAGAGACGGGGAATTGATCGCTGGTGCGGGGATTCATCCGCCAGCGCTGGAACATCATCGCGCCGATGTAGGCTATTGGGTGGCATCAGACTTTCGTGGGCAGGGCTACGCCACAGAGTTGTTGGGCGGATTGTTGGAATATGGCTTTGCCCAACTAGGCATGTACCGCATGTATGCAACGTACTTCCCCCATAATCCGGCCAGCCGCCGCGTCATGGAAAAAAACGGGATGCAGTTTGAGGGGATTTTGCGTGCGTACTACTTCAAGCACGGTGAACCGCAAGACGTAGGCATTTGTGCCATTTTGCGCCACGAGTGGCAAGCCCGTCAGCGCTAATCCGGCGGAATGCGTCACCGATGTGCTTAATCACGCACGTGGCATGATATATCATACCCCTACAGGTGGATTTGCAATTGCGTCGGGGCGCAATAGTTTGCGCCGCGACGCACAAAAATCATAAGATAGTGGGAAAACTAACGCTCACTTGACCAACTCACGGGATTCTTCTGGGCGCAAGCGTAGACCAAACCCACTGATCGCGGCGCTGATCCACGCCAGCCCTGCGCCGATCCATGCTACCCAGCGAAAGACTTCTACAAACGCCAGCTTTGACGCCAACTGGATTTTAGCCACTTGATCGGCGGGGATGAGCGCTGGCACTTGGAAGTTGCCTAAGTCGCTGGCGTTTTCCAGCAGGGCGGCCTGTTGTTCGCTCGTTAGCGCCGTTACTGCTGGCGCACGCAACAGCGCCGCCCGAAAGCCGACTAACATCAACGCGCCGAACAAGACAATTGCCAAAACGCCAGCCGTGCGGGATACCGCGTTATTCACCCCAGAGGCCGTGCCTGCACTGCTCTGCGGGACGCTCCCCATTACGGCGCTGGTCAACGGCGTGATCGTGATCCCCATCCCCACCCCGCCGAGAATCGCCGCCGGCAGATACGCCCACCAATAATCGGTGATGCCGTTGGTCAGGCCGGGTACGCCGAGCAAGAAGAAGCACGCCCCAGTGAGCGTTGCGCCCAACGTCATCGGCACCCGTGCGCCAACACGGTCTGACCAGCGCCCAGATGTGCGCGCCAACAGGATTAAAAAGACAGTAAACGGCAAGTTGACCAGCCCGGCAAGGCTTGGCGCGTAGCCCTGCACCTGAATCAAGTTGAGGCCGAAGAAGAAGAACACCCCCTGTAGCGCGGCATACAACGCTAAGGTAAACAGGTTGGTTGCGCTGAACACGGGCGAGCGGAACAAGTTCAACGGCATCATCGGGGCGGGCGTACGGCCTTCCCAAATGACGAACGCCACCAACAACAACCCGCCCACAACAATCGCAATTTGGTGTATGGACGCAAAGCCCACCGCGCTCCCCTGAATCAGGCCGTAGCTGATGCCGCCTAGCCCCAATGTGACCAAGAGTGTGCCGATATAGTCCAGCGGGCTGTGACGCAAAGACTCATTGCGGGTTTCAGGCACATAGGTATAGAGCGCCCATAACGCCACCGCCGCAAGCGGAACGTTGATGAAAAACACCCCACGCCAGAGCTGCATGGCGACCTCTGCGCCAAAAATCGGGGTTAGTAGGTCTACATCAGCGAGTAAGCCGCCCAAAATCGGGCCGCCGATCCCAGAGAGAGTGCTAAAGCCCGACCATATGCCGATGGCTTCCCCGCGTGATTGATCGTCAAAGTTGGCAGAGATAATCGCCAAGCTGCCGGGGATCATCAATGCGCCGCCGATCCCCTGTATGACGCGGGCAACGATCATCACACCCACGTTGGGGGCAAAGCCACAGGCGACCGACGCCAACGTGAAGACCCAAATGCCAATCCCAAACACGCGCTTGCGGCCAAAATGATCGCCCAGTGCGCCGCCCACCAAGATCAACGCCGCTAACATGAGCAGATAACTGTTGCTGATCCACAATACATCAGCGGCACTGGCGCCAAACGACGCCTGTAACGTGGGTAAGGCCACATTGAGCGCGCTGCCGTCTAAGAAGGCCATCGTGGAAGCCAGCACGGTACTGACCAGCACCCAGCGACCAACGCGGGCATTTTTTGTTTTTTCCATGTGAGGGGATGATTCCTTGTTTGGCTGTTTAGGTAAGAGTGTAGCGGCAAAACAGCGCAGGGGCGAATGGGCAAGGCGTGGATTCACAGTTCCGTAGGGGCATGATATATCACACCCCTACACCTACACATCATCCCACGTTGTCAACCCCGCGTTGGATGCGATGGTCTTGCGTCTTTACAACAAGCGCGGTGGATCGGCGGCTTCTCGCTTGTAGTGGTTGGCAGCCGCCAGCAGGTCGCGGGCGGTTTGTTCGGCGCTTTCCCCCAATGTCCCTAACATCGCCACCAGTTCGTTTGCCCGCTGACCTTCCCCCTCTAGCGGCAAGATGTGCGTGGAGGTGCGCTCGTTAATCACGCGCTTTTCGACGCGGTAGTGAGCGTCGGCGTAGCCGGCAATCTGTGCCAAGTGCGTGACGACAATCACCTGATGCTTGACGGTGAGGTTCCACAGCTTTTCCCCGACGACCGTCCCCAAGCGCCCGCCAATCCCTTGATCTATTTCATCAAAGATCAACGTATCGGTGGGGTCTACGAGCGTTAGCGCACGCTTCATCGCCAACATAATCCGTGCGGTTTCGCCGCCGCTGGCAACCTTTGCCAACGGGAGCAACGGCTCGCCGGGGTTGGCGCTGAGTAAGAACTCTACCGCGTCTATGCCCGTCTCGTTGAAGTATAAGCGCCGCTCACCCACATAGCAGCCTTCCAGCGTTTCGGCTTGGGCGACCTGTACCGAAAAGTGCGCGCTTGCCATGCGTAAATCTTTCAGTTCAGTTTCGATCTGCTTGGCAAGCTGTTCCCCGGCCTGTTGACGCTTGCGGCTGAGTTTTTCTGCCTGCGTGCCGATCTGCCGCAACAGCCGTTCTTCTTCGCCCTTTAGCTGGATCAAGCGCTCGTCGCTGTTCTCGATGCCGCTTAGTTCCCGTTGCGCCTGTTCAGCGTAGTTGAGAACATCGGCAAGGGTTGCCCCATAGCGCCGCCGTAAGCTGTTCAACAGTTCTAGCCGTTCTTCGATGAAGTCTAGGCGGCGCGGGTCATATTCTACGCCGTCGTTGTAACTGCGTAGCGTTAAGGCCAGCTCGTTCACTTGGTCGGCTAAGGATTCCGCAAAGGTGCTATCGTCGCGCAGTTGCGGGTCAATCGCCGCGAGTTTGGCTAAAATCGCCGCCACCTGTTGCAGATAATCTACCGCCGCGCCTGCATCATCGCCGCCGTCGAGCAACAGCGACGCTTCGCCCGTGAGCGTGGCAAGTTGTTCGCTGTTTGCCAAGCGCAGGCGTTCTGCCTTGAGTTCGTCTTCTTCGCCAATCTGGAGGTTGGCCGCGTTGATTTCTTCAATGGCGTGGCGCAAACGGTCTGCACGGCGGGCAAGCTCGTCCCGATTTTGCGTCAAAGACTTGATTTCGCGGCGGGTTTCGCCTAGCTCATGCACCCATTGACCGATCGATTGCCGTAATGGCAAGACACCCGCGTAACGGTCAAGCAAGTCAATGTGCGCGGTGGCCTTCAACAGAGAAAGATGTTCGCTTTGGCCGTGAATGTCTACCAAGTAGCTGCCGACTTCGCTCAACAGGCTTTGGTTGACGGTGGTGCCGTTGATCCGCGCTGAAGAACGGCCATTGGAGCGGATTTCGCGCGTGAGGACGACGCTATTGGGCGCTTCGTTGTGGAGCAGGTCTTCGCGCTCTAGGATGGGGCGCAACAGCGGCAAGATTTCTTCACTGATGGCAAACGTGCCTTCAATGGTGGCCTTTTCGCTGCCTGCGCGCACCATCGTTGGGTCGGCCTTGCCGCCCATGAGCATTTCTACGGCGTCAATCACAATGGATTTACCCGCGCCGGTTTCCCCCGTGATAACGTTCAAGCCTAGCGCAAAGGCCAGTTCAAGTCGGTCAATGATTGCAAATTGGGTAATGCGAATTTCTTCTAACATACAATAATCACCCTGTTTTCGACTGCACTAGGGGAAGCTCTCGCCCTGCATCCCGGCCAATAATTGGGGCAGATACCAAACATCAAGGATGTTCACCAACTCATCATCTTCGGCCAAGAGCGACCCATCTTGATAGGCCAAATAGCCTTGCCACAATGGGAAGCTGGACGGTACAAATTCGTTGCGACCATAGTCGCGCAGATCGCTGACAAACTCCACCACTTGCCGCCGCCCGCGCCCAGTGAGGGCATCGCCAAAGCGGAAGCCGACAATTGAGCCGCCGTTGGGGTCAGTAAAGTGGTTCCAATCCGGCGCACGCCACTCCCATGTTTGTTGCCATGTGCCGTTGGCAACGCTAGTGAGGATTTCTGCGTAGACTTCGCGCCAATCATAGTAGGCCGCGCCCAAACACACTTCGCTGCGCTCGATGCACGGCTTTCTGGCGTCGTAGGCGGTGGCAAAGACCGTTTCACCCGCTTGAAAACGGTTGTAGGCCACCTCTAGCGGGACGGGCGTATCAATGCCAGCAATCACCACGTCTGCGCCGTTGTCGTAAAGCGCTTCGGTGAGGGCTACGGGGTCTTCGGTAAAGCCGGGGATGAAGAACCAGAAGCCCACCCATTGCACCTCAAAGATCAAGGGCGTGGTTTCCTGTGGGCGGTATTGCTCGTAGCAATAGCGTGCGCCCAAATAGGCTGAAGATGCCAACCGCCGTGTTTCGCCGTTAATCAGCGGGCCTAAGTAGCCAATCCGCCCCGTTTGGGTGGTGACGGCGGCAGCGCAGCCTTGTACGAACGTCGGCCACTCCATTTGCCCCATCAAGTTGCTGACGTTGGGCGGCGCTTCCCCCAGTAGGACGGAATCCCCAGAGATATGGATGAATGCTACGTCTGGGTAGAGCGTTGCAACCGTGATGGTTTCGTCCTGAAACGCATCTGACGTGAGGAAGATGGCTTGTACGCCGTTGCGGACAAAATCATCCACAATTTCTTGCAGGGTAATGCCAAATTCTAGCGCGCTGGCTTCGTTATAGTTCTCGTACAAGAACATGGTGGCGCCAAGCGTTTCTTCAAGGTAGACGCCTGCCTCATAGTGGGCTTGGCTCCAGCCGTTATCATCACGGAAGCCGACCAACACCATGCCGAAAATCAGCGGTTCGGTGGCTTCTTCTTGTGCCAAGCTTGGCACGGCCAAGATCAGCAAGCAACAACCAAGCATCAGCCAGCGGGATAGGGTTTGCACGGGTGCGCCTCTCTGTGGGAATCTAACGGTTCAACATGCTGTCAAGTATAGCCCTTGCCAAGCGCTGCGGCTAGTTTGCAGCGCTATTCTAACTGCAAAAGATTAGAAAAAGTATTCTAGGTTGTGTATAAAATGCCGCCATGCTATCAAACAACGGGTTGAGAACGGGGTAGGGGGCGCAACGGTTGGTAAGAATAGCCCGCACATAAAGAACCGAATTACCCCCCAACGAACGCACGCCACAAATAACATCCCTACACACGTCCGTCGGGTGAAAAAATTGTCATCAGGATTTCAGATCGTTTCGTTCAATATAGAAATCTCTAATCTCGCTGGCGGGGTTATGAAAGTTAAACTACACTATGTTCGATCTTTTGCGTAGTACAGAGTTTTATATCGCAGTTCATTAAGTAGTCTCTTGCTGGAGGATAAAAGTCATGGACGAAACGCTATTATATGTTGAAGACAACCCAACTAACGCCGATCTCATCACCAAACAACTGATTCGTGAGAACATGATCGTGTTAGTTGCAGAAACGGGCTATGAGGGGATCGAAATGGCGATTCACCACAACCCAAACATCATCCTACTAGATTTCAACCTGCCTGATCTGAGTGGGATCGAGGTTATGGAACGGTTACGTAAGATGCCAAGCATGGCGCAGACGCCTGTCATTATGCTCACGGCAGATTCCACCAGCAATGTGCGTCAGCACGCCCTTGATGCAGGTTGCGTGGATTTCTTACTCAAGCCCGTCGGCAAGCAAGACCTGCTCAAGACGTTGCGCCAGCATCTTGTCGCCTACACGATGACCTAACCCTACCCCCCTTGTGAATAGACATCCCCATCTTTAGCGAGGAACCCGTGTGTTCCGTCGCTTTATCACCCTAGTGGCATGATCTACGGGTGATAAAGGTTCGGTAGGGGCGCAGCGTGCTGCGCCCCTACCGATGAAATCTTCTGTTTTTGCAGAACACAATTGCCCTATGCGTTTGCCCTAGCCCCTTATGCGATTATCATCACCAGTGCTATCCTTATGGCGTTGCTGTATATATGCTTTCGTGACCGGGAAGGCTAACCCCCATTTGACAGTTCCGGCAAAAACCCTAAAGGACAATGATGACCGACACCTTCACGCTACAATTGACGCATTTATTGCAAGACGCCAGTGCTGCACACGGCGTCTATGAAACAGATGTCTTAGACGGCGTATATGATGAGCAGTGGGCCGCTTGGTATGCCGACTGGTTGGTGAATCACGGGTTAAATGAACTGCTGGAAACCCACTTTGACGCGCCCAGCTTTGGCAAGTTGCTAGAAGCGCTTAATGTGGAACATGAGCAGTCTGAACGGTCAGAGTCTTGGGCGCAGTTCACCGCCCGTGCGCTGATCGCCCGCTATCGCTAACGACATCCCATAGGCGGACGCCACGTTAGCTGCGGAGGTCGGCAATTTCCTGCCTGTGATCGCGTTGTGCGCCCGCCATTGACGCCATCCGCCGCCGTAGACGTAAATCCCACCCACGGGGCGACACATTGGCCGC
>JBMOFU010000171.1:0-8634 GCA_049318725.1 Phototrophicaceae bacterium | reverse complement strand
CTGCCAACGGAACGGGGTCAATCGCCACTGCCATAACGAGACCTGTGAAATAGAGATAGCCGTCTTCAATGCCATACTTCTCTGTAATGATAAATGTCGAATCGTCACCGAAGGATGCCGCCAGCGCGTCAGCGAAGTCTTCGGCGGCTACGTCTTCTGGCAAGGTGCCTTGCATTTCAAATTGGGCAATCAGCTGGTCACGAACGGCTTCTACCTCAAAAACACTAGCGAGGTCAAGTTCGCTGATGAACACGGCCACTTCAACACCATCAATGGTTTCATTCGCTTCACGGCGGATAGTGACGAAGGCAGCAGCATCTTCTGCACTGATCGTCTGTGCGCTCATATTGTTCATCATCATGTCAAACGGGTTGCCCTCTCCCTCGACATCAAATCCACCGTCTAGGCCTTCCATAACCGCTTCATTCAAGCCGGCGTCTTCTAACCCATCAATCAAGTCGCCAATGGTCACTTGGCTCAGGCCAAAGTCGGCCACTTCGAACAGGTCTACGCCGTAGACGCCATCGAAGGTCGGGTCAAACATGGCATAGGGGGCAAGGTCAACATAGCCCACACCGTCTACAATCCACAAATTGACAGGGATTTCTTCAAGCGGCAGGCCGGCTTCTGGGGAGGCGGTGATGTTGATGAGTAATTCGCCGTTAAAGGCTTTGATGCCAGCGGCCAGCCAATTGTAGACCGTCCCGACGCTTAAGTCGGTGATCGGCAAATCGCGCAGGCTGTCTACATAGTCGGTGACGCTAGCGACATCGTAGATATACGCGCCGTTGGCCGTAAAAGCAAACGAGATGGCTTCCCCTTCAGCCACTGCATCAAGGGCAAAGTCTGCGGTCAGCGCCACCGAAGTGGGTAATGTCGTTGTCTCGAAGCTAGTGTAGAGGTCACAATCCTCTGCGGAAAGGTCGCCACAGAAGCCGTCTATTTGCGCGAAGGTCGGGGTGACCAGTAGCGCGAAAATCAGGAACAAGATGCTAATCATCAGTTTACGCAACGCCTGCTCTCCTTGGGATACGATGAAACGCAATTGGGGGGGGAAAATTCACCCCCTATCCATTATACGTCGGTTTGATAGGGAAGGTTGTGATACTTTAGGATGGACTAGGGTAAGGGCATTCTAAATCTTCAGAGCGTGTTTAAGAGCAGAAATATATTGTTATAAAAGGTCTCACGGACGTGGCAGGCCACGTCCCTACAATCCAACGTGCCTGTAGGGGCGCCACCTGTGGCGCCCGTCTCTGTGGCCTTAAAATCTGTCACTAGCAATCACGGTAATTGTATATATCCCCAGAAATTTTTGTCTCTCGCGTGCCTGTGCTATACTCGGCACTATGAACGAGCAAACAGCCCTCCCCGCATGGATACAACAGGCCAAAGCACATGGCTGGGCGGGGGCGTTGCGGGTGGCGCTCGATGGCCTTGCGCCCTTAGGAATACTCGGCGCGCAGGCGGTCTTGATCTTTCAACCGTCGCTCAGTGTGTTTGTGCCGCGCCAAGCGCTCACGGAGTTGGCAGAAGCCCTAGAAACACCGCAAGGTATTGCTGCATTGCGGGCGGCATTGGCCGATGACGCCCCGCCCGACCCTGTTGATTCTGATTTTCACGCGCCGTCACCGTGATGACCGCGCCTACCCTGCATAGGACTGCGTAAGGGGGCAAGCCGCTTTGGATACCTCGCTTCAAACCATTACCCTGTTAACGGTTGTATTGACGTTGGCAGTGGTCGGGCTGGCGACTGCGGTGGTGATCCGCCAGCGGACGGTTGCCCGTCGTCGTGGCATCCCCGAAGACGCTATTTTGCCGTTGCGTGACCTGCCGGCCTTTGTGGTATTGCCGCAAATCACCGCGCAAGCCATCGAATCTGACCGCCCGCTCTTGCTCAGTACGGGCGCGGCCACCATCGGGGGCGAATCTACGCTCGTCACGTTGGCCGGTCTGGATTTAGCGCAGTATGCTGCCTCTCAGGTGGCGGTTGGGCAAACCCCGCCGATCTTCATGACCAGTGAGACAGCGGTGCTGCCGCTCGGCTACGATACCCTGCGCCGCGCCTATCAAACGCGCGGATTGCCAAACCGCGCCCGCCTTGCCAGTAGCCGCTGGTACGCCGCTGGCGAACGCTCTTTGGTTTTTGCGGCCATGTTGACCGTCACCCTGCAAAACGATCAAGTGAGTGGCAATATCTTCGTGGGGCGCTTTGGTGCAGAACTCGCGCTGGCGTTGGCCGCCGGGCAACGGAAGGGCGTGCGCTCGATTGCCGGCAGTGACGACCTCACCGGCCAAGCAGTGGCCTACGCCATGGCCGACGGCGCGCTAATCGGTGAAGATTTGTTCGCGGCGGGCGGCTACTTAGGCGACCGCGCCAGCCAGCGTGCCGCGCTGATGGCGCAAGATGTCTTGCGCTGGGCGGTCATCATCGTGATTGTTGCCGTTGCTATTACTGAAGTGTCTGGGGGGCGGCTGGCGGAATTACTGGCACCGCTCTTGAATCGGATTGGGGGCTAACCGATGGGAAGACTTGGCGCAACCCTAGCGACGGCTGTTGCGCTCGGCGTGGGCTTTTTGACCACGCTGGCGCTTTTGCTGGACGGCACAGGGCTTTTTCTCACCCTGTTGCGCTCGTTCGCGGCCAACGGGATAGACCTTGAAGCGCCCATCCGCGCTTACCTGCCGGTGGCCTTGCAACTGGTGACGGTCACAGTGGCCTTTACCATCCTCATCGGCTTAGTGAACTTGATCGGCGTCCACATCACCCGCCTTGTTCGCCGCCCGCTCAGTGGGTTTGGCAGCTTGCTGGTGGTGGTCAGCGGCGTTGGCGTGTTGATCTTGGTGATTTTAGAGCGTACCAACGTTTTAACCGTCACCCCCTCTTACAGTACGTTCTTGCGCCAGAACGTGCAGTATTCTGTAGAGGCGTCGCTGGCGGGCTTGTTGGCCTTCTCGCTGATTTTTGGGGTCTATCGGTTGTTGCGCCAGCGTTATACTGTACAGTCCATTGTGTTTGTGGCGGCGCTGGTGCTAACGTTGTTTATTCAGGCCGGGCTAGGGCAATTGCTCCCAAGCGTGGTGCTGAACGTGCGCCAGTGGATTGTAGATGCAGGGGCGGATGGCTTGGTGCTAGGGGTGGGTCTTGCCACACTGGTGGCCGGGATCCGTGTGCTTATTGGGCAAGATCGGTCTTACCGCGAGTAGACGGTTAACAAGCTAAAGGCGGCTTTAAGCGATGGCTGACGAATTCGACAAGAACGACGATGATCTGTCTTGGCTCGGTGACGAGTTCCGCAAAGACGGTGACGAAGACGACCCGACATCCAAGAAGGATACCTCACGCTTGGGCTTCACCGGCAACCTCGCTTGGCGCACGGGCGGCAATGCGGGCGGGTTATCTGGCGATGAAGACGATGACGATATCCACTTTGACTGGGCAGATACCACCCAGCCAGACGACGGCAACGGCGAGCCTAACTTTACCGGGCTGACGGGCGCGCTGGCTTGGCGTCAGCCGATCCTTGATGATGATGATGAGGCCGACCCAGACAACGATCTATTCATCGAGCCGCCACGCCGTACCACAGGCGTGACCGGAATGCTTGAAAGCATGATCGAAGATGATGACCTCAGCTTCTTAGACGAAGAACCCGCACGGCGCAGTACAGGGGTGACTGGGATGCTTGAAAGCATGGTCGAAGATGACGACCTGAGCTTCTTAGATGATGCGCCCGCCCGTCAATCCACTGGATTCACCGACTATCTAACCGATGACGACGCCGACCTGAGCTTCTTAAACGAAGCACCCGTCACGCGCAGTACAGGCGTGACCGGAATGCTTGAAAGCATGGTCGAAGATGACGACCTGAGCTTCTTAGATGATGCGCCAGAGCGTGAACACACGGGGTTCACCGACCTACTGGGTGAAACCGCCGTTGACTATGACGACGACTTAAGCTTTTTAACCGACGTAAACCCCAATTCGTTTTTGGGGGATGACGGCGCACGCGGCTCACAAGGCGGGGCGATGTTTGCCGCTGGCGAAGATGACGACTTTGGCGATTTATTCGCTGAACTGGACTTCGACGATGAAGAAGCCGACTTTGCCTTTATCGAAGATGAGCCGCTTGACGATGACGAATTGCTGGAGCGCGATGCTCCGCCCCCAGACTTCACCGCCATCTTAGATGAAGACGACACAGGCATTACCGGGCTGTTGGATGAAATGGCCGAAGAAGAACCCGACGCCAACTATGCCGATATGTTCCTTGCTTCGATTACTGCGCCTGAACCGCAAGCGGCGGTTGAACCCTCCCTAGAATACGACCCGTTCGCGGAAGATGACCTTGCGGACGCCCAGTTCAATATATTCAACACCGGAGACCTTTTCGACACGTTGGAAGAAGCCGACATTGAGCCTGCCCCCGCTGCGCCCGCCGCACGGCAAGCCCCCGCTCAAGCGCAATATCGCAGCCTTGATGACTTACTGGGCGAATACCGCGACCAAGAGGTCGTCTTGCCGACGACAACCGGCTCACTGGAAACGGTCAACATGGAAGACGTTGACCTGCTCGGATTCGACATCACCAAGCCCAAGCCCGACGGCATGGAAGACGCGCCCGAATTTTTGCAACAAGCCCGCATCGCACGCGGGGCAGAAGTCGTATCTGCCACCACTCTCGCCCGCCAAATGGAAAATAAGCCCGACGACGAGCTAGACGACGGTCTGTTAAGCCTCAGTCAGCGCGGGCGCAAGCTCGATCAAAAACGGCCTAGCCCAGAAGCCGCCGTAGATGCCCAACTCAGCGCCTTGCTCCCCGGCGTGACCGAAGGCTTGGCCGCCGCCCAAGTGACCTACAAGCAAGATGAACTCACCGAAGGCGTGACGATTGGCCGTGAGCAGGCCAAAGAGGTTGACGTGTTACGCGGCTTAGTGGGGGATTCCGGCGCTGCCGCCATCATCGAGCGCCGTGCGGCCATCGAAGGCACGTTCGACAGTACCGCCGAACGCAACGCCCTCGATATGTCCAGTTTTGTAGACCTGTCTGAGCGCGACCAAAAGCAACAACAGCGCACTGCCCGCAACCGTCAAGGGCAACGCACACGCCGCCGCCCCATCCCGTGGGGACGCTTGGCGTTAGTGGCTTTGCTGGTTGCCGCCGTGATTGCGCCGTTCTTCGGCTTGTTCCTGTTTGGGGAACCGCCCGCTTCTAGCTTTGTGGTGGATGGCGCAGATGCCGCCGTCTTTGAGGCGGTTGGCACGCTCAACTCGTTTGACCGTGTGCTGTTCGCCGTTGAGTATGGCCCCACCGGCGCGGGCGAGCTTGACCCGATCTTGAACGCGCTGGTGCGTCACACCTTAGCGCGTGGCGCAACGCCAATCTTGATTGGCAGCAACCCCATCGGCATGAGCCGCGTTGAAGATGTCATGGGCGCGTTGGGAACAGATAGCGCCTTTACCGATAGCATTGGGCGAATCCCAGCCTTCAATCAAGATTACTACATCATCCGTTACCTGACGGGCGGCGCAGTCGGGCTACGAAGCCTTGCCACATCCCCCCAGACGATTTTAGCCACTAACATTCGTGGGGCAAACACCGGGCTAGAGGTCACCTCGCTTAACCAGATGGCCTTAATCATCGTCTTGGCCGAACGCGCTGAGGATGTGCGTTACTGGGTGGAGCAAGTCGCGCCCGTGACCCGCACTAGAATGGTGGCGGGGGTGAGCATTGCCGCCGCGCCGTTGTCCGCGCCTTACCTTGAAACTAGCGATGGACTGGGCGGGCTGCTGGTCGGCATTGAAGATGCCGCCACCTACAACCAACTGATTCAAGACCAAGTTTTGCAGGGGGCGGTGAACATCGCCAACCTGCCGACACCGACTTCCACCCCAATAGGCTTTGTTCCGGTGGCGAACCCCACTGAAACGCCCGACGGCTTTGTACGCCTGTCTACCTTCCCAGTGGGGATATACGTCCGTTCGGCCAGCGGGAACGCGCTAAACGTCCGTGCGGAACCCAACGCCAACGGTGCAGTCGCCGGTTCGCTCCCGACCAATCAATTGGCCTTCACACAGGGAGACACCGACGACGGTCAATGGACGCAGGTGATTTTGGCCGACGGTGTGCGCGGGTGGGTTGCCTCGAACTTGTTGCAGGCCGCCACCCTAGACCAGATCAATGCCGAAGCCACCCGCGTGGCCTTGATTATCCCCACCGATACGGTCACGCCAACCGCCACGACCACACCAACGGCCACCGCGACGCTGACGATCACCCCCACACCGACGATCACGTTCACACCGACGATCACGCTCACGCCTACTGTAGACGTGACTGCGCTCTTACAAGAGCCAGTGGCTACCCTCAGCTTGACCCAACCCGGTGAAGGCAGTGGGCGGGTGTTAGCCGCAGTCGGGAACGTGCGCGCCGCTGCCGCCGCCGACGGCGAAATCTTGACGACGACCGAACAAGGCGACCCAGTGGGCATCTTGGTGTTTGTCTCGTCCAATGACGGGGCAACATGGGTACAAGTTCGCACGCAAGACGGCGCGATTGGCTTCTTGCGCTCGTCAGAAGTGTTTGTGGATGTCTTCCCAACAACGGTGATCCCCACGTTGGCGGTGGTTGCCCCAAGCACTGCGACGCCAGTCACAGCAGTGGCAGTGGCTGAAACGGCGGTAACGCCGCTAGAAACTGCCACCGACGCGCCAACATTAGCGCCCGGCCAGCCTTCGCCCGCCGCCACGTTGCGCCCCTCCAATACGCCCACGCTGACGCGCACGCCCACGCTGACGCGCACGCCGACCCCAACGCGCACGCCGACCAACACCCCCACGCCGATCCCGACACCCATCCCGCTAGAGGCGGGCGTGGTCATCATCACCTCACCGCGTACGAGCATCAACGCACGGGTTGCCCCTTCGATTGACAGCGAACGGGTGGGAACGTTGCGCCCGGCTACGCGCTTGCTCGTCCTCAGCACTAGCGAAGACGGCCAATGGATTGAAGTCCGCTTGCCCGACGGCCTGAACGGGTTCGTCTTCCGTGACTTGGTGGCGGTAGACAACCGCAACACCACGCCGCCGACGGTAGCGCCTTCGGCCACACCGAGCATCCCGCCAACGGCTTCCGCCACGCCCACTGCCCCACCGACGGCTATCCCGCTGGATGCTGAAGGCTTGGTCGGGGTCGTCCGCTCACGCTTGGCGGTCAACCTACGCAGCGGCCCCGCCCGTACTGCCCGATCATTAGGCCCATTAGCGCCGGGGACGGCAGTGCAGATCATCGCCCCGACCGATGACCAACGCTGGCTAGAAGTGCAATTGCCCGATGGCCGTCGCGGATTCGTTGTGACCGCCTCTTTAGAAATCTTCCCCGGTGAGCAATACATCGAGTTTGCCACTGCTACCGCAGTGGCCGCCTTGACCGATTCCCCGCCGACGGTCACCCCCACTGGGACGCAACCCGTGCCAACGACCATCGCGCCAGAGGCACAATCGTTAGCCGACAGTGTAGAAGGGCGAATCCCCTTAGCGGCGGGCAGTGTGGCCGTCGTCAAGGGCGTGGGCAACGTCAACGTGCGGGCAGAGCCGAACCGCTTTGCCCGCGTGGTTGCGCGCCTCAATGGGCGGGAACAGGTGCGGGCGATTGTCGTCAGCGCCGATAACAACTGGCTCTTGATCCAACGGGCGGATGAAACGCAGGGTTGGGTGTCTCGCCCATTGATGTCGGTCATTGATCCGAACAGCCTGCCGCCCGTCAGCGCGACCCCTGCCCCCACAGCAGAAGGCAGCACGCGCAATGGAGAAGGGGCGCGGCGCTTGTTCAGCCGCCCCGATGCCCCGCCCGCCCGCCGCCTCTATCAAGGGGGCAGCGGGACGATCACCGCCACTGGGCGTGCCAACGTCCGCAGCGGGCCCGGCCTCGAATTTAGTGTGGCTGGCACCGTTCAACCGGGCGAAACCGTCCCCGTGTTGGAATTCCTTGTCGTCGGTACTGAAACATGGGTGAAGATTCGCCTAGCCGACGGCAACGAAGGCTTCATCAGCGCCAACTTGATCCTTGTGGGAGTCTTGCCTGCGGGCAGTGCGGGCAGCAGTAGCCCAACCGCTACCGCCACCGCGCCAGCGCCGACCCTTGCCCCTACCGTCGCGCCGACGACTGCCGCAACGGTAGCCCCTGCCGCCAGCGCGTTTGTGACCGACGGTGAAGGGAGCGGGACGATCATCAGCAGCGGGCGGACGAACGTCCGCAACGGCCCCGGCCTTGAGTTTAGCGTGGTCGGCACGGTTGAGCCGGGCGATAGCATCCCCGTGCGCGGCTTTTTGAGCAACGCAGACAACAGCCAAACGTTCGTCATCGTCCGTTTGGCGGGCGATGTGTTGGGCTTCATCAACGCCGATGACGTGCTGATAGATGTCTTCCCGAGCATGAGCGCCGAAGACGCCTTCCCTAGCGCGGCAGGGGGAGGCACAGCCGCCAGCACACTCGTCTTGACAGGCGAAGGCAGCGGACGGGTGAGCGCAACCAGCCCGGTAACTGTGCGTCAATCCGCCGATACGACCTCTGCCAGCGTCGGCACGCTACAACCGGGCGCAACGGTGGCCGTGCGCGGATTCCAGACCAGCGC
>JBMOFU010000170.1:0-8741 GCA_049318725.1 Phototrophicaceae bacterium | reverse complement strand
TGTGACTTCATTTCTTTAGCCGCTAACGCATATCCCCCGCCTGTGCCATCTACAAAGTGAACTTGTTGCCCTAAGCGGTCAAAGACCACGCACGTCATCAGCGCGTGGGTACTCACATGAATGCCATAGATTAACTCGCCCCGTTGACGGCGCTCTTCCAAAAATCCGCGCAGGGCTTGACGCTGTTGGGGACGCCCAGCCATCAACATCCGTAGCGTATCGTCGAACTTTTCGCGGTCGGTGGCCTCTGCCGCCACATGAAGGTACTTATCCCAGCGGCCTTGTTGCTTCCAAATTAGCAGGCCAACCCACGAAAAAACAAACAGCCATAGGTTACGCAACCAAGAGCGCTTGCCTTGCAGGATCATATTTTCGACACGGAACGCCCACGGGGATTTGCCCGGCCCCATCCCACTGATAGATAGCGGATTGCGTGCGGCGGTGTCTCCGTAGAGGTGTTCGATATAGGCGATGACTTCGGTATAGACCGCGTTGTTGCGCGCCGCGTCTGAAGAAGTGGCTTGAATGATGATCGCCAAGTTTTCTTCATGGGCGCTAGGGATTTCATTCCAGCGGCATTCATAGCCGTCAAAGTTGGCGTGATGTTCGCCGCCGTCGTCTACCAGCAGGTAGCGGTCTTGGGTGGCTTTGTCCTTAATCAGGCGGTCGGCGTAGGCCAACCCGCCACCGCTAAAGACGGCCTGTTGAAAGTTTTCGCTGAAGTGGAGCTTTGCCACACGAACGGCAAACCCACCCGCCACAATATCCGTGATGGGGACTAACCCCACCCGCAAATCTAGCTCGAAGATGTCACGGCTTAGGCGTTGCGTGGCGATCAAGGCGTGGCGCGCTTCTTCCACAATGCTAGGCGGGATGACAATCGTTGCGCCGTCCCCGCCAAAGACAAACGGCAAATCATGCCCCGGTACAAGGTTAATCAGCGCGGTGATGCTGGCGGCAGCAATGCCGTTGACCTCTTTATAGCGTCCAGCCTGAATTGCGGCGGTCGAGCCGCGCACATCCGTAATCGCCACCACCCAATCGGTAGGGATGTTGACATAGACCGACGGATCGGTGACGGCGCTAATCTTGGGCAGCGACCGAAGTTGAGTGTAGAAGCGGGTTGGGTCATTCATGGGGAGTTTTGCTTTCTCACGTTGACGGTGTTCCTCTATTGTACTGAAAAGTGGCGGGGTTCACCTAACAGTGAATTATCACAGGCAGATTCTTCACCCCCACCCCAACGGGTTCCCCCCTGCATTATGCTTACCCGTCGTATAATAGGGGGGCAGATCAACCGCTTATGAAAGGACGAATTTCACAAATGTCATCTGAATACACGCTGGTAACGCTCCCGCCCAAGAACCCGTTGTTGGGGCATATGATCCCTGTTTCTCAGGACATGCCCGCCTTCTTCCAGACATTGATTCCTTATGGGGACATGGTTCGCTTTCGCGTGGCAAACGCGATGTTTGTTGCCCTCAACAACGCCGACCTTGTTGGTGAATTTATGGTTAAAAAGGCCAAGTCCTTTCATAAAGCCCGTAGCCTCAAGCTGGCCGCTGGCAATACAGAGACCATCTTCAACAGCGACGGCGACTATTGGCGCAAGCAACATCAGTTGATGATGCCGGCCTTCCACAGCAAACGCATCAGCGCCTATGCCGACCAGATGACCGCCCACGCCGAACAGACCGCGCAAGGATGGCAAGACGGCCAAACCTTAGATATGCTAGAGGCGATGCAAGAAACCACCTTGCGCGTAATTCTGGAAACGATGTTCGGCATGAGCATGGACGAGCGCGCCGAACGCCTCAAGGTCACGCTGGCCGACCTGCTAGAGTTAATGGGCAAGCGCGCTAAACGGAATGGGTTGCCGCCCACATGGTTGCCGTTGCCAGAAAACTTCCGCTTGGCGCGCACGTTGAACGACATCGTTGCCCCGTTGGGGAGCATTATGCAAGAGTGGCGGCAACACGGTGAAGATCGCGGGGATTTGCTCTCTACGTTGATGTTGGCGCGCTACGACAACGGCGAACCGATGACCGACGCCCAAATTATGAATGAGCTAACGACGATCTATGTTGCCGGACATGATACCTCTGCCAATTCGTTGGCCTACGCATGGGTGGCGCTCAGTCAAAATCCAGCCATTGAAGCCGCGCTCCACGCCGAGCTAGACGCCGTATTGGGGGATCACGCGCCTACGCTGGCTGATTTGCCCAAACTGCACTACACCGAAATGCTGCTCAAAGAAACGCTGCGGATGTACAACGCCGCCAACGCCGTCGTCCGTGACGCCATTGAGGATGTTGAAATCGGCGGGCATATCATCCATAAGGGCGAAGCCGTCGCTGCTTCCATGTGGGCGCTCCACTATCACCCCAATTATTTTGCCAACCCACACACCTTTGATCCGCAACGCTTCAGCGAAGCCAACGCCGGCAGCATCCACAAGTACGCTTACTTCCCGTTTGGCGGCGGCCCGCGTGTGTGCATCGGCAACCAGTTCGCCATGATGGAAATGAAGCTGATCTTGGCAACGCTGGCGCGGTGCTATCGGTTCCAGTTAGTGACCCCCGGCGATGTGCCGTATGAGTCCAGCTTTACCGTTGGGCCTAAAGGCCCGCTGCCGATGACCATTCACAAGCGCAATTAAGGGCAAACGATAGCGAACACGCGGCGGGGCATAAGCCCGTCCCCTACTTTTCTAAAACGCGCTGTTCTGCCAATTCGTTGAGGTAAACCTCAAGGTTGGTGTATCCTTCGGCAGAAAGGTCTAGACCGTTGTGGCTCGGCGTGTTGGGGTCTAGGCCATGCGCGCTTTCCCAGTCATCTGGCATCCCGTCCCGATCACCGTCTAATGGGGGGGCAGGCGGGTTGGCGGGGTCAAACCCCACAAGCAGCGCGTCGTCAGCAACCGCACGCTCATGTTCCACATCAGGGATCACCCCACTACGGAGCGATTCCATATAGCGGGTGTCCATGGGGTCACGCGGGAACGCCCCCACATTTTCTAGCATGTATTGGGTCAATTGTTCCGTTGGCGTATAGGTGATGGGGGGGAAGTCGTGCCTTACCTGCCGCATCGTCGCGGCGGGGATGAGCGTAGACGGATGGTATTGGTCAAAGTCGTTGCAGCAGTAAACCAGTTGTAAATCTTGATAATCGGGATAAAGGTTCATGCGGTTGCCAGAAAAGTATAGCTGGTTTTTGGATTGGTTAATAAATTCGTCAACCAACATCGCCTGTGTGAAGTCTGGTGCGGTATACATCAGGTTATTGACCCAGTTCATGTTTAACAAGAACAAGCCGGCCTCTGGTTGCCCATATCCGCCCACGCGATTGTCGCCATACCAAATCGCATTACGGGCGTCCCACAACAGGTTATTGGAAACTTCGATATTCAGCGGCTGCTGCCCACAAAATGAAGGGCTTTCCTCAGCATCATCTTCCCCAATGTTGCGCGTCATCTCGCAACTGATTTCGGGGTAGCGGTTGGTGATGCGATACCAGAGGTTATGGTGAATCGTCAAACGGTCTTGCGGGCGCTGGCTATGGGAATAATTGATAAGCATCCCGCCATAAATCGCATGATCGCCAACCGTTTCCCCCATAATCGTATTTTGCACGGTCACGTTGCGCGCCAAAGAGATTTGTGCCACTTCATCGGCGGCATTTGCCAGCGATACATGGTCAATGATAACGTTCTCTACCCCGTCAAGGCGCAGCGCGTCGTCCATGATGTCATAAAAGCCATCGATGTGACGCGCCGGACGTGAGCGAATGTGGCGAATAATCAGGTTATCGCAATCGTTCGCGTCGTAGTGGCCGTCACAGATCAGCCCGCGAACCGTGATCCCCCCCGGCGACGTTTGCCCGGCAATCGTGACATCCCCATAGATAATCTCGGCGGGCGCGTCAATGACACCGCTCACTTCAAACACAATGGTGCGTGCGCCTTGTGTGGCAAGCGCTTCGGCCAATGAGCCGGGGCCTTCGGTGGCAAGCGTGGTGACGATCATCACCTGCCCGCCCCGCCCGCCGCTTGCAGTTGCGCCAAACCCCTCTGCGCCGGGGAACGCCACCAGCGGTTGTTGTGCGGCCAGCGGGACGCCCATTACGAACACGACTAAAAGTATCAACCACGCTGTGAATCTCATTTTTCCCCCCTCAATAGACATACTTACCCTAATTGCTAGTGACTGATTTTAGCGCCACAAAGACGGACGACACAGGTGTCGTCCCTACAAAACCTTTGAAATGCGACCTAATCCTGTAGGGACAAGGCCTGCCTTGTCCGCAAAACAGGCCAAAAACATGAACGAGCAATCACTATAAATCATATCCATTTTGGAATTTTACGTAGAGAGCAACCCGTATGTTCCTCAGTAGGGGCGTCCCATGGGACGCCCCTACAACATCCGCATACCCTCCGCCCGATAGATGGCCTAAATGGTTCATCCCCGCACCCACCCAGAGCGTGTATAATCGAAAGCATCTATACGCCTTGATACTGGAGACTGCCCCATGCCTGCCATTGGAACCCCCGCCCCAGACTTTGAACTGATGAATCAAGACGGCCAGCCTGTCAAGTTGAGCGCGCTACGCGGCAAAAAGGTGATTCTGTTCGCCTATCCGCGTGCGGCCACCAGCGGTTGCACCACCCAAGCCTGCGGCTTCCGCGATGCGGCTACGTCGCTCAAGGTGCATAACGCCATCGTGCTAGGGATCAGCGATGACCCGGTAGACAAGCTCAAGGACTGGCACACTGCTGAAAACTTTGGCTACGATTTGCTCTCGGACGAACCGCACAGCATCCTTGAGGCATGGGGCGCGTGGGGAGAAAAAACCATGTACGGCAAGACCTACTTAGGCACCGTGCGCTCGCATTGGGTGATTGACGAAAACGGCATCATCCTTGACGAGCAGATCAGCATCAGCCCCAAGAAAAGCGTCGAGCAGGCGTTGATTGCCATTGAACCGAAGGGATAAGTTCACGGGTGAGGCAGGTCAACGGACGAGGCAAACCTCGTCCCTACAATCCAATGTCACTGTAGGGGCGACACCTGTGTCGCCCGTAAGACCGACAACCCACGATGAATTAAAATCCGTGAATATCAAGCCGCGTAGTTAGGGGATAGATTGCTTCGATTGATCGTTCGTTTAACCCTGTTGCTATGGCTCATGCTGATCTTTTGTATCGCGCTTGGCACATTGATCTCGCCGCGCGCGCAATTTGCGTCACTGACCCGTTGCCCGTCGCATGTGGGGTTTAGCAATATTGTCTTGGTAGACGCCGACCGCCGCCTTAGCGTATGCCTCACCCACGACAGCGAAACCCGCAGCCGTCCGTTTTGGTCGCCCGACGGGGAAAAATTGGCCTACCTCAGCTATGAGGCCATCAACATCTTGACGATTGCCAGCGGCCACACTCAACAGATCATCAACCGTTCCACGCCAATTGTCAGCAGCAACTTTAGCCCGCACTGGTCGCCAGACGGCCAACAAATTTTGTTGATGGTGCGCCAAACCCGCGACAGCGAACAACTGCTGTTGTACGACTTCCGCCAGCAGGCGTTTGTCCCGTTGCCCTACGGCGATGCGCTGCAAGTAGAATGGTCGCCAGCAGACCCGACCACTGCCCTAGTGACCACCGAACAGGGGGTGACGTTGTGGCGCGCCGATCAAGCGCCAAAACCGATTGGGTTCGGGCGCGCTGTATGGTTGCCGCACGGAACAGGCTTCTTGACGCTAGACGGCAATCAGGTCACGCGCTGGTCAGCCGATGGCGAAACGCTCAAGGACTATGTGCTGGACGACATGCTATTGAGTTTTGCGCTGTCGCCGCAAGGTGACCACGCCGTTATTTCATTCCTAGCAGCCAGCCAAACCTACTACATCTTAGATTTTGCCAGCGGCGAACAGCGGGTGATTCCGGCTTTGCCAAACCCAATGACCTACATGGTCAGCTATTCGCCCGATGCCCGCTGGCGGCTGTATGTGCAATCCAACCCCGTGTTAGAATCCACAGACAACGGGCGCTTGACGGCCTTAACCACGCTAGAAGGCACCGTCTATTCAGTGTGGCGGCCTGTTCAACGTTAGGCGTCTGGCTATAATAGGCGCATATTCGCCCCTACCTCATCCGTACCTGAAAGGACGCTAGTGCAGTGAAAACCCTATCTACATTGATTTTGATGCTCTTGGCCGTTTCGATTTCTGGCTGTGCCATTGACCGTAGCATCAACGCCACCCCCGCCGCGATCCGTAATGCGCCACCGGCGGCGGCCTTGCCACAGGCGATGGAATTTGACGCCGCCCCAGCGATGATCCTTGAAGAAGGCGCAGACTACCTTGCCGTCATCGAAACGAGCAAGGGCAACATCGCGCTAGACCTGTTTGAAGATGAAGCGCCGATCACCGTCAACAACTTTGTCTTTTTAGCGAATGAAGGCTTCTACGACGGCGTGTTGTTCCACCGTGTGATTGACGAATTCATGATTCAAGGCGGTGACCGTAACGGCATCGCTGCTGGGCGTCCCGGCACAGGCGGCCCCGGCTACCAATGGCCGGATGAAGCCAGCGCGCTAGAATTGGTCTTTGATCGCCCCGGCCTGTTGGCAATGGCGAACGCTGGCCCCAACACCAACGGCTCCCAGTTCTTCATCACCCATGTGCCGACCACTTGGTTGAACGGCGCTCACGCCATCTTTGGCGAAGTTGCCAACACCGAAAGCATGGACGTGGTGAACGCCATCGCCCAAAACGATCAAATCATCACAGTGACGATCAGCACGCAGTAATCACCCCATTAGGTGACGACGGTTCTGTAGGGGCGCAGCGCGCTGCGCCCCTACGATGAATCCTGTGTAGGGACGAGGCCTGCCTCGTCCGTGAGACTCAGCAAATCCCTGTTTTGTGCGTAATAACCCCATTCCGCCATTGGAATTTGACCCCATGCACATTCTGTTTGTCGCCAGCCTGCACCATCCCCAAGAACTGATTGCAGCACGGGCGGCCACCCCACCTGACCAGCCGATGCCGCTATTCCCGCCGAGCATGGGGCAATATCACTGGGAACAAGCCTTTCGGCGGCGCGGGTATACGCTGGCGGCGTTTTACCGCAATTTGCCCGTGTGGGGCGCCCAAACCGTTGAACGCTTGCGCGAACAGCGTCACAGCCGCAGCATCACCCCTGCGAAGGTCGCCGCTGCGATTGCGAACCGCCTGCCGCCGCGCCTTGATCCAGACAAACGCGCCCGCAACGCCAACCTGATCGCCCAAGCGCGCGCCTTTAAGCCCGATGTAGTGTGGCTGGTGGGGGATAACACCATCATCTATCCCGAGACGCTTCAGGCGCTCAAGGATGAACTGGGTTGCAAGGTCGTGTATGCGTCGGGAACCTCACCGATTGTCTTTTCACATCCGATTGAGCGCGAAGCCGCCCGCCTGTATGATCTGGTGCTGGTCAATGACTTCTATCACGGCATCCAGTGGGAAGAACTGGGGGCGCCGCAGGTCGTGAATTTGCCCATCGCCGCCATTGACCCCGTGTTTCATCATCCCTATGCCCTGACCGACGCCGAACGCGCCGAATACACCTGCGAGATTGCCTTTGTCGGCACGCTCGTGCCAGATAACCTCTATCGCCGCCGTGTAGAAGCCTTACTGGCGTTGCGTGAATTTGACTTGGGTATCTGGACGGTGCATGACGTGCCGCCCGAACTCCAGCCGTATGTGCGCGGGCGGGCGCTCGGTGAAACGATGTTGCGGATCATGAGCGCGGCCAAGTTGACGATCAACACGCACGGGGATTTTATGCGTTACGGCGGCAATATGCGCCTGTTTGAGGCTGCCGCTGTGGGGGTGTGTCAAATTGCGGATGATTTGCCCGGTGTACGGCAATGGTTCACGCCCGAAGAACATCTGCTGACGTACCGTGATATGCCCCACCTTCAGCAACAGGTGCGGCGTGCGCTGGCTGATGATGGCCTACGGGCGCGGCTGGCGACATCTGCACAGGCGCACGTCTACGCCCATCACACCTATGACGCGCGGGTACTGGCGTTTGAACGTCAATTACAGTAAAAAAAGTGATGAGTGACGAGTAACTACAGTAAGGGCAGTAAAAGCAGTAAGGGCAGTGAAAAAAGTGATGAGTAAGGGCAGTGAAAGCACTAAACTCATCACTGCTTTTACTTTTTTTACTCATTACTGTAGTTACTGCTTTTTCTGCTTTTAACGTAGTTAACACACTTTTAGTGAGAATGCGTTGGGCATTGGGCGAACTTATGTTAAAATAAGGCACAAGTGACAAGACCTCCCTTAAAAGTATGCACTGTAGTACCGCTTCTTCTTTTCACTGTAACCCTTCCACTTAAAAATAAGGATTAACCGCTCATGTTTATGCAGCCCGACCCGAAAAACTTTCATGTGCAATATATTGATGTCAACCGCCACTGGTCGCCGCGCTCTGAAAAATATGCCGGCGGCGATAACCTGCTCACGGCCATCATGCGCGGGTGGGAAATTGGCAACTTGGTCACGCTAGAGCAGCACTGGAACAAGAGCGGGCGCTGTGTTTCGATCTATACCTTCTTGTTGCGGAAGGGCGACCGTGAAATTGCCATGCACGTTATTGAGAACCCGTATGTGTCTCGGTTGCTCTATACCCAACCCTTCGAGATTGTGACGGCAGGGGGCAAGCCCGCCGAACATCATCAACAGCAGCAAGCGGG
>JBMOFU010000169.1:0-8828 GCA_049318725.1 Phototrophicaceae bacterium | reverse complement strand
GCCAAGACAAGAACGAACTAAAAAGCCCATGCCCCCTATTATAACACTACCCTGATTGCTCGTGACCGATTTTAAGGCCGCAAAGACGGGACAACACAGGTGTCATCCCTACAAAACCATTGAAATGCGACAACAAGGCCTGCCTTGCCCGTAAAACAGACTAAAAACATGAACTTAGCAATCACCCTAGTTTTGTCTAAGTGGTCATTCGACAATCTCAAAAGGATCAACCTATTTTATGAAAGCAGTTAACTCGTGGTTCATCCGCCTTACCCAAAGAGGGTGGGCGGTTGCGTTGATCGTTGTCCTGAACTTTGCATCGTTCAGCATTTTGTTTGCGCTAGAAGATCAATTTGAGTTGATAACAGGTGTTCCCGTCTATGATACCCAAAATGACCTGACGCCGAGCGTATTGCTGGAGCAATTGCCGCTCTATGTGGGCGATGCGCGTGCGGCTTACCTGCGCTTTGCCGCCTTTGATTACGTGTTCCCGTTGGTGGCGAACGTTTTTGTAGTGGTCATCTGGACGTTGCTCCTGCGGTTCAATACGTGGCAACCCGCCCAACGGTTATTGGCGTGGCAATTGCCGCTTTTTGCGTTGATTGGCACGCTGCTAGATTGGCTAGAAAACGTCAGTTTGTTGGCGGTGCTGTATAGCGGGAATCCGCCAGTGCAATGGTTTGTCAACAGTGTGATTGTGTTCAAGCGGCTCAAGTTGGCCTCTTTAGCGGCCAATGCCGTTATCACGCCGATTTTGCTTGCGCTGTTGATCGGCAATCTCATCTATCGGGTGTATGTGCATCGTCGGCGTACTCCACAGGCTAGGGGATAACATACCCTGCCTGTGCTACAAAACGATTACAAGAACGCTAGGGTTTCAGTGGTCGCCAACGCTAGGTCAGCGTACACGCCACGCGCACGCTCATCTTGCACGGCTAACGCCAGTTGATACATGCTCTCTTGCGTCATTTGTGCTATCTCATCACGCGGGATGCGCGCCCGCCCGCCTGTTTTGAAGCGGAACGGACGCCCAAAGCGCACGCTCACGGCATGGCGACGGAAGCGCTTTAGGCTGCCGTACCACTCTTGGGCGTAAGATACCGCCGCAGGCACAACCACTGCGTCGGATTTGGTGGCGATATACGTCAGGCCGTCTTTGGCGGCGGCCAAACCTTCGGGGTGACGTGTGCCTTCTGGGGCGATCAAAATCGCCTGCCCGTGTTGGAGCAAGGCAATCGAGCTCGTCAGGGCGCGACGGTCTACACCGTCACGGTCTACGGTGTACACGCCCCACATCCGCAAAAACAAGCCCTTCACGGGATGTTCGACATTTTCTACCTTAGACATTGGGATCACGAACCGCTGATCCACTGCACCGACGCACAAAATCGGGTCTATGGCAGAAATATGATTCATCATCAAGATGACTCCGCCCGTGCTTGGCACACGCTCCACACCGCTGACAGTGACATCCCACAGCAGATCAAAGGCAATCGGCTTGAGCAGGCGCTTGAGCCAACGCCGATTCACATCAAACGTCGGTTGTCGCTCTAGGTAGGCGCGGGTTTCGGCATCCAGCGTGTGTCGGTCAAGCGCGGTCATTTGGGGTTACTTCCGTCGTGGGGTACGATGGGATTTATTGCCCGTTTTGATGCTCGGTTTACGCCCAGTGTTGATGGTGGGCTTACTGCCGGGGCGGGCAGGCTTGTTCCCATTACGGGACGGCTTGCGAGGCGTTTTCTCGCCGGGGCGGGATGACTTGTGATCGTCATCGGTGCCGGGCTTGCCACCGCTAGGGCGGGCGGGCTTACGGTCATCGTCGCGGGTGGGCTTACGGTCATCATCGGCACTGGGTCGGCTGCCGGGACGCAATGGCTTGCGCGTTCCAACACGGCGCGGCTTATTGGTGGCATCTGCTGCAACGGGCTTGTAGCGGCTGTTGGCAGGGCGTCTGCCGCGCCCTCTGGCGGGTCTGTCCTCGTCGGTGTCTGATGATTGCCCATCACCGCCCACTGGCGATTGCTTCACCCCTTTGAAGGGACGCTGCTTGGATTGTGAATCCTTGATGAACTGGAAGTCTGGTGACGGTGTTTTGAGCATGTTCACCTCTTGTTCGGTCAACACGCGGTAACTGCCCGGCTCTAGGGTGCCAAGTTCCAAGCGGCCAATGGCAATCCGCGTCAACTTATGAACGGGATAGCCTAACTCGCTGGCAACGCGCCGAATTTGACGGTTTTTGCCTTCGGTCATTGTCACTTCTAGCACGCTGATTTTCGCGTTGCCGCGCACCACACGCACAATACACGGCGCGGTTTTGCCGTCCTCAAGGTAAATACCCTCTTGCCACTCGTCCAATGCCTTGCGCGGCGGCAAGCCATACACTTGCACTTTATAGGTTTTGGTGTGCCGATAGCGTGGGTGGCTGAGGCGGTTTGCCAATTCGCCGTCGTTGGTTAAGACCATCAACCCGGTGCTTTCGGCGTCTAGGCGACCAATGGAAAAGAAATGGCCTTCAAACGGCAACAATTCGCGGATCGTCTGGCGATCATCGCCGCGATGCCCTTCATTGGTAGACAACACGTTCAGCGGCTTGTGGATGGCGATATACAGCTTTTCGGCTTCAATGTGGAGCTTCACGCCGTCTACTTCAATTTTGTCTTTGGCGGGGTCGGCTTTGTCGCCAAGGTGGATCACACGCCCATTGACCTTGACCCGACCCTTTTCGATCATTTCTTCACAAACACGGCGCGAGCCAATATTGGCCTGTGCCATGAGCTTTTGCACACGCTCTTGCATAGTTGGGGGAACTTCCTAAATAGATACTAAATGCTGGCTATATTATCGTGGTTTGGCGCGGTTTCGTATAGAGGGGGTCAGGCCAATTGCATATGGGGATGTCGGTAGGGGCATGATGGTTCACGCCCTTACGGATGATAACGATTCTGTAGGGGCGCATAGTTTACGCCCCTGCGGTTTTATTGCACCTTGAGGTGCTTATCAGTGTGTTGCGCCCCACTACGGAGGCGCAGGGTGATTCCATAGCTGATCCCAACTAGCACAATCATGGAGACTGTGGTCAGGGTAGAAATCTGGGCTAGGATACAAAGCGTGGTGATTGCAGCTAGGAAGGTGGTCAAAAAGACCATCTCTAGAATCATGTCACGTACAGACATTTTAACCCCTCCTTATTGTTCTTAAACTTGGCTTAATCTTAAACCACGAACGTTAATCTGTCAAGCCGATTTGAACTGTCAGGCATCTGGCGTTACGAGTTTTATATTAGCCAGCGCTTCATAGACCGCCACGATTGCGCTGTTGTCTAATTCGCCGTAGCCCATCTCCACCATTGCGGTATACAGCTGCATCGCTAAGGCGGTTAACGGCTGCGGAATGCCGTAGGCGCGGCCTGTATCTAAGACAATGCCAAGGTCTTTGCGCTGCATGTGTGCCTTAAAGCCCGGCGCACGGTTGCCGGCAAATAAGCGCGGCGGCTTTACATCCAGCGACCACATTTGCGCTGCGCCGCCACGAATCGCCTCGACCATGCGTTGTGGGTCTACCCCCGCCTTTTGCGCGGTGATGAGCGCTTCGGCAAGGCCGAGCATCTGCGCCCCCACGATGATCTGGTTACAGACTTTGGCAATCTGCCCGGCGCCACTGTCTCCAACCCACAAATAGGCCTTGCCCATCGCGGCAAACAGCGGCACGGCACGTTCAAAGGTAGCGGCATCGCCCCCAACCATAATCGTGAGCGTCGCGTTTTTTGCGCCAATATCGCCGCCGCTGACTGGAGCATCTAAGGCCATGATCCCGACCCCTGCCAACTTTGCGGCAAGGTCGCGGGCGGTTTCGGGCTTGATGGTGCTGTTGTCAATGAAGACCAGCCCTTCATGCGCCCCGGCAATAATCCCGTTGATGGGGTCAAGCGCCACCTGTTCGACATCGGGCGAATCTGGCAAGTTGGTGAACACAAACTCCACCTGTTCGGCAACCGCCTTAGGGGAAGCTGCCGCGTGCGCGCCCTCTTGTACCAGTTGGTCAACAATTGCTTGACTGCGGTTATGCACCACCAACTCATGCCCGGCCTTCATGAGGTTACGCGCAATAGAAGCGCCCATTAACCCCAAGCCGATGTAGCCGACCTTTGCCATATATTCGTTCGCTTTCCGTAAAGTGTGATTTTGTACGCTAATCTTCGCTCAAAACAGGCCAGAGCGCAAACAGAAGCCCCCCAAAAACAAAAGGATACGGGGATTGCGAGTTCATGTTTTTGGGCTGTTTTGCGGGCAAGGCAGGCCTTGTCCCTACAGGATGGGATCGCATTTCAACGGTTTTGTAGGGGTGCCACCTGTGGCGTCCGTCTTTGTGGCCTTAAAATAGGTCACTAGCAATCAGGGTAGGGATATTGGGGGATACAGTAGGGGCGGCACACAGCCCGCCCCCTACCCCAAAATCCTGAGGGCAAGTGTCACCCCCGCAGCGGGAAGCCCCCCAAACGATGCCCGCGCTTGAATGACTCTCTGGCAAAGTCTTTTGAACTGGCCTTCGCGCTCGGTTCAGGGCCGTTCATGTTGCGGCGCATCAGTTCGCGGCGCACCAGCGTTTCTACCTGAGATTTCTCTTGGCTGTTGATAAAGGCCAACTCGTCAGCGCGGGTTAACGCATACGGGTATGGGCGTAACCCCTGCATTCGGCATTGTTGGAGTAAGGTGCTGTGCAACAGGTCTATGAAGTCCGGGTCAGCAGCCACCCACATTGGCAAGTCCACGCGGGCGATGTGCGCTTGTGCGGTATCTGACACGTTGATGTAAAACACTGCGATTTCGTGCGACGGGCTGAACTTCTTAAATTCGTAGTTGGTCGGGGAATTTTGTACCATCACTGCCGAACGTTCCCCCGCCTTGAGGAAGCGCGCCATAATTTGCGCGTCGGTCAAGCCTTCAAACTCGCCGCTGGTACTGAGGGTGGCATCACTGATTTCGTGGGGTTCAAGGTTGAGCAGGTGCAACAAACTAATCAGGTAACTGCTGCGCGGGTTGTCTACATAGCCGGCAAAAATCGCCCCAGTATCGTGTATCGCCACCATTAAGCCCATGTATTCACGGATCAAGCTAGAAGCGTCGGTAATATCGCTCCCGCCAAAGAACTTTAACAGGTTGCCGTCATGCAGGGCAATGAGCGGGTCGCCGTCTGCACGGTGGAGCCGAGCCTGTTGCCACAATACACGGATTTCAGCAATCGTGCGGCGCGAGTTCACCGTGCGGTTGCTGACCAGTTGGCGGGTTTCGTCCAGTAAATATTCGTCGGTATAAAATATGCCCGGCAAGGTTTCTTGATGGGGCAGGGCGTCGCGCCCGTGATAGTAGATCAATACACCGATGTTCACTACATAATAGAGGCTGGCGCTTTCATAGTCGGGGTAGATTTGCGAGCCGTCGGCGGCAATCAGCGTGAGATGTTGCGTGAGGGGTTTGGCAAGCTGGGGTTGATTCAACGCCTGTGCGATTGCCCCATCGGGGAGCGCTGCGCCGCGATAGCCGCTGATGTCTGATTCACGCACCGCACGGATGCGCTCCCCGATCAAATCAAGGTCGCCGCCCTTTTCACGCAGAATGGCAAGCGCCTTGTCTATGATCTCGTCACGGTCACGGTAGGCCAAATAGCGCCCCATGCGCTCAATATCTTGGATGAGTTTGCTAAATTCTAAAGACATGGGTTAAAATCCCTACACAATACCTGATATAGCCCCCTCATTATAGCATGGTCTGCTCTGGACATTGCCAGCACCCGCCCCTTGCCCCTATACTTACCCAACATCCATCAGTTCACACACATCATTAAGGGAAGCCGCTGTTATGGACGCTGAAAAGACTACCCTGCGCCCGGGTAAAAACGGGCAGGCCATTATTGAACGCGACCACGAACGGATGTCTGGGTCATCTGTTCCGCGCTATCCGTTTGTCATTGAGCGCGGCTTAGGCGCCAAAGTTTGGGACGTAGACGGCAATGAATATATTGACCTTGCCGCTGGCATTGCGGTCACCTCTACCGGGCATTGCCACCCCAAAGTGGTGAAGGCGATTCAAGATCAAGCGGCCAAGTTCATCCACATTGCCGGCACCGACTACTACTATGATGTGCAAACGCGCCTTGCCGAAAAACTGAGCCACATTGCCCCCTTCAAAGAGGATGCACGGGTCTTTTTGTGCAACAGCGGCGCGGAATCTGTGGAAGGGGCGATCAAACTTGCCCGTTGGTACACTGGCCGCCATCAGATCATCGCCTTCTTTGGGGCGTTTCATGGGCGGACGATGGGCGCACTGTCGTTGACCAGCAGCAAAACCATTCAGCGCGGCGGGTTCTTCCCCTTGATTCCGGGCGTGCATCATGTGCCGTTCAATAATCCTTATCGTTGCGGGCATGGGCGCGAAGAAGCCGCCTGCCGCGCCCATTGCTACTGTGCAGACTACATCGAGCAAGTGCTGTTTACGCGCACGGTTCCGCCCGATGATGTGGCCGCGATCATCCTAGAGCCGATTCAGGGCGAGGGCGGTTACATTGTGCCAGATGCCGCCTTTGTGCAGCAGTTACGCCGCATTTGTGATGAACACGGCATTTTGCTGATTGCCGATGAAGTCCAGAGCGGGATTGGGCGCACAGGCAAATGGTGGGCAATGGAACACTTCGGCGTCGAGCCAGATATTGTGTGCAGCGCAAAGGGCATCGCCAGCGGGATGCCGCTCGGCGCGATCATTGCCCGTGACCACATCATGACGTGGCCGCCCGGCACACACGGCAGCACCTATGGGGGCAACCCGGTCAGTTGTGCCGCTGCGCTTGCCACGCTGGAACTGGTGGAAGAAGAATACATGGCAAACGCAGTTGAGCAGGGGGAATACCTTGCTGACGCGCTAGAAGAAATGCGCCCCCACCATCCGGTGATGCGTCACGCCCGCATTGACGGCAAGGGCTTGATGATTGGTCTAGAGATGGTGCTGGATGAGAACCGCACACCCGCTAAAGATGTTCGTGACCGCACCGAATTGATCGCCCTTGAGAATGGCTTGTTGATTTTAGGGGCGGGCAAGAGTTCAATGCGCTTCTGCCCGGCGTTGATGATTGACCGCGACACGCTCAATGAGGGGCTACAACGCTTTGATGCGTCGCTGACACAGGCCGAACAAGAGGCTGGCTTGTTGTAATGCGTTGGATATTTACGCAGCAATTCGTAGGGGCGCAATACATTGCGCCCTTCTATACACGTTAACATGATCCCCCGCATTCAAAAGTTCCTGCAACAACGCTTTGTTAAAGATACCCTCACGCTACAAGTGGGCAAGGTGGGCGTGTTGGCAGTCGGTTTGCTTGGCTCCATCATCGTGCCGGTGGCGATGGGGCCTAGCGTGTATGGGGCATGGCAACTCATCCTCACGCTGCATGACCTGTGGCAAAATCTCAACTTGACTGGGTTAGCCGTCAGCGCGCAAACGCGCTTAGGGACGGCGGTCGGGGAAGACAACCCGCAAGCGCTCCAGCGGATTATGGCGGTTTATGTGCGCGGGAGCCTGCTCTATTGCGTCGTCAGTAGCGCGTTGCTTGCCGTGATTACCCCCTTAATCGCCAGTGTGTTCTACGGCGGTGACCCGACCATCCCGCGTTTGGCGCTGATCCTAAGTTTGATCCAGCCGACGGAATTGCTGTTCCAGTTGGCGCTCTTGGCTTTTGGCAGTCAACGACAAATGCGCTATGTGGCGCTGCTGCAAAATGTGAACCAAATCGCATTGGTGGTTACGGCAGTGGTGGCAGTGAGCATCGCCCAAACCCCTCAAGCGATGGTGATTGCACGCTTTGCCTACTCATGGGTCACATTGGCGGTAGCCGTTACCCTCTATGCTCGTACACGCGCAACGGCATTGCCGAACTTCCCCACATTGGCGGCACTGTGGCGGGCAATCCCCCATGAGCGCGACCCGGAAACGTGGCGCTTTGGCTTGGTCAATGCGCTGGATAAAGGCGTGGCGGGCTTATTCTTGCAGCTTCCAGTGCAGATGGTGGGCATTTTGCGCGGCGCAGCGGCAGCGGGCTACTTAGGGTTGGCGCTCAATGCCTTACGGCAAGGCAGTTTTTTCACGTCGGCGCTGTTCGACACGATGCAAGCGGTGATCCCACAGGCGGTAGGGCGTCGGGACTATGTTGGGCTATGGCGCAACTTCTGGCGGGTGACGGTCACGCTCATGGTGGGGAGTTTGGCGTTTTACAGCCTGTTTGCGCTTGGGGTGGGGTGGGTTGTGCCGTTGATCTATGGGCAAACATGGCTCCCGATCATTCCGCTATTGCAGGTCTTGGCGCTTTTCGGCGCACTCACCACCATCGGCAGTGTGTTCGGCCCGTTGTACCGTGCATTTCAGCAGGTACGCGGCGCGCTTTGGATCAAGGTGGGTGTATTGGCAATCGGGTTGCCTGTGGGGTACGTGTGGATAAACCAGTATGGTGAACTGGGTGGGGCGTGGTTGGTGAATTTATGGTATGCTCTCTCGGTGGCGGCAACCGCGTGGTTGAGCGTGCCAGAATTACGTCGCCGTGCAACATCAGACATATTGCCTCAGTAGCGGCTCATCCGTAGGATAACTTGGTGATAAGCGCAATATCAGTATGGATCTAATACGGTGATTGCTAGTTCATGTTTTTGGCCTGTTTTGCGGACAAGGCAAGCCTTGTCCCTACAGAATGGGGTCGCATTTCAACGGTTTTGTAGGGACGACACCTGTGTCGTCCGTCTCTGTGGCGTTACAATCCGTCACTAGCAATCAGGGTATCTAATGGTTATT
>JBMOFU010000168.1:0-8831 GCA_049318725.1 Phototrophicaceae bacterium | reverse complement strand
ACTCATTACTGTATTTACTGTTTTTAAGCAACGGCAACAGATACGGTGCAGCGACCAACGCCGCGCCCGCTGCCCGCCGCACGGACTCGCGTTCGCTTTGCGCGGCATGTTGGAGTGTATCCTTAGCGCTAGGCGTGTTCAAACAGACTAAGGTCATGGCAAAGGCGTAGGCGGCTTGCTCGTCGTCTTCATGCCATAAGCGCTGGCTGAGTGGCGTTTCTGCATCCGCTGCCCCCAACAGCCCAAGCGCCCACGCCGCATTCGTCCGCAAAAATCCGTCCGCGTGCTGGAGGTAACTGAGCAGCAACGGAACCTGCTCGGCTGTACCGATATAGCCCAATCCCGCCAATGCCCAACAGCGTTCTTCTGTGTCGGCCTGTTCGCCTTGCGCCAAAATCCCTAGCGCGTCGTCTAACGTTAGCGGCACACGACTAATCAAAGCGCACCCCCATCTTCTTGAGTGAGATTTCAGCAGTTTGGCGGATTTTGTTGTCTGGGTCGTTGAGCAGCGCTTGTAAGGGGGCAATCGCGGGGGGATGCTCAATGCGCCCCAGTGTGCGTGCCGCCTGTTGGCGCACATATGCGCTAGAGTCGGTGAGCGCTTCGGTAAGCACTTCGGCAGCAGAATCATCTGCTACCCAGCGTAAGACGAGCGCAGCCAACTCGCGGGTTTCAAGGCTGGCAGAGCGTAAGATGGGCGCCACAAATGGGCTGGCGGCGCTACCGATCTGTACCAGTGCGCCGGACGCTTCTCGGCAGACCTGTTCGTCGTCATGATAGAGCATCTGCGCCAGCGGTTGTGCGGCGATGGGGTCGCCAATTTGACCGAGCGCAACAATGGCAAGCACCAACACTTGAGTTTCGTCGTCCATCAGCGCGTCAATCAAGGCGCGGGTGGCGTCTGCGCTGGCGATTTCGCCAAGCGCCCACACCGCGTTACAGCGCACCCACACACTATCATCTTTGAGTGCGGTGGTTAACGCAGGGACGGCTTCTGGGGTGCGGATTCTGCCAAGCGCGCCAGCGGCCAGTTGCCGCAACAGTTCGTCATCGTCTGCCAGCCGCGCCAATAACGGCGGGATGGCGGCGGGGTTCCGCACGCAGTCTAGTGCGGCGGTGACGTGGGCGAACAGGTACGGGTCGCCTTTGCTGGCGGCGTCTAACAAGCTGATAACTGCCGCGTGCGTACCAATTTGACCGAGCGCAATCGCGGCACGGTGACGCATTCGGCTGTTTTGGTGAGTATCGTATAAGACCGCCAACAGCGGCGCTAACACCTCATCGCCATAACTGACTAGCGATGCCAATGTTGGGCGGGTATCGTCGGTGGGTTCACCTAACTGATTAATGATTTTGACGATTTCCTTGTCGGCCATAATCGGCACGCCCCTCAAATCCAATACATTTATTGGCCTCTATTGTAGCGCATCTAATGCAGATTTGCTGGTCTATAGGCAGGGCAGTTTGAGGGCATCTGCCTTAACCGCACCCCAAAAAAAATTCACTTGTATTCCATGACAAAGGGATGTTAAATAAAGATGGCTTTTTTAATTACATTTTGCCTTAAGGCTTTGACAATGATCTACGACATGATAAAAAATCATAACATACACTATAGCTATTGCGCTTTACACGACATTCATCTACTGACACCACAAGATGCCTCTGATGCCACCATGCAGGTGCTAGAAGAAGTTGCTAACGATTTGCTGAGGGACTATTATCAACGGGGGGAGCGGCTCTTGTGGTTGGTGGATGGCCGCGTGATGCAACCCGTCATCGGTGCGTACACGCTGAAGATGATGCGGAATTTGTCACGCAACCACGCCAAGCGCAACCACCGCCTTGCGATTGTGCATCAAGGCGGGGCATGGGTCAAAACGGTGATGTTGTTTGTCGAAACCCTCAGTTACCGCAACGAGCGAGTAGGCTTTTTCGACAGCGATGAGTATGAGCAAGGGCTACTTTGGCTACAGGGCGAACGCCTACAACCACGCTTGAGCGATCCCCAAAGCGATAAGCGCTAAGAACAAGGCCGCCGCTAAAATCCCCATGCTGCTCAAGTCTTTTAGCACGTAGCCATATTCCTGCCGCAGTTGATCTTCACTCACTTCAAAGCGCGGGTGGGCTAACATATCGGCAATATGCTCTGCCGAAAGTTGTTCACTTTTGCGCTTGTCTGCAGGCGTAGCAGCCGATGACAGGCGGCGCACACGGCGCACGCGGGTAGCATTTTGCGGTTTATCCTGTGCCATAGCGTGACTTTTCCTTAAGGGTATGCGCCCAAAGCGCGGTAGAGGGGTTTAATCTATGCGGTCAGCAAACACAACAATCCGCTGAGTATCCACGCGGTAAGGATAGCACGAAATCAAGGTGGCGGTAGGCCGACCTACGCTGTTCAAGACGTGAACGTCGGTTGGCTCAACGACCTGCGTTTCTGTCACTTGATAGAGGTAAACCTGTGTGCGGGTTTGAATCTGGAACTGGTCGCCCACTTGCAATTGGTCAAGGTGACGGAACAATTCGCCGTAGATGTCGTTGTGCGCGGTGAGGGCAACATTGCCATCTACGTCGGTGGGGTCATGGCCGTTGAGGATTTGCCCAACGCCCTGCTTGAGCGCTTCCCAGTCTGAGCCTTGCACGATAGATTGGTCAATGTTCAAGCGCGGGATCGTCAACCGTAGCGCAGTTTCGGCAGTGGCGGGTGGCCGCTGGAGGACAGGCCGCAACACTTGGTCAGCAACGGCAAAGCGCAAATGCTCTGGGATTTCATCCAAGTTCAGCGTGGGGGTAATGCCTTCTTCCCACTTATGGCCGCCGGGCAGCACGATCTGGTTGAGTGATACCACAGGGGTCGGCGCAATGGTGGGGATGCTGCGGGCAACGGCGGCTTCGGCGGCTTGTTGCGCCTCTGCACTGCGCGATTCTAACACGCCAATGCCGCTGTACAGTTGCCAGCCCAAGAACACCAGCCCAAAGACGGCAGCCACCTCGACCAGCGTCAAGAAGGCATTCGCCACGCGGCGGCTGGCCTTCGGGGTGCGTGGCTGGCTCGGCTTCGGGGGTGGGCTGTCTTCCTCCAATAGATTCATGCCGGGAGCAATCGTTTGGGCAGGCTTGGCGACGGCAGGCGCGCCAGATTCCACGACGCGCCCCTGCTTTTGCAGCTTTTCAAGGCGCTTCATGCGCTCCTCGCGCCGACGAAGCGCCAAGACTTGCTCAAGTTCTTCAATGCTGAGTTCGTCTACCCGTCGGCGATCTCGCATGGTTTGGCTCATTCCTTGTAGGCCACCGCAAACACTTCGCGCTCAAAGAACCAGCGCAGCGGCACCGTCTCAAAGGCCATCTTCCGCAATACCGCTAACGGGGTTGGCTCTTGGCGGTTTTGTGGCGGGCTATCCAGCCAGACCTTTGCGCGGAATCCAGCACGGTGCAGCGTTTGGTACATGCTCCACAACGATTGTTCGTTGACGTGAACGTGTTCGTTGTGGTCTACCAAAAATTGGCGCGGGTTGGCCGGGTAGTTCGCCCCTTGCCCAATGGCGATCCTGAAGGCGCGCACGATGGGGTAAGCGTAACGGTCATACCACACATTCGGCGCGGTATGCACCACAAAGCGCCCCTGCGGTTTTAACACGCGCCGCACTTCTAAGAGCGCCTCGTGCAGTTCCCACGGGTGCAAATGCTCTACCACATCAAACATCAGCACACGGTCAAAGGATTCATCACCAAATGGCAGCTTTTTCGCATCAGACAGCGCGACGCCGCCGTGACCGGGAACATCTGCGTCTAGCTGTTCTAGCACACGCTTAGACATCTTCACCGCCACTGGCGCGTAATCCACACCATAGGCGTTTGCCCCCAAGTAGGCACAGTGGCGCAAAATCTCGCCGCGCCCACAACCCACATCCAGCACATCCATGCCGGGGGTAACTTCTGCAAGCCGAAACGCAGCGTTCAGCCGACGAGACAGATGTTCGCCTTCGGACTGGTTAAATTCATCGTAGCCCTCGCAAGCGGTGAGGAAGTATTCCTCGGTGTACAGCGCGGGGGAAACCGGAGCTTGTTTCAGGGTATTCAAGCGGTTCTGGCCTCAAAGAACGGGATTGTATTTACGCAGGCCATTATAGCGCCCTTGTGGGTCTACGCAAGGCAGGGGATTTTGCTACTTCAGGGGGATTGCATCCAATGCTGGGTTGATAACGGGGGATGATGTGTAGGGGCATGGCGCGCCATGCCCCTACAGGTGTATTCACAATTCCGTAGAGGCGCAGCACATTGCCCCCTACGAACGGTAACGAGTAGACATTATTCGGAATAATTTCGTGATAGGGGCGGTGTCCATTTTGTCTCTAACCCTGACGGACGACACAGGTGTCGTCCCTACAAAAGAACCAATTGTGTAGCAGGCCTCGCCCGCGAAAGTTCCCGATTGAGGATCACCTGTTTAATTTCCGATACGGTTTATTATTGAACGATGTGGGCGCGCACGACAGCAGATAGGTATTTTATGAAAAAAGTAAAAAAACCTGTCGCAGGACTAATCACCTAATAGAGAAAAACGGCATTTACTCGTTATACTAGGATTGGGAGAGTTTGAAAATCGTTTCATCGTCCGTTTATTTTAGGGAGCATGAAGTGTGATGCATTATGAGCAAGATATTTGTCAGCTACAGCCGCGTAGACGAACCCATTATGGATCAACTGGTGCTTCATCTGCGGCGGGTGTATGGGCATGACGCCGTTTGGGTGGACGAAAATTTGCGCGGCGGGCAAGCGTGGTGGCAAGAAATTTGCCGTCAAATTGGCCTTGCCGAAGTCTTTGTGATTTTGGTTTCGCCAGAGTCTATGGCGTCTACTTATTGCCAGCAAGAAATCAATGAGGCGCTGCGGCTTGGCCGTACCTTGATCCCAGTTTTGGTGCGTGACCGCACGGTCGTGCCGCCGAACCTGAAGCAGTATCAACTGGTCAAGATGACGCACGGTATCACCGTCGAAAACTTGACCGAACTAAGCGCCGGGATCAACCTTGCATTAAATCAATACGATGCACGGACGATCCCCAACCGCATGACTGTCACCCGTACCCAACCCATGCGTGGGATGTTCACGGGGGCAGCGCCGAGCAACATCGTCATTCCTTCTCCGTTGCCGCCCGCCAGCGGTCATGGGCAAGCCGCCCCGGTAAGCGCTAATCACAGCGCGCCGACAGTCGTGGGTAAGATCACCTCTCGCCACATTCGCGTTATGATGAGCGTCGTTCCGTTGTTGGTCATCATGGCCGCCATGATGGGCTGGTGGTTTGGCCGCCCGTCTGCCACACCAACGGTCACGCCGAATGCGGTAGACACCCGTGCGCCGCAGTTCGTGGCCGAATTTACCACTGTCGTGCCAACCCCATCCATCCCCCAAAACGGATTGATCCTCTACTACGACAGCCAAACGCTCTCGTTGGTCAACATCGGCGCGCAACCGATAGACGCCAGCGGGATCCGCTTTATCCAGACGGGGACTCCGCCGCGTCAATACGACGCCGACGAGTGGAACAACGGCAACCGCTTAGGGCAACTTGCCCCCGGCGAGTGCTATCAAATGTGGACGGTAGACATTTCCTTTGCCGAGCCGCCGCCCACTTGTACGCGGCGCTTGCGCTGGCGGCAGTCTGCTAACCCGTTGGCGTGGTTCTGGCAGGAGGGCGCATCCAGTACGTTTCAGGTCTGGCGCGGCGGGATGCAAGTCGCCACCTGTAACACTGGGGCAGGCGAATGCCGTTTGGGGTTATGACGGGCGTCGTGTAGGGGCGGTCTGTCACGCCCCTATAACATCGTTATCGTTTGGTGGGGCGGCACATAGACCGCCCCTACTTATTCCCCAAAGGCCAGCGCAATCGCATCATAGGCGATGTCTTCCACCGCTTCAGCGTCAAAGTTATTGGTCAACACCACCACCGAAAGTTCGGCTTCTGGCAAATAGATCAAGATGGACTGAAAACCGCTGGTGGCGCCGTCGTGCCAGACGGTTTCTCCGTAGTCGGGGTCTTCATCGTAGGCAATCCCTAAGCCATATTGCCCGTCTTCGCCGTCGTCTACCGTGGTGAGCATTTCTGCAAGCACGTCATCACTGATCAACTTGCCGTCCAGCAGGCCAATCGGAAACTTGGCAAGGTCTTCTGCGGTACAGATTACGCCACCGTCGCCCAAGCCCACGCCATCGTTGATGGCGGTGACATCGGCAAGTTCGTCGTTCTCGTCTAGCGCATAGCCGCGCACAATATTTTCGGCAAAGGTATCGGCGGTTTCTAAATAGCAGCTTTCCATGCCAAGCGGCTCAAACACCCGCGCAGATAGCGAATCTGCCAGCGGTTCGCCCGTGACCGACTCTATGATGATCTGGGCTAGGTTGTAGTTGGAATTGCTGTATTCGTAGCCTTCACCCGCTTCAAAGCTAGGGGCTTCGCCATAGATAAATGCGATGGTTTCCTCTGGCGTCCAAAAGTATTTAGGCGTGTCATAAACAGCATCATAAAAGCCGTCGGTGGCGAGGTAGTCTGCAATGCCGCTGGTCATCTGCAAGATTTGGCGCACGGTGGCTTCATCGGCATTCGCCACATTTTCGACAATTTCGGCGGGCAGGTAATCTGCAATCGGGTCATCTAGGCCAACCTGCCCGCTTTCGACCAACGTTAGCATCACGGCAGACACCATCTGCTTGCTAATGCTGGCAATGCGGAACAAATCATCACTACGGATCGGCTCGCCGCTGTCAAGGTCAGCCAAGCCGAACGCCGCCGAGTAGCTTTCGCCAGCATCATAGACGAACACCACCGCGCCCGGTTCATCCCCTACAACATAGTCTTGGAGGATTGCCAGTAGGTCATCATCGGTCACGTAAGAGGATTGTGCCATGATAGAGATCACCCCGCACAGCACGATCCAGCACCCTAATCCAATGCGTTGCATATTGCCCCCCCATGAAAAATAAGCCTAAACCCTACCCATCTGTCAACGAGTAAATTTTACATCAAAATTGTAATGTTGGCATATACCTCACGCACATATTTTTACACCTACGAGGTTGTGATTGATATATTGGGGCATGGCGCGCCACGCCCCTACGGGGGATTGCGCGGTTTTGCCCCTTTTCTTCTGTGGGCTACCTAGAGACAGCCTTTGGGAAAGGGTCGGGGATAGGGGTTGTCCTAGCGTTTCATCGGCGCGCATTCGCCGCTATAATCGGCAGGCAATATATATTGCTCAACTTCACCCTACCTAAAGAGAGGCCGCCTTCATGACCTTAGGAACCCCAGACACCCCCTTGCGCGTGGCGATTATCGGCTCTGGGCCTTCTGGCTTTTACGCCGCCGATGCCCTGTTGAACAATGCCGACGGCCTTACGGTAGAGGTGGATATGTTCGACCGCCTGTTGACGCCGCACGGCTTGGTACGCGGTGGGGTTGCCCCAGACCACCAAAAAATCAAGAGTGTGACCAAAGTCTACGACAAGATTGCCGCCCATCCGCGTTTTCGGTTTTATGGCAATGTGACCTTTGGTGAAACGCTTTCCCACGCAGACATGACCGAATACTACCACCAGATCATCTATGCGGTTGGCGCACAAACCGACCGTGCGCTAGGGATTGCAGGGGAAGCCTTAGCGGGTTCGCACACCGCTACCGAGTTTGTGGCCTGGTACAACGGCCACCCCGACTACCGCCACCTGTCGTTTGACCTGTCCCAAGAAACGGCGGTTGTGGTCGGTAACGGGAATGTTGCAATGGATGTCACACGCATTCTTGCAAGCACCCACGAAGAACTGGCGAAAACCGACATCGCCGACTATGCGTTGGCGGCGCTGGAACGCAGCCAAATCAAGCGGATTATCATGTTAGGGCGGCGCGGCCCGGCACAAGCGGCCTTTACCCACCCTGAACTCAAAGAGTTTGGCGAGCTAGAAGCGGCCAACGTGATCGTTGCCCCTGCCGACGCCCTGCTAGACCCCTTCAGCGCGCAAGATATACAAGGCGACCGCGACGCGGCTAAAAACGTCACCTTGTTGCAACAGTATGCCGCTCAAGCGCCCAACCCTGCCAAGCCGCGCCAAATCATCATGCGCTTTTTGGTTTCGCCAGTGGAACTGCTTGGCAGCACACGCCTAGAGGCCGTCAAAGTGGTCAAGAATATGCTAGAGCGTGACAGCAGCGGCGCATTGCGCGCCCGTGCCACCGATGAAACCGAAGTCTTGCCGGCAGGCTTGATCTTCCGTTCGATTGGCTATCAAGGCGTGCCGTTGCCCGATGTGCCGTTTGACCTCAAACGCGGGGTGATCCCCAACGTAGACGGGCGGGTGATCGGCAACGATGAGCTTGTCACAGGGGAATACGTTGTCGGCTGGATCAAGCGCGGCCCTTCGGGGATCATCGGCACGAACAAGCCAGATTCGATTGCAACCGTCAAGGCGATGTTGTTCGACGCCGCCAACGGCCAGACGATCTTGCCTGCTACGCCATCACGCACGGCGTTAGAGGCGTGCTTGAACGAGCGTGCGGTACGCTACATCAGCTATGCGGACTGGCAACAACTGGACGCCGAAGAAGTCCAGCGCGGCGTAGCACAGGGGCGTCCGCGTATCAAGTTCACCGACCCCACGCAGATGTTGGCGTTTCTCAACAAGCCGTAACGACAGTAATGAGGGACGAGAGCGTGTTTAAGATGGGAAATATAGGGTTACGGGGATTGCTAGTTCATGGTTTTGGGCTGTTTTGCGGACGTGGCAAGCCTCGCCCCTGAAGTTTGGTTTTTCTTGAAAAAGCAGCGTACTTCCTTCAAGATAGG
>JBMOFU010000167.1:0-8966 GCA_049318725.1 Phototrophicaceae bacterium | reverse complement strand
ATGCTAATTTACTGCTCACGCGGATTTCAGCAATTTCTTTAACTCTCAAGTAAAATTTATGGAGGCATTCAGGCCATCCATTTTGAAGGAGCATGTCGTTATGTCAAAGATCATCGTCATTGGTAGCGGATTTGGGGGACTGGCCGCAGCTTGCCGACTCGCTGCAAAAGGTCATGACGTTCACCTATTTGAAAAGCGGGATAAGCTCGGTGGCCGTGCCTACGTCTACGAGATGAACGGCTTTAAGTTTGACGGCGGCCCAACGATTGTGACTGCCCCGTTTATGTTCGATGATATTTTTGCAGCGGCAGGCCGCAAGCGCGAAGATTACTTCCAGTTGGTCAAGTGTGACCCGTTCTATCGAATCTACGATCACAACGGACGCCACTTTGACTACAACGACGTTCATGAGTTTATTCTAAGCGAAATTGACCGCTTCAACCCCAGCGATAAAGCGGGCTACAGCGAATTTGTGATAAAGACCAAAGCCATCTTTGAAAAGGGCTTTGTCGAACTGGCCGATGTGCCGTTCCTGAGCATTTGGGATATGGTCAAGGTTGCACCCGACCTGATTCGGATGCAGTCTTACTTAAGCGTCTATGCCTATGTGAGCCAGTTCATTAAAGACCCGTTCCTACGCCAAGTGTTTTCTTTCCATCCGTTGCTCGTGGGTGGCAACCCGTTTGATACACCTTCGATTTATGCCATGATTCACTACCTAGAACGCGAATGGGGCGTGTGGTATGCGCTCGGCGGCACTGGCTCGATGGTAGATGGGCTTGCCAAGCTGTTCGGTGAATTGGGCGGCAAGGTGACGGTCAGCGCCGATGTTGAAGAAATCACGGTAGACGGCAACGCACGCAAAGTCACAGGGATTCGGTTAGCAGACGGTACAACCCAAACCGCAGACATTATTGTGTCTAACGCAGATGTTGCCACAACCTACCGCAGCATGATTGCGCCGCAATACCGCCGCATCTACACCGACCGCAAGGTAGAATCCATGCGTTACAGCATGTCTTTGTTTGTCTACTACTTTGGCACAGACCGCCTTTACCGTGACACCACGCCAGAAATCGCCCATCACAACATCATCTTGGGGCCGCGCTACAAGGAACTGCTAGAAGACATCTTCCACAAAAAGCACCTTGCCGAAGATTTTTCGCTATACTTACACATGCCAACCATCACCGACCCGTCAATGGCTCCAGAAGGTTGCGAGAGCTTCTATGTGCTTTCTCCGGTGCCAAACTTAGCAGACGGTACAAACTGGGAAGAAGCCGCACCGCGCTACCGTGACGCGATTGTCAAGTTCTTAGAAGAAAACTACCTTCCCGACCTATCTAAGCACATTGTTGCAGAACACTACATTGATCCGCTACACTTCCAGAACACGTTGAACAGCTTCCAAGGCGCGGCGTTCTCGGTACAACCGATCCTTACGCAATCTGCATGGTTCCGCCCGCATAACCGCTCTGAGGAATTTGACAATCTTTACTTTGTTGGGGCTGGCACGCACCCGGGCGCAGGTCTGCCGGGGGTACTTTCTACTTCGATCATTGCTGAAAAGCTGATTGGGGCAGCGGAACCCAAACCTTTCCAGACAACGGCTACACAGGCCAAAGCACAACCCGCAGGGGATTAAGCGATGAGCATTCAAATACAGGCTTGGGAAAATACATTGCTTGACCGTGCGCTAGAGGGGTTAGAAAGCGCCCCTACCGCGCATCATCCACTTGGCAAGCGCACTGACCCGTTACTGATGGCCGCCTATCAGCACTGTGCGGCCATCACCCAACGGGACAGCAAAACGTTTTTTATCGCCTCTGGGTTATTGCCCCCCGGCAAACGTGAAGCGGCACGGGCGCTGTATGCGTTCTGCCGCGTCACGGACGATTTGGTAGATACGCTTGGCGCGCCAGAAACACGCCAAGCCAACCTTGAAGCGTGGAAGACGATCATCAAGGCACACACGCCACCCGCAGACAATCCGGTGGCAGTGGCGTGGGCAGACGCTCAAGCACGCTATCACATCCCACGCGGCTATACTGAACAACTGATTGAAGGGGTCGCACGCGACTTGAACCAAAGCCGCTATGAAACCTTTGCAGACTTAGCCAGCTATTCTTATGGGGTCGCCTCTACTGTCGGGCTGATGGCGATGCACATTATTGGCTATACCAGCACAGAGGCCATCCCGTATGCCGTTCGCTTAGGTGTCGCGCTCCAGATGACCAACATCCTGCGCGACGTTGGCGAGGACTGGCGTTTGGGCAGGCTCTACTTGCCATTAGACGAACTTGCCCAGTTTGACCTCACGGAAACCGATATTGCCAACAGCAACACCGACGCCCGCTGGCAGGCGTTCATGGCCTTCCAGATTCAGCGGACTGAACAACTGTATGACGAGTCATGGAGGGGGATTGCCATGCTCAACCCCGATGGGCGCTTTGCCATTGGCGCTGCGGCTGAATTATACCGCGCTATCTTGGGGGACATCCAACGCCACAACGCGGATGTATTCACCCGCCGCGCACACCTAAGCGCATTAGCCAAGCTGATACGGCTCCCGCGCATTTGGTGGCGCTCACGCACGGTGGCGCAGTCTTAGGTGTACACTCAAGCGGTGTCGTACAGCGGATTACACAAGGGGCAAGCAACGCGATGAAAATTGGCATTGTAGGAACGGGGATGGTAGGGGCAACGGCGGCCTATGCGCTGGTCATGCGCGGGATTGGCCGCGAGATCGTGCTAGTGGACTTGAACAAGAAGCGCACCGAAGCCGAAATGGACGATATCAACCATGCCGTACCGTTTGCCCATCCGTTACAGGTCAGTTCTGGCGAATATTCCGATCTGGTGGGCGCAAAGTTGGTGATTGTAGCGGCAGGCGTCGGCCAACGTCCGGGAGAAACTCGGCTTCAACTGTTAGAGCGCAATGCAGCGGTCTTTAAGGAAGTCATCCCCGCGATTTTAGCCCATGCACCCCATACAGTGCTTTTGATCGCCACCAACCCAGTAGACATCATGACCCACTTGGCTGCACGCTACGCTGCAATGGAAGGCGTCCCCAGTGGCCGCGTGATTGGCTCTGGCACAACGCTAGATACGGCGCGCTTCCGCACCTTATTGGGGCAATACCTCAATATAGACGCCTATCATGTGCATGGTTACGTCGTGGGGGAACATGGCGACTCTGAAGTGTTGCTGTGGTCAAAGGTCAATATCGGCGGTGTGCCACTGTATGATTACTGCCAAATGCGTCAGATCGTGCTAGATGATGCCATCCGACAGAATATTGACGAGCGTGTGCGCCGTGCCGCCTATCGGATTATTGAGGGCAAAGGGGCAACGTACTACGGCATCGGTAGCGCGCTGGCGGCCATCACAAAGGTGATTTTGCAGGATGAACGCTCTATATTGACGATTTGCTCGCCCGCAGCGCACATCGCCGGGGTGGAAAATGTAACGGTTTCTATGCCGTGGGTATTCGGCGGCAACGGTGCCATTGACATTTTGCCTATGCCCATTGACGACAACGAACAAGAACAATTGCACCAAAGCGCCAAGATCGTCCGTCAGGCCATTGACAGCCTAGACCATCAATCAACATAACTAACCTAGCACACTGGTTTTTATCGGCAAACCGCAACTAAACCCACTCAGGTGAACATGGCAGACTGTGACATCCTCATTGTAGGTGCAGGACACAACGCGCTGATCTGCGCGGGGTATTTAGCCAAAGCCGGCTACAAGGTCTTGGTCGTGGAACGCCGCCATAAGGTCGGCGGCGCAGTGGTGACTGAAGAACACATCCCCGGCTTTAAGTTCGATCTTGGCGGGTCAGCGCACATCCTCATCCATCACACGCCCATTGTTCAAGACTTACAGCTAGAACAATACGGGCTAGACTACATTGACATTGATCCGCTGTTCTTCATGCCCTATCCCGACGGCACCTCGATCACCATCTACAAAGACATAGATAAAACCGTCGAGAGCATCGCCGCCGTAGACCCCGTAGACGCCGAAAACTACCGCACCTTCATCCACACATGGCAAGACATTGCCGAAGCGAGTGTAGAAGCGTTCAATGCCCCGCCTACGCCGATGAACCTCATCCAAAGTTTGGGGATCAAAAGCAATTTGGGCGACAAACGGTGGGAACGCCTGAGTGATATTTTGCGCGGATACGGACAAATGTTGCGCGGGCAGTTCCAGAACGAGAAGGTGCCATCGCTCATCGCATGGATGGCCGCCCAATCTGGCCCTCCCCCCACCGAACCGTTTTCTGCGCCGTTTGCCTTTTGGCATCCGATGTATCACGTCAGCGGCATGAAGCGGCCACGCGGCGGCTCTGGCGAACTCACCCAAGCGCTGCAACGGATGATTGAGGCGCACGGCGGCAAGATCATCACCAACGCCCCCGTGAAGCGGATTCTGGTTGAACAAGGGCGCGCCATCGGCATTGAAACCCAAAACGGGGAACAATACACGGCCAAGCGTGCAGTGGTTTCTGGGGCGCACGTCCACACCACCATGCAAATGCTCGGTGATGACCTGCCTAAAGACGCGCAAACCCTGCTCAAAAAGAGCCGCGTAGGCAACGGATTCGGGATGATCTTGCGCTGTGCGATGAACGAACTACCGAACTACACTGCCGCGCCCACAGCAATAGGCGAAATTGGCGAACATCACCGCGCATTACAGTTCATCTGCCCGACGATGGGCTACCTCGACGCCGCCTACGGCGACTATCTGGGCGGGAAGGTTTCGCACGACCCCGCGTTGATTTCCATGACGTTTTCTGCCATTGACCCCTCGCTTGCCCCGGCGGGCAAACATACGATGTTCTTGTGGGGGCAATACTACCCCTATGAGTTAGCCTCTGGCGCCAACTGGGACGAGATTGCCGAAGAAATCGCAGAGGGGATGCTCGATAAGTTGGCCGAATACGCGCCGAACGTTAAAAGCGCGGTCATCGGCAAGTTGATCGAAACACCGCTCTACCTAGAGCGTGAATTGGGGCTACTGCGCGGGAACGTCATGCACCTTGAGATGTCTGTAGACCAAATGTTTATGATGCGTCCTGCGTTGACGATGAGCAACTACCGCGCCCCAGTTAAGGGCTTGTACTTCACCGGAGCTAGTACCCATCCGGGTGGCGGGATCATGGGCGCTGCAGGGCGCAACGCTGCACAAGTGATTTTGCACGACCTAACGCCCAAGTGGTGGCAACCCGCCAACCTGTAACCGGTTGCCCCACATAAAACAATCAACATACTGTACATAAGCAAGAGGTAAATCCGTTAACTATGACCTATTTTGGCTTTTTAGCACGGTTTGTTGGCATTCCGATTTTGGTGTTATTGATTCTCCACTGGATAGACCTCCGTCGTGGGAAGTCGCTACCCAACTCGCTGAGAAACTTGTCTTGGGCATGGACGATTGGGGCGTTGGTCGTAGTGGCGGTTGTCTACACGACCCCGTGGGATAACTACTTGGTGGCAACGCGCATCTGGTGGTATCACGAAGAACTGGTTACTGGCATTGTGATCGGCTGGGTTCCGATTGAGGAATATACCTTCTTTGTCCTGCAAACCGTGATGACGGGGTTGTTTGCCGTTTGGCTCTTTCGGCGCACTCCGGTGAATCCGTTGCCGAGCGCCGCCACAGGCCAAGCCATGCGGCGGATTAGCACGCTGGTTTTGGGTATCATCTGGGTGATTTCTACTGTGATTATGGTCATTGCCCTAGCATTGCCAGAAACAAACTGGCGCTACGCCACCTACTTTGGCCTAGAGATGAGTTGGGGCTTGATCCCGATCATGTTGCAAACGTGGGTCGGGGCAGATATTCTGTGGCGCTACCGCCGTGCGGTGCTGATTGCAGTGGTCACCACATGGGTTTACCTGAGCGTGGCCGATACCTATACCATCGGCTGGGCTGGGACGTGGGTGATTAATCCTGAAAAATCGCTACCGTTGCTTGTCGGTGGGGTTTTACCCATTGAAGAGGCGATCTTCTTCTTGATTACGAACGTGTTGGTGGTGTTCGGGTTAACGCTTGCCATCGAACAAACCAGCGAAAACCGAGTTCCACAAGCCGTAAAGCGCTGGATTCGTCAACGGATTGGTAATACACAGACCCCACCCCTAGGAGCCGCCGAATAACTTATGGTCAGCGAAAAGCAACAACGTACTCCGCTCATGGTTTCTCCTGAACACAATGGTGCCTTAGATATATGGCGCTTTCAGCGCGTTCTCAGCACGCGCCTGTTGGCGTGGGCAGGCCTTAATATTTTGGGTGGCGCTTGGCTACAACAACAGCAAAATAAGGTCTTACGTGGCGTCGGCACACAAGCCATCAGTTGGGGCGCAATCAACGCCTTGATTGCAGTTGGTGGGACGGTAGCGACTAACCTACGGCTGCAAAAGATCGAAAAGCCAGAAGACCGCGCCCTCCAGCGCAAAGAGCGGCAAAACCTTACGCGGATTTTGTGGATCAACGCCGGCCTAGATGTGCTTTACATGCTTGGCGGCACGGCATGGGCGCTCACACGCGGCAAGCAAGATCGGCTTCAGCGCGGCAACGGCTGGGGTGTGGTCATACAAGGGGCGTTCTTATTCGTATTTGACATCGTACACGCGCTCATCTTGACCACTGAAGACCAGCCCACACGGGAATAACGACCATGTTCAACGCGGCATTTCAGGGGGAAGAACATCAAGCGTTTCACTTTGAAGGGCGTGGCAAGGGCGCAGTCATTTTGACACACGGCTTCCCCGGCACCCCCAAAGAAATGCGTCCAGTGGCGCGGGTGCTGAATGCGATGGGCTGGACGACGCACGGCGTATTAATGCCCGGCTACGGCGCAGACATTGAACACATTGCCGAAAAGACCGCCGAACAGTGGTTCAAGAGCATTGAAACGCCCCTGCTTGAACTCAAAAAGACGCACGACACGGTACTGATGGCTGGCAATTCCACAGGCGGGGCGCTCTCGATTCAGGCGGTGGCACGTCACGGCGCAGACGGCTTGATGTTGTTCGCGCCCTTCTTGCGGGTAGATCATTTTTTATGGTCGCTGATGCCCTTCATCCGCCCGCTGTTGCCCAAGTTCAAGCCGTTTAAGCTGTTCAAGCCAGACTTCAACGACGAAGAATTGGTGCGTGGCATTCACAACTTTATGCCGCAAGCCGATGTCAGCGACCCAGAGTTCCAACGTGGGATGGTCGAATTTGAGGTAGATACGCGCATCTTTGAGCAACTACGGCGTGCAGGCCAAAGCGGTTACGACTATGCCCCACAGGTCAATGTGCCAACGTTAATCATTCAAGGCCGCCAAGATGAATTGGTCAAGCCACAGGTCACCCGCAGCTTGATGGAACGGCTCAAGGGCAAAATCACGTATGTTGAAGTAGACGCCCCCCACAACCCGATTCAAAAGGAACTGGCCTGTTGGCCGCAAGTGGCCGAAGCCGTCCAGCAGTTTGCCAGCCAATTTGAGGTCAAAGAGGGCGTATGAGCTACATCAGTCAGGTGCTGCATCCAGAACGCTTTCACGGCCATAACATCCGCAACGGCTTTTTTGAGGGCTGGTACTACAAACTGATAGATGCTACCGAACAACATCGCTTGGCGGTGATCCCCGGTATTTTTCTGTTTGCAGGGGAAGATGCTAAGGCCGCTGACACTGGCGACAATCATTGCTTCATCCAAGTATTAGACGGCATGGCAGGCACAGCCAGCTATCATCACTACCCCAAAGCGGCGTTCATCGCCGCACAGGATGACTTCCGTGTACAGGTCGGTCAAAGCGAGTTCACCTATGATTGCCTGCGGCTAGACATCCACGATGAACAACGCACCGTACAGGGCGAAGTGCGCTTTCAGCAGATCACCCCATGGCCGGTCACGCTGGCGTCGCCAGGGGTGATGGGGCCGTTCGCATGGATCCCGCAAATGGAGTGCTATCACGGCGTTTTGAGCTTTAATCACGCGCTAGAAGGCACATTGCAAGTAGACGGCCAAATGATTAACTTCACTGGCGGGCGCGGCTACCTCGAAAAAGATTGGGGCAAGGGCTTCCCCTCTGGGTATGTGTGGATGCAAACCAACCATTTTGACAACTACGGCACATCGTTTGAAGGGGCTATCGCCATCATCCCGATAGTGGGCAAACTGAGCTTTCGCGGGTTTCAGTGTGGGGTGTGGCACGACGGGCAACTTTACAAATTCACGACGTACAACGGCACACAGGTTAAAGCATTCACGATCACCGATCATCTGGTGACGCTTGTCTATGCCAACAGCCAACATCAGCTTGAAATTCAGGCCGAACGCGCCGAAGGCACACTACTCCACGCGCCCATTCGCACGCAAATGCACCGCCGCGTCAATGAGACGCTTAAGGCCAGCGTACATATTCACTTAAAAGACCGTACAGGCCGCACTATCTTTCAAGGCACTGGGCGTAACGCCGGGCTTGAAGTGCATGGCGACCTTGACCGACTGTTGAGCTACCGCTAAAAAATGACCACACATACAAGTACCCTTCATAGACTAGATTTTCAGCTTTCCCGCACGGACTACCCCACCTACGCCTTTATGGGGGTTTGGGTGCTATCCATGATTACCTTGCCTATTATCCGTTGGGTATGGGGCGAGCAGATTGCCATTGTGTGGGGGGTGAACGCCACGACGTTACTGCAAGCTGGCCTTGTCACGTTTATTTTAGCGCGGGCATGGGGCATCCAACGCGGACTGCTCACTGCCGCCAGCGTTGTGACCCTCACCCTGTTGGTGGAATGGATGGGCAGCAGCACCAATTTCCCGTTTGGTGCTTATGACTACACCAATGCACTTCAACCCCAAGTCGCCCATGTTCCAGTGGTGATCGGCTTTGCATGGCTGATGATGTTGCCGTCCTCATGGGCAGTGGCCTATTTGCTCAATGGGCAGGT
>JBMOFU010000166.1:0-8999 GCA_049318725.1 Phototrophicaceae bacterium | reverse complement strand
GACGCGCCAGTGGCACGTCCCTACAGGTCACAACGGTTGTGTAGGGACGACCCTCTGGGGCGTCCGCGAGCAGTCAGAGTAGGTTTAATATCGGTGGGCGGCGTTTTATGGCCGCACCGCTACGCCCACCTCATAGCCGCCGCTGACGCCAAACCACGCGCTGACGCTGACCTTGAATACCCCCGCCCGCTGAAAGGTGACATCAATCAGCGCGGCGTCGGTGCGGCCTAGCCCGGGGGCAGCGCTGCCGTGATCGTCGTTGGTGGCAAGCTGTTGCCCTTCTGGATTATAGAGCGTGAGGCGTAGATCAAGGTCGGCGGGGGCATCTGCAAGGCGACGGGCAAAAATGCTCAAGGTCTGGTTGGCCTCAACGGGGACATCAAACACCAGCGTTTGATTGCTTTGGAGTGTGCCTTGCACCACTTGCCCAACGGCTAACGATCCGCTGGCGGGCGGCAGCACGACCACCGGAATCACGCGGGTCGGCGTGGGGATTGGGTCGGCTTGCCCAGTAAAGGCGTACTGGAACAAGCTGCGCGTGACTACACGCGGGCTGTCGGGCGGGAGGATGCTCACGGCTTGGCCGTAATTGCCCAACTGGACGTTCAGTGTGGCGTTGAGCGTTGGCGGTTGCGTGTTTTCTGGGCTGACGAGCGTGGCGGGCAAGGTCAATGTGACGGCGGCGCTGGACGCCCCCACCCGCCCCACGTCGTTGTTAAGCGTCTGCTGGATGTTGACCACCGACCCCTGCAATGCCCCCGCCAGCCCGTTGGTGAGCAAGCCCAATTCATCGGCATTGGCGGGCGGCAACCCCATCGAAACGCCAATATCGTTAATCAGCACGTTCATCAACGCTAAAAATGACGGCGACGCGACCAACGCTGGCACCTCTAGCCGATACAGATAGCTTTGCGTGGGCGGGGTGGGTGCCAGCCGTGCCACCCCCAACAGCGGTAACACCTGCATCCCGCGCACGGCTTGCCCTAGCCGTTGAGCGTTCTCGTCGGTGATGGCAGACGGGTCTACTGTAATCCCAATTTGAGCGGCAAGGTTGCCCGCCACCCCGCGAATCAGTAACGCGGCGCTTTGGGCGCTGATATAGCTGGCGTCAGCCACATTGAAGGCCAACCAGCCGGTATCTGCGCCGCTTTGCGGGTTGACCAGCTGCGTGTAAATCCATTGATCTAAGACGCGCATTTCTAGCGCAAACGGCGTCACCACACCGTTGATCGTCAATTGACCGTTGCCCGCTACACTGAATCCGCCGTTATTGGGCGCCACTTGCCCTTGCCCGTTGACCTGTAGTGCAAGGCTCCCGTTGGGGAGGCTGCCCGTTGCGGCCAAATCAAACAGAAAGGCGTAGGGGTCATTCTGGCTGGCGCTGACTATCGTGCTGATCTGGTCAAAGTCGGTTTGGGTGATGGGTTCTTGGGCGTGCGTTGACCCCACGCCCAACGTCAACAGTATACAGGCGATTATCACCCCATGTTTGTGCATAATCTTCCCCCCCATAGGGCAATCACATCAAAATAGGATAGGTCATCAAAGCGCAAAATGATCTTCATGTAAGGAGGCACCGGTGTGACGGTGTTGAAAAAAATAGGACTCAGGCGGCACAGAACAAGGTTATGTTTGCAGTCTGGGCGGCCAAGTGACGAAGCAAGCGCTTGAGATTGACCGCTACGGCGATGAAAGCGACCTGAAGATTGCCTTGCTGCCAGCCGCGATAGCGCAAGCGGTGGCGTCCGGTGAGTTCTGCAAGGGTGCTTTCAATTCGGGCGTGGGCGTGCATCTCACGGCGGAAGTCGGGCGTCTCCTACTGGCACAATCGGGCGATGCTCACCGCGTTGCTGGCGTTGAATCTGGCGCGGGCGGCGGAATCCGTGTAGGGGCATGGCGCGCCATGCCCCTGTGGTGTTGACGTTAAAACGGAATATCGCCGGGGTTACGTGGCGGGGAAAAGTCGTTTTCTGCCGGGTACCCGCCGCTGGCGGCATCATAGCCACCGCCGCCCATGTTGCCCGCCGCGCCGCCTTCACGGTTTGCCAACAAGACCACACGGTCTGCGGTGACATCCAATGAGGTGCGGGTTTGGCCGTCTTTGCCCACATAATGCGACGCCTCAATCCGCCCAGAGACAATCATCACCTGCCGCCCCTTTTTGACGAACTCTGCGGCGATTTCTGCCTCACGGTTCCAGCAAGTGACCTTATACCATGTGGTGATCTCTTGGGATTTGCCGCTGGCGTCTTTGCCCGTGAAACGGCTCACCGCCACTGAAAAATCGGTCACGGCGGTGCCAGTGTTGGTGTAGCGCAATTCGGGGTCACGCCCAACATTGCCGACCAGAATTAACTGCTGGAAGCTCATCGCTTGCCCTCCTCGTTTTTATGCTAGAACTAATATTCTATCACATTTTTGTCAGAATGTGTTATATCTGGGCGTAAAAGATTCGTAGAAAATCGGGTAGGGGCGCAATATATTGCGCCCCTACGGACAAAAACGGGGCAACCCTATCGTGATGTGTTGTACTGGCCTTCAAGCAAGCGCTCGATCTTGCGGCTGGTTTCCGTCCAGCTAATGCGGCTCAACCCCAACTTCTCTCGGATTAAGTTCTCATCTACACCAGAGCGGGCATCACGGACGGCAGTCGTCCAGCGCATGATCTCAAACGAGATTTGCACCTCTAGCCCTGCCCCAACGGACAGGTCAGCAAGGATGTACTCTAGGTTGCGGGCAGTACAGGTGAAGATCGCGTTTTTGATGTCGTATTGCGTGCAATACAGGTCAAAGAGCGTCAGCCAACTAGGGTCAATCGTCAGTTTGCGCTCTTTGTAGACGTTCTGCGCGGTTTGATGAACATGCACGTAGGGGTGTTGGGCATCTTCACGGTGGATGTCTGCCACGGTGAGCCGCATCGCTTCGTTCTTCTTGATCCCAGTATCGAGCAGCAGGCGGAACAGCGTTTCTGGGCGGGTATCAAGGTCGCCCTTTTTGCGCTTCATCGCTTGGGCAAAAGCTATCACGCGCCGCACTTCAAGCGGGTTGAGCGCGTAAGACAGCGGCGCTTCTCCGCTGCGCTGGACGACGGCCTTTGCCGGATCATGGCCGATGGCGTCAATCTGCCGTAACCACTTGAAAAACACCTTGAGCGTGGTCACACGGCGCGCATAGGTTTTGCGGCTGCATGGCACCCCGCGCTCATTTTCCATCCAGTTGAGGAACTGCTCAAGGTGGCGGGTTTGAAAGTTGCCCACCGGAATTTCTGGGTTAACGTACTCGGTGAACAGCGCAATATCACCCAAAAACGCCTTGATAGTGTGTTCGGTTTTGCCCTCGCCCCATAAATGTTGCTCAAAGAGCGGCAACGTGTATTTGATGGGGGTGTAGCGGGTGAGGTCGAGTTCTTTTTGCGGCTCGTTGCCAAACAGTGGAAGCTGACGCAGGTTACTCATGCAGGGTTACTCCGGGCAGATAATCCAGCCTTCCAGAGGATCAATAGTTTTGGGAATACCATAGTTCTCTTGATTATACGCCCAAAGTGCCTGAACCGCGCAAATCAGCGCGTCGAGTGTGTCTCCAGTGGGGTCATTGAGCAGTAAAGGCACAAATATGGGCGGCACGTCGAGCGCGAACCCATAGCGCGGCTGGCACTGTTCAGCCAAGCGTTCGAGTAAGCGGCGGCGTTGAGCGGTTGCGCCTTCGGTTTGATCTTGGGCGTTGTCGCTTTTATAGCCTGCCCCGCGCCCCAACAGTTGCCGCACGGTGAGCGCGGGATAGGCTTCAAACACGATGCGCGGGTCTGGGGTCGGGCGGTTGGGGATCACCGACACTGGGCTGTGCAACAGCCGTGTAGCCCCCTCATAGAACATCTTTCCGGTTGGGATGTAGTGCATGTTCATTGGGCTTTGGGCGTGGGTATGGCGGTCTGTGGGGCGGAACAGCCGTTTTTGTCCGGTGGGTTGGGCTTGGGCAAAGCGGTTGACCCGTGCCACCCATTCGGGTTTGCTCATTTGGGCGATGACGCTCACAAATCCCGTCCAGTCTAGCGGCAACTGCAAGGCTTCAGCCAGCGCACGCGGTTGCCCAAACGGGAAATCCAGACCGGCTACCCATTCGCCCGCGTGGAGCCAAGCCTCTAGCCCGCTGAACGTTGCTAGGGGCGTGATCTCGGTGAGCGTGAGCGTAGCGGCGTGATAGCGGCACTGCACCAGCACCAACGGCTTGCGGCGGCTTGGCGCGCTGGTGAAATCCAACCCATAGATTAGCGTTTGTGGTTCCATGCGTCGGTGCTGTACACCTCACGGTAGAGTTCGTCAGCGCGGGCGAGTTCAGCGGGGGTGAGGCCATCTTGGATCAGGTCAATATCTAGCGTGGCGGCAAACCCATCAACCAGCGCGGCAGCGGCGGCCTCCCACGTTACCCATACCCCCGCCGATTCTAGCGTGGTGGCACGCTCACCGACGAGTTGACGGGCGGCGGCACGCTCTGCGTCAGTGGCATAACACAGCACATCGCAGATGCGGCCAATATCGCCCCATAGCGGGATCGTCCCGTGTTGCAGCATCCCGCCGTGCTTGCGAACTTGCGCGCTGCCGATCAACTTTTTGCCGCCAAAGGTGATTTCATAGCGGGAAGGCACCTCAAAGCACACAGCGCCCTTTGCCCCGCCCGGCGCGCCGTCCGGGTCAGCGGTCACGCTTGCGCCCAGTGCGGTCATTGCCTGCAACAGCGCCGCACTCAAGCGCAGATAGCTGTCTAAGATTGCGCCCTGTGCAAGCGGGTGGTCAGCGGGGAGTGCCACACTGTAGGTCAGTTCGTCGCCGTGCAAGATCGCCCGCCCGCCTGTAGGCCGCCGCACCAGATTCCAGCCGCGAGCCTCTAGCGCGGCAAGGTCAACATCTTTCAGGCTTTGGCCGTAGCCTAAGGACAGGCAAAACGGTTCCCAGCCATACAAGCGCAACGTCGGCGGGGAAGCCCCCTGTGCAACGGCCTGCAAAATCGCTTCATCGGCGGCCATATTCGCCGCGCCGTTCATTGGCGAATCGTAGATCAAGCGCCATTGACGCATCTTTCACATCCACCCTATACTTACATTGGGGCGTGTGTTTGCCCCCACGACCATGCTTTGATTATATCCGCCCCATATGAGAGATGACAGCGACGTTATGGATCAAAAGCTCAAACCCACCCCAACGATCCCACCGCCGCCCGGCCTAAAACCCGTGATGACCGTCCCTGCTAAATCCGGCAGGCGGCTCAAGCGCAGCGACTGGGTACTGGTCATTCTGGCAGCGGGCTTTGTCGGCCTGATTGCCGTGATTAGCGCAATTGCCGCTGTATTTGTCTTCATCCCGTTAGAGCCAACAGCCGTTGCCCTTGCCCCCACAGCCGTCTTTGATTTGCCGACCCCTGTGCGCGTCCGCCAAGATTACAGCGGCGTGGATTTAAGCCTAGTGGCGGGGTCGCGCTTAGTCCTCGAAAACGGCCAAGAGATCGTTATCCAGCCGTGGGATGGGGAATCTCGCTTTACGGTGCTATTGATGGGGCTAGACCGCCGTACAGGGGAAACTGGCCTTCAGTACCGCACCGATACGATTATGTTGGTCAGCCTAGACCCAAGCACCAACACAGTTGGCATCTTGAGCATCCCGCGTGACCTGTATGTGCCTGTGGCAGGCTACGCCGAACTGCAACGGATCAATTCCCCAATGGTGTTGGGTGAAGTCCAGCGGGCCGGCTATGGGCCAACGCTGGCAATGGAAACCGTGCAGAACAACCTCGGCATTCGTGTCAATGAATTTGTGGCGGTAGACTTTAACGGGTTTATCAAGTTCATAGACTACCTCGGTGGCATCGAAATCACCCTCAATTACACGCTCAATGACCCAACCTACCCGAATATGTACTACGGCTATGATCCGTTTTACCTTGCGCCCGGCACGCACCTGCTCAACGGCGATCTTGCGCTCAAGTTCGCCCGCACCCGTCACGGTAGTAGCGACTTCCAGCGGGCAGAGCGGCAACAACAGGTCTTGTATGCCGTGCGGGAAAAACTGTTGCAGCCGGGTGTGTTGGCACAGATGATCGTCCAGTCGCCATCGCTCTATACAGACTTTCAGCAGAATGTCGCCACTGGCCTGACCATTGACCAGATGATTCAACTGTTGCTGTTCGTGAAGGATGTCCCGCGGGAAAACATCACCACAGGCGTGATTGACCAGCGCTATGTGAGCAACTACACCACAGCGGCGGGCGCGCAAGTTCTCGTCCCGAACCGTGCGCTACTCGGCCAACTGATGACGGAGGTCTTTGGCGCCACCTACAGCCAATAACCTGCCATTCTCTGCCGCGAATCGCTAACGTAACTTTTAGACATCTGCTTTATAATAAACGCTACGTCAGGGCGTGATTTATTGCGCCCGTACAGCAAAACGGCCACACTCTTGAAAGGAATTCCCGTTGAGCGAAATTACCAAACATACCCTAGCAAACGGCATGACCGTCTTGCTGCAAGAGGTTCACAGCGCCCCGCTGATTACGTGGGTCGTGTTGTACCGTGTGGGCAGCCGCAACGAGCGCACCGGGCAAACCGGCGTGAGCCACTGGGTAGAACATATGATGTTCAAGGGGACGGAAAAGTACCCGGCCAGCATCTTAGACCGCGAAATTGACCGCTTAGGCGGCGAGTGGAACGCCTTCACCTCTTACGATTACACCGCCTACTATGAAAAGCTCCCCGCCGACAAGATTGACTTTGCCCTTGACCTTGAAGCCGACCGCATGGTCAACGCCACCTTCGAGAAAAGCGAAGTTGAATCTGAACGGACGGTGATTATCTCTGAGCGGCAAGGGAGCGAAAACTACCCGCTGTACTGGCTTGGCGAAGAAGTCAACGCGGCGGCCTTCCGCGTGCATGGCTACCACCACAGCATCATCGGGGATTTAACCGACCTGCAAACCATGACCCGCGATGACCTTTACGGCCACTACCGCGCCCACTATATGCCCAATAACGCTATTGGCGTGGCCGTCGGCGCGTTTGACACGTCAGAAATGCTCAAGAAAATCCGCGAATACTACGAAACCATCCCCGCAGGCACGTTGCCCAAGCTGTTCAGCCGCCCCGAACCCGCTCAACAGGGCGAACGGCGCGTGACGGTCAACCGCCCAAGCAACAACGCCTTTGTCGAGATTTCTTATCACGTCCCCCCCGCCACCCACCGCGACTGGTTCGCGGTCAAGATGCTAGACAGCATCCTCACCGGGCCGGGCGGCGGCATTGGCAACAACACCACACGCCTGTATAAAGCGCTGGTGGAGAGCGAAATCGCCGCCAGCATTAGCGGTGGGCAAAGCGATAGCCTCGACCCGTTCCTGTACAGCATTACCCTGTTCCTGCGCGATGGCCGCACCCCGCAAGAGGCCGAAGCCGCCTTTGACGCGGTGATTGCCCGTGTGCTGGACGAAGGCGTTACTGAAGCTGAACTCGCCCGTGCCAAGAAGCAAGTGCGCGCGGCTTATGCCTACAGCATGGAGCGCAGTTCATCGCAAGCCTTTGCGCTGGCACGCGCAGAAAACCGCGACAGCTTTAAGTGGGTGGTAGATTACCCCCATCGCCTAGAGGCGGTCACGCTTGACGAGATTTTAGACGCCGCACGGCGCTACTTGCGCGCCAGCAACCGCGTTGTCGGCCATTTGATCCCTAGTGGAGGACAAGAGTAACCCATGCCAACCCTAAGCCACAGCATCCCGTCCTCAGAAAATATTGTCCGCCACACGCTGGACAACGGCATAACGGTGTTGGTTTACGAAAATCCAGCGGTGCAGTCGGTGGTCTTGACTGGCGAATTCGCTGGCGGCGCGGTCTATGAGCGTGCAGATCGGCGCGGGCTGGCGACCATGACCGCCGGCGCAGTGATGCGCGGCACGCAAAACCGCAGCTTTGAAGCGCTGTCTGACCAGCTCGAAAGCATCGGGGCAGATTTAGAAGTGGAGGCCAACCGCTACAGTGTGGGCTTTGACGGCAAAGGCTTGGCAGAAGATTTGCCCGTGCTGGTGGAACTGCTGGCCGATGTTTTGCGCTACCCGACCTTCCCCGAAGCGCAGATCGAACGGCTACGCGGCGAAACGCTGACCGTATTGAACTACTATCAACAGGATACATCCTACCTTGCGCGGCGCGGCTTTGTCGAAACGCTCTACCCAGAGGGGCATCCGCACCACGCGACCACGATGGGGACACTAGAGAGCGTGGCGGCCATCACGCTCGATGACCTGCACGACTATCACCGCAAGCTGTTCGGCCCCAAGCAAATGCACCTTGTCATCGTCGGCAATATCAAGGCCGCTGAAGCGCTGGAGGTCGTGCGCGGCTGGTTTAGCGACTGGTCAAACCCCGACCAGCCGAGCATCTTGCCATCGCCTGCCGCGCCTGTACCGACTACGCCCAAGCGCGTGCATCGGCATGTGACGGGCAAAAGCCAATCCGATATTGTGATGGGCTTCGCAGGCCCTGCGCGCCATGAGGCAGATTACATCCCTGCCGTGCTTGCCAACAGTGTCTTGGGCGAGTTCGGCATGATGGGGCGCATTGGCGATGTCGTCCGCGAGGAAAAAGGCTTGGCCTATCACAGCCGCAGCAGCATTGAAGGCGGTCACGGCCCCGGTGCGTGGGCGGCCTACGCGGGTGTCAGCCCAGATGACGTAGAAGAAGCTGTCGAAGCCATCGTTGAGGAGTTCCGTCGGATTGTTGAAGAACCCGTCACCGCCGAAGAACTCGAAGACGTAAAGTTGAACTATGTGGGCGGCTTACCCTTGCGCCTAGAAAGCAATGAAGGCATTGCCGCTTCGATTGCCCGCATGGAATCGTATCAGCTTGGGCTAGATTACCTGCTCAACTACCCCGAAATGATCCAAGCCTGCACGCTGGAATCGCTCCAGCAGGCGGCGGCGCACTACATCAACCCCGCTGTCGTGACGGTTTCTGTCGCTGGCGC
>JBMOFU010000165.1:0-9041 GCA_049318725.1 Phototrophicaceae bacterium | reverse complement strand
AGCCTGTAGCGTAGCTGCAACCTCCTTAAAAGAGCCAAAGTCCAGGGACGAGGCAGGCCTCGTCCCTACAGGTCATGGATTGTAGGGGCGACACCTGTGTCGCCCGTGAAACGGGGTGTAACAGTCTCTTGCTAACGGTCTGCGTAAGGTGAGTGATGATAAAGAAGCCCTATTTTATAGGGGTTTGCGCCGTTGTGTAAGTCGGGCGGCGTGGTCGCCAAAAATCAGCTTTTGGATGGCCTCACGGTTGATGAAGTCGTGCGGGAAGCCTAGATCAATGGCGCTGATGGCCTCTAAGCGTGCGATATTTTCGGCATTGAGCGTTACGGTCACGGCAGCAAGGTTATCAGCAATTTGCGCGCCTTGCCGTGCGCCCAAAATCGAGATCACCGACGGGCGGGATTGGAGCCAAGCAATGGCGACTTGGGAAGGCGTCACGTTGATTTCATCAGCGACGGCCACCACTGCTGCGGCAATTGCCATGTTCCGTTCGCTGAGGCGGGCATCCCCAGCCTTGAGGCGAGTGGCTTCTTCTGGCGTGCCGTTGATGAACTTGCCGGTCAACGCGCCGCCGCCCAAAATCCCCCACGCCAGCACGCTCATGCCAAAGGCTTCGGCCATTGGTACAAGTTCGCGCTCCACATCGCGCTGGATCAAGCTATATTCAACCTGCATCGCCACCAACGGCGACCATCCGCGCAGTTCAGCAATGGTGTTCATGCGCGACACAATCCATGCGGGCGTGTCGCTGATGCCTGCATACATAATTTTGCCCTGCTGTACCAAGTCATCCAGCGCACGTAGCGCTTCTTCGGGGCGGATGGTGAAATCCCACACATGCAGGTAGTACAGGTCAATGTAGTCAGTATTGAGGCGATTGAGGCTATCTTCTACCGAGCGCATGATATTGCGGCGGTGGTTCCCGCCCGCATTGATGTTGTTGGCCTGTGTGTTGAGCGTGAACTTGGTCGCCACGACGAATTGTTCACGCTGGTCATGGATGAATTCCCCGACAAAACGCTCTGACGTGCCGTTGGTGTAGTTGCAGGCGGTATCTATGAAGTTGCCGCCCGCCGCAACATAGGCATCGAAGATTTGGCGCGAAGTGTCTTTGTCTGCGCCCCAGCCCCAATCGGTGCCGAAGGTCATTGTCCCTAGCGCGAGTTCGCTCACGCGCAAGCCGCTTTGCCCAAGCAATTTATAGCGCATCATTGTATTCCCTCGTGGTGATCGTGAATGGTTCCCCATCATAGCGCATGGGGCAGAATCTATCATGTCTTTGGGTGGGGCGCTAGGCCGATTGCATCAAACGCAGGGGGGACAACGTTGTAATGTGTAGGGGGATGGCGCGCCATCCCCCTACAACGATCCTGTGCGGGATAACGCGGGGTTTAACCGAAACGGCCAGAGATGTAATCGGCAGTTTCTTCTTTTTCCGGGTCTTCAAACAACTTAGAGGTTGCCCCAAACTCGACCAATTCACCCCAACGGGTTTCGCTGGTGCCGTCGGGCGTTTGCTTCTTACGGACGCTGTAGAAGGCGGTGAAGTCGCTCACACGTACGGCTTGCTGCATGTTGTGGGTCACAATGATGATGGTGTAATTCTGTGCCAGTTCCAGCATCAGTTCTTCGATCTTTTGGGTGGCGATGGGGTCAAGCGACGCGCACGGCTCATCCATCAAGATCACGTCTGGCTCGGTTGCCAGCGTGCGGGCGATGCACAAGCGTTGTTGCTGGCCGCCAGAAAGCGCCATGCCGCTCTTGGTGAGCTTGTCCTTGACTTCATCCCACAGCACCGCACCCTTAAGGCTGCTCTCTACGATTTCGTCCAGAATGGCCTTGTCGTTCACACCCATGATGCGGGGGCCGTAGGCGATATTGTCGTAGATGCTCTTGGGGAACGGGTTCGGCTTCTGGAACACCATCCCAATACGGCGGCGGATTTCTACCGGGTCAACTTGGTCAGCGTACAGGTTTTGGCCGTGATAGATCACCTCCCCCGTGACGCGGGCGCCGGGGATGAGGTCGTTCATGCGGTTGATGGAGCGCAACACGGTGCTTTTGCCGCAGCCGGAAGGCCCAATGAAGGCAGTAATCTTCTTTTCTGCCACTGGGATGAAGATATTTTGCACTGCCATATAATCGCCATAGTAAACGCGCACGTCGCGCAGTTCAACGGCGGGGGTGCTGCTGCCAATAACGGCGTTACTGGTCGGCGCACTGGAAGGGGTGGAGGTGTAGTTCATCGCTGCATCCTTTCGGTGAGTTTAGGCAAGTTGCTTGCTGTAACGATTACGCAGGGTAATGGCAACCGTGTTCATGGCAATCAAGATGATGAGCAGCACCACAATCGCAGCGGCGGCAAGGTGCTGGTACTCTGGGCGCGAATCTTCCGTCCAGTTGTAAATCTGAATTGGCACAGCGGTAAAGCCGCTGAACAGGTTGGGGTCAGCCGAAATTGCGGTAGACGCGCCAACGACCAACAAGGGGCCGGCTTCACCGACGGCGCGGCTTAACGACAAAATCGTTCCGGTCAAAATGCCCGGCACAGCGGCGGGCAACACTTGCCGCCAAATCGTTTGCCACTTGGTGCCGCCCAACCCATAAGACGCTTCGCGGATGGTGCTAGGCACAGCACGCAAGGCTTCTTGACTGTTGATGATAATCACCGGCAAGATCAACAACGCCAGCGTGAATCCGGCAGAAATGATCGTGCGCCCGTTTTCTGAATCAGAGCCGAACACTTCCCCACTGGTGAAAAACCCAAACGCCCGCACGAATACCGCCAGCCCTAACAGCCCATAGATGATGGAAGGCACGCCAGACAAGTTGCGGATGTTGGTTTCGATCAGGTTGTTCAGCCAATTGTCGCTGGCATATTCTTCTAGGTAGATGGCTGCGCCAACCCCTAGCGGGAAGGCCACCAAGATACAGATGCTCACTAACCAGATGGAACCGAGTGCCGCCACGCGGATGCTGGCAAGCTCTGGGGTGCTGTTTTGGCCGCGTTCGGTCACAAAGCCCCACGTCAGCCAAGAACGGAACTCAATGGTTGCGCCGTTGTATTCCCCATTGCGGAGCCGTGTGGCAAAGTTCGGCGCCATTAAGGAACTCAACAGGTCACGCGGGAGGGTGCCGCTGAGTTCGGTTAGTTTTCCGTCGCGGGTTGCAGCAATTTCTGGCGCGAAGGATGTCGCAATTTGCGCGGCGGCAAAGGCTGGCACGCCAGCCGCTTCTACCACTTGTTGGATGTCTGGGATGAGGTCACGCGACACGCGGCGGGTCACGTCTTGCGCGGTGAAGCTAGAGCGGCCATCTGACGTTAGGCTGCCGCTGGCAAGCACGCGACGCCGATCAATGTCCCAATCTTCATAGGTGAAGAACAGTTCTTGTAGGCGGAAGTAATCTGCCGCCACTGTCGGGGAGTTTTCTGCACCGATGATCGGCTCTAGGCCGGGGGCAAGGTCTTCAGCAGTGAAGATGTCTGGCACTTCGCGCAAAATCCCACGCGCTAACTCTCCACCCAGTTCAAGGGCAGATTCGTTGTAGACCAAATCGCGGTTAAAGACCCACGGGTACCAAGCCCACTCTAGGATGACATCTTCACCGATCACCTGCTTCTCGATGATCTCTGTCAGTTGGGCGCGGTTGCGGTTCAGCGCCAGCAGTTCGGCGATTTGGGCGCTGGTGAGTTCGCCGTAGGTGAGGGTTTGTGCATCATCGCGGCTGATGCCCTCTGGCAGTTGACGGCGCGGCAAAGATTGTGCCAGCGGCACGCTCAAAAATTCTGCGCCCTCTACTGAACCGAGTTGGTCACGCACCACGTTCACCACGCCGCTGTCTAGCTCACGGACGATGATGGTTGCTAGTTCGTCTTCGCTCAGTTCATTCAGCGGTAAGTCTGCCAGCCCCTCAACCGGGTTAAGCGGCACGAACAGCACCGGGCCGATGGCTTGGCTAGAAATCTGGATCAACAAAATCAGCAGGGCTGCAAACGCAATCACCAAAGAGAAGCGATACAGGTTTTCATAAATCGTGCCGACAATGTGCCGCCAGCCGAGTGTTGCCTTATATTGTTCGTCACTTAAACGGAGTATTGAACGCATGGCTTAGTAGACCTCCCGGTAGCGACGCACAATCCAACCGCTGATGATGTTCAGCGTCAGCGTCAGCACAAATAGGGTAATGCCGATGGCAAAGATGCTGTTGTATTGCACCGAGTCGTAGGGCAGGTCGCCCTTGCTGATGCGGACGATGTGGCCGGTCATGGTTTCGGCATCTTGGCGTGGGTCAAAGGTGAAGTTGGGGCGCCCACCTGCGGCGATGGCGACAATCATCGTTTCGCCGACTGCGCGTGAAATCCCAACAATGAACGAGGCCAAAATCCCCGAAAGGGCGGCAGGGATGACGACTTTGGCAGTGGTTTCAAGCCGTGTGCCGCCCAAGCCATAAGACGCTTCGCGCAAATGGCGCGGCACAGCGCTGAGGGCGTCTTCGCTCATCGAGCTAATGGTCGGGACGATCATGATCCCCATCACCAAGCCGGCAGAGAGCATATTGGCGACGTTTTCTTGCGGCACAGCGCCGATACTCTGCAAGAAGGGCGTCATTGCCTTGATTGCAAAGTAGCCATACACCACCGTCGGCACGCCGGCCAAAATCTCTAGGATCGGCTTCAGGGTGCGGCGCAGTTGTGGGCGCGCATATTCGCTGAGGTAGACCGCCGCGCCCAACCCTAACGGGATGGCAACCAGCATGGCAATGGCGCTGGTGGTCAACGTAGAAGTCACCAGCGGCAAAATCCCAAATTCACCGAGCGTCGGCGACCATGTGGTGTTGGTGAAAAACTCACTCACGCGCACGGCGTCTGGCGTGCCAATCGTTTCATCTTCTGCGTGACGCTGGGGGGGGATGTCTTCTACGCCACGTTCCACGACCAAGAAGTTGTCCTCAATGGCGCTGATCCGCATGGTTTCATTGCTCACCCCCAAGCGGATGCGGTCGCCTACGGCATATTCGCCAAGGAACTCTTCATCTAGCGCCAGACGATCCCAATAGACGGGCGGTTCTGCGGTGAGGTTGACCGACTCTGGTGTATTGGAAAGGGCATTGAGGGTTTTAATCTGTTCTTCGACCATCGGCAAAATGGGGGTGCCGGGGTTGTGTAGACGGGCGTCGGTGTCTCGTAAGCCACGTTCTACGGTGATCCCCTCATCGGTGCGGGCAGTGATGGACATAATTTCGGTGTTGAGTTGGACGAAGCGCCCCGGCAGGTAGGCGCGGCGTTGGTCGTCGTTGACGAAATTGATGGCGATAAAATCGTCAGTGGCGGCAATGGCGTCGCTACCGACCTCAAAGGTGGGCGCGCCTTCGGCAACAACCGGAATCTTGTTCGGTAGCCATGCTTCGGCACTGAGGAACAAGAGCGATTCCCGCCCCAAGATGAACACAATTGCCAGTGTGGTGAAGATCGAAACCACACCGCAGAATAACAGCACGGCACGGATGACATCTTCGCCAAACCGCGAACGTTTATACAGGGTTGAAACATTTTCCAGTTTACTGGAACGTCCAAGCGCACGTTCTAAAGGGGTAGCACCTAGTTGCGCGTTAGCAGTCATCGAAACCTTTCCTCCAGTGGGTCTAACCAAGTCGGCGCCAGCGGGACGGGGGAACAACAAGCCGCAAGAACACCTAAGTTGGCGATTATGACAGATAAGGAAAGCGGCGCAAGGGGTGCGCCGCTTTCCTTATAGAAGCCTTAAAACTTTAGTGGCACAAGTGCCAAAATTACATGCCCAACATCGCGCCGATAAGGGCGAGCTTGGCCTCATACAGTGAAGCAGCAGAGGCGTTGAAGTAACCTACGTCGCCGATGTAAGCGTTGACATCGCTCAAAGCAAAGGCCAAGAAGGAACCGACTTGCGGCTTCTCAGCGATGATTGAAGCGGTGCTGTACACAAACAATGGGCGGGCAAGCGGGTATTCAGCGGCGTCTACGGCTTCAGCGGTTGGCTCTACGCCTTCGATGGCGATAGCGCGGAGAACATCATCGTTTTCTTGGTAGTAAGCATAGCCAAAGAAGCCAATGGCGTATGGGCTGCTTTGTACACCCTGAACCAACACATTGTCGTCGGACGATTGGGTTGGGTTTACGCTGCGGATCGGCTCTGGATCTTCTTCAAACACGACTTCAACAAAGTAGTCGAACGTGCCAGAAGCATCATCGGGGACGAAGCGTTGGATCGGTTCAGCCGGCCAGCTGCTGTTGACATCGCTCCAGTTGGTGGCTTCGCCGAAGATCAAAGCAAGTTCGGCAAGGGTCACGTCTTCGAGGAAGTCATTTTCGCTGGAAACTACAATCGCCAAGGCGTCGGTGCCAAGGCGGAATTCAATCGGTTCACGTTCAATCGCGGTACAGGCTTCAATTTCGTTGTCACGGATCGCACGGGAAGCGTTAGCAATGTCGCTGGCGCCTTCGGTGCAGAAACGCTCGAAACCACCACCGGTGCCGATGCTGTCAATGGCGAGCGTGCCAGCGTAGCCAGCGGTTTCAAACTCGTCCTTCAAGCGTTCAAGCAACGGGAATACGGTGGAAGAACCCGCAGCAGCAATGTCGCCAGACACGGTAGCGGGGTCCACAGGGAGGGTCAACAAAACGCTGTCAATGACGTGGATCACGCCGTTGGAAGCCACGATGTCTGCGGTGACAACGTTAGCTTGGTCAATCATGACGCCCATGTCGTCAATGTGAACAGTCAAAGGAGAACCTTCAACGGAGGCTACTTCGCCGGCAACCAAGTCAGTGCTCAATACGGTGCCTGCTACGACGTGGTAGGTCAACACGGTGGTGAGCAAGTCAGTGTTGGCAACCAAGTCTTCAACGGTCAAGCCAGTGGCTGCGAACAAAGCATCAAAGGCTTCGTTGGTTGGGGCGAAGACGGTGAATTCACCGCCGCTGAGGGTTTCGGCCAAGCCAGCAGCCGTCACAGCAGCTACGAGGGTGGAAAAATCTTCGTTACCAGCGGCAATTTCGACGATGGTTTGATCTTGAGCCATCACGCCCACGAATGGGAGGACGAGCATCAATACGGCCAAGAGAGCCAAAACGCGGTTCTTCATATGTACAGCTTCTCCTTGAAAAGAGTGGACTAAATCTTGCGCTTGCGGTGCCTTGCGGCAATATAGATGCTAACCCGCTCACGTTAACGAAGTCTACTGGGGATGTTAAGTTCATCTGCAAAACTGTTAAGTGAATGTTAAATCGAAACGACCTTAACTCGACTGCTGTGGGGGGTTAATCTATTGCGGCAGGCAGGCTCACCTTTCTGGAATGGCCGCAACACGCTAAAGTTAAGCAGAACGACTTGAGGAGATTCGATATTGGTCAACACAGCATTAAAGCGCGTTGGGGTGATTGCCCACGCCCGCCGCCCTGAAACCTACCCCGTTGCTGAAGCCGTAATGCGCTCCCTAGAGGCTGGCGGTGTTGCAACGTGGTTGCAAGATGGCCTTGGGGATTCCCAAGCCCTGCAAGATACTGCCGACTTGCTGATTGCCATTGGGGGCGATGGGGCAATGTTACGCGCCGCCCGTGCCGCTGCGCCGCATCAGTTGCCCGTGTTGGGGATCAATATGGGCTATTTAGGCTTCTTGCCAGAAATCAACCCGCCTGAAGCATGGGGGCAATACCTTGCCCCGCTCTTGCAAGGCGATTACTGGGTAGAGCAACGGATGATGCTCCATGCCACTGTGATGCGCGGCGAAACCGTGCTAGGCGAAGGTCACGCGCTGAATGATGTGGTCATCAACCGCAACCGCGCCATTGGCACGGTGCTGTTACAGGTCTACATTGACCGTCATTGGGCAACCACTTATCACGCCGACGCCCTGATTGTGGCAACCGCCACAGGCTCTACGGCCTATGCGTTGGCGGCTGGCGGGCCGATCTTGCCGCCGGAACTGCGGAACATCTTGATTGTGCCAGTGGCGCCGCACTTGAGTATGGATCGCCCGATTGTGTTGAGCGAAGGCGCAACCGTACAGGTGGTGGTTTCTGCGGAGCGGGAAAGCCACGCCACCGTTATTTTAGATGGCGTTGAACTGTGCGCCATTGAAGCCCACGATTGCGTATTGATCCGTGTAAGCGAACATATGGGGCGCTTTGTGCGGATGCGCGATCAGAACTACTTCTATCGCTCGCTGTTAGATCGGCTAGAGCCGCGTGTGCCATTGCGCGCCACCCCTGACGAACTGGTTTTTTCACTGAATCATAAGGATGCTAAAGATACCCCATGAACACCAGTACAACCCCAAAGACCTTCGGCAACCCGCCGATTGAAGTCAAAGATGTGGTGGACGAACGCGGCAATACCTATTGCCAAGTACATCCCACCACCGAAACTGGCCTGCGGTGCAACAACTGTGGCCGTTTGATGTGTGCCAAGTGTGCCGTGCATACCCCCGTGGGCTATCGCTGTGAGCAGTGCGTCCGCCAGCGCGAAAATGCGTTCTTCAACGCCGACGCGCTCTATTACGTCAAGCTGGTGGGGATCACCGCTGTGCTTTCTGCGGTGGGCGCGTTTCTGGCAGGGATCGTAGGCATTTGGCTGTTCTTGGTCTTTATCGGGGCAGCAGCGGGCGGGGCGATTAGCCAAGTGGTCATCCGCTTCACCAAAGGCCAGCGCGGGCGCTATGCCGGGCAAGCGGCGGCGGGGGCGGTCATCGCGGGGACGCTGTTGATGGTGCTGGTACGCTACTATTTTGCGATTCAAATCCCGCCAGAAGTGCGGGCGGTGTTAGCCACGCTCCCGACGGCTGAAGCCGACGCCTACCGCGCCTTGCTTCAGGTGGATTTCTTCACCTATGCGTTTCGCTCATTGGGGGTATGGGTCTTTGCGGGGGTCACAGCGGTGGTGATGTATGGCCGCTTTAACATGACGCGGCGGTAATTGAATATTACCAGTTTTGTAGGGGCATGAGGTATCATGCCCCTACAGGCGTATTCACAATTCCGTAGGGGCGCAATGTATTGCGCCCCA
>JBMOFU010000164.1:0-9113 GCA_049318725.1 Phototrophicaceae bacterium | reverse complement strand
GCGGTGGCCGCAGCGATGCTTTCTGCCAGCAGGTTTTCGGCTTGCCGTTGACCGTTGATGATGCGGTCTAACACCGCTGGCGGCACGGGATACAGCCCATTGAGCGCGAACGCCCGTTCAAATTCCACGATGGCGCGCAGGTACTGACGCTGCCCAATGTAGATTCGTCCGCGCAGTTCGTGACGCTCTGCGGTTGCGCCAGCGAGGATGGCCGTGTTGATGAAGTTCAACGCGCTTTCATAATCCCCCAGCGCGTAGGCGGCTTCTGCCCGCAGGCTTTGGGCAAGCGCCTGTTGGCTGGCCGGGATTGCGACAATGCCGCCGTCAATCAAGCGGCGGATTTCTCGGTAATCTTCTTCTTCAAGTGCTGCGCCGCTGGCAAGCACTAAGGCATTGGCAAAATTGACTTCGCCGGGGCTGATGGCGTTTTCGATCTGGAGGGTTTGGGCAACCGACTGGGCAAAATCATAGCGCCCGGCGGAAATTGCCATTTCAAACACGCGCTCACGCACATCAGCATCGGTAGCGATAGTGGCGGCACGCTCTAAATCTGCCATTGCCAAGTCATATTGGTGGCGTGCCAAGTAAATGTCAGCGCGGCCTAAGTAGGCTTCTAGCGATGGCGCATTCTGGACGTTCTCGCTATAGATAATCGCCCGCGAATACGACTCTAGCGCCAATTGCGGGTTGCCCTCATTAAGCCGTGCCTGTGCCAACATCAACCATGGGCGAACTTCCTGTTCATGATAGAAGATATACGCCTGTGCGTACAACACTGCAAGGCCGGGGTCATCGCCTTCTAGGGCAATCTGCGTGCGTAGTTCAAGCGCGTCACGGTTGCGCGGGTCGGCATAGAGCGCAAGGTCAACCTGATAGTTGGCTTGATTGAGGTTGCCGCGTGTGTAAGCAATTTGCGCCCGCGCCACCACAAAGCGCATATCCAACGCCAGTTCAGGGCGAGCTTGGGCTTGTTCGACCACCTGTAGGGCGGCGTCTAGGTTATTGGCGGCCTTGTAGCGTTCAATCAGCACCGCGTACATCTCTGCCCAGTCGCCTTCTAGGGTGATGGCACGGCGGGCGCTGCGTTCTAGTGGCTCAAAGAACTGGTTGGCGCGGGCGGGGTTACCGTTGGCTAACGCTTCTTGGGCAAGGATCAAATAGACCTGTGCAAAGCCGCCCTGTATCGTCGCTTCTGCTGAAGTATCGTTCGGTTTGCGGTCAGTCCGCAGTTGTTCGCCTTCTTCTAGCAAGTCTAACCCCGCTTGGCCTTGACCGAGCCGCGCCAGCGCCAATGCCTCACTATAGAACAGGCTGGCATCAAAGCCAATGACGTTGCCGCCGCGCTCGGTCTGGAGCGTGGCTACGGCTTCTGTCGCACGCCCTTGATCTATTTGGGCGATGGCGTTGCGTGCCGAAGGCGCCTCTACCCCCGGCAGGAATATGTCTGTTGGGCGCGGGTTATTCGGGTCGCCCGGCAGCAAGTTCGACGGACGGGTAGGGCTAGGCGTGAAGGCCACCCCCTCTGGGCTAGGCGTAGGGGTGATGGAGGCGGTTGCCGTAAAGCCCGGCGATGGGGTAGCAGTGGTCAGCGGGGTTGGGGTGGCGGTGAGTTCTGTCAAACTGCTATAGCGCGCCGTCGGCGCTGGATTAAAGCCGTTGCGAAAAAACGGGATTTGCAGCAACAGAATCCCCAACAAGAGCAAGCCGATAAACCCAGAAACGCCAATGGCCGTACCCGCAGCCACCCGTACCATCACGATTTCATTTTCACCTGCACGGTTGTGGTCTTTCTTGATCCACTCAATCGGGTCGGTGAGCGTGGGCTTCAGGAAGCCCGCCGCCGTCTGCTCAGCGGCTTCCGCCGCCTGTGCTAACCGCTCCTCAAAGGTCAATGGGCGCGGGGAAGGCAAAGGTGGCTCTGCGCTACGGGGGGCAACACCCGTCACTTTGGGGATGGGCGGGGCAGGGCGTGCCGGCTGGTTGGCAGAGCGCTCTGGTACGTCGGGCGCATCAAAGCCAAATTCGCCGCCTGCATCGTCGTCGTCATCTTCAGGATCAACATACCCCGCGAAGATGTCCCTAAGTGGGGCAGTCGTGGGAATTTCTGGCACAAACGATGCTTCAACGGGGGGCGGCTCCAGAAACGGTTTGGTCATGGGCTTGGGGGCGTTTTCCCCAACGGCCAACAATGCCGCCGGGTCTAAGCCCATATCGCGCACCATCTTCAGCGCTTGGGCGTTTTGCGGGTCAAGCTCTAATGTCTTTTTGAGGCTGACGAGCTTTTCACGCTTGTCGGGCGTGACGCTGGCTAAAATCAGCCATGCCACTGGATTGGATGGGTCTTGGCGCAATGACGCTTGAATCAGCTTGCGCGCAGCTTCGGTGTCGCGTTGGCGCGCCGCCGCAACCGCCTGTTGGAATAATACCTTTGCCGATTGATCGCTCACGTTCGCGCCCTCGGTTCTCAAAATTCGATAAACTTTATGGTCTTCATTGTAGCTGTAGCGCGGGGGCAGGGCAAATGTGCATCCGTTTGGGAGCCGAACCGTTGTTGAACTGCTACTGATTATCCTATACAACGCTTAAGCTAGGTTTGCCAGTGACCGCTGGCTAACCAGTGGGCGATCTGCGCGGCGCGGGCGTCTATCACCGCTGTGGCGCGCCCCGCCCATGCGGGATGGTCGGCATGGGCGGCCACCCATCGGCACGACGCCACCCCGCGTGCCGCCACGAAAGTGTCGAGCAGGGGGTGATCTTCCATGCGGATGTGCAGCTTGCCCGTCGCGTGCGTGTAGGCTTGCAGCATTACCCCTTTGAGCGCGGTGTAGTCTGGCCGCGTGCGGTAAAACCACAGCGGGCAAGCCAAGTCATAGAGCCAATATCCCCAACCGAAGTTGTCAAAGTCAATCACGGCAATGGAGCCGTCTGCGCGGAACAGCGTATTTTTGAAGATGAAGTCCGCATGAATAAGGCCGAACGCCCATGCCCCTGTATCCAGTTGCCGCATGGCGTCGTCCGTGCGTTCGGCCACTTGGTCAAAAATCACAGCGCTGGCGCGGGAAATATAGCGGCCATTTTCGTGCGGATTGTACAAAGAGCGTTCGCCGAACAGCCCTTCCCAGTCATAGCGCGGGCGTGTGAAGTTCGCCAACGGGGTGAAATGAGTTTGGGTAAATTCGTGGAGCAAGGCTATTTTATGGGCAACGGCGCGCACTTGCTCGGCGGTGTGTTGATCGGTGGGGATCACTTGCCCGTCTAGCCACTGGAACAGCGCGGCGTAGCTTTCACCCTCTGCGTGGGCATCAACAAATAACGGCGCTTGCGGTTGTGGGATGTTCGTCATCCCTGCTTGACCTAGCGCACGCAGGTAGCCTAGTTCTGATTCAAGTTCGGCGGCGGTGCGTTGGCCGTGCGGCGTGATCCGCAACGAATAGGCGTCATCTACCTGAAAGACGGCGTTGTTCTCGTCGGTGATAAGGCGCAATTGGCGGTAAGCAACCCCGCAATGCGCGAGGGCGCGGTGAGCAATGGCCGTGAAGTCAAGCATAGGCGGGTGATCTTTCGCTATCCGTGGGGGATGCTATAAAGGTGAAGCACTTTTGTTCCACACCCGAACCGCCTTAATCGGTAGCGTAAAGGCGAACACTGCCCCCGTCAGTTGGCCGTCGTCGGCAATCCAAATTTGACCGCCGTGTTCTTCAATGGCGCGCTTGCAAAAGGTCAACCCGATCCCGCTATGGCGCCCACGACGCGGTTGTTTATCGGCGCCTTGCACGAATTTTTCAAACAATTGTGCGCGTCGCTCTAGCGGGATGCCGGGGCCGTCGTCTTCCACCCGCACTTGGACGAAGCCGGGTTCTAAATCAAGGAAGGCCGCCACACGGATTGCGCTTTTGGCGTAGTCGCTGGCATTGTCAATCAAGTTGATTAAGACGCGCTCAATCTTCTCGCTGTCCACCTCTATCGCGGGCAAATCACTGGCGAGCGCGCGGTCTACGCGCAGGTCGGTTTCTTGTAGCGCGCCGCTCAAGCGGTTAACGGCATTGTAAACCATCTCGTGCAACGTATGCAGTTGGCGTTCCAGCGCCATTTCATCTTTTTCAATGTCTAACAGCGTACTGACCATGTTAATGAGCCAGTTGCCGCTGCTTTGGGCGGTTTTGAGGACTTCCCCAATCACGGGGTTATTTTCTGGGTTATCTTCACTGAGCAGGTATTGGCCGTAATCTACACTGCTGACGATGGCCGCCAACGGGCTACGCAAGTCGTGGACGAGCATATGGGTGATCTCATCCCGCCGTTCGGCCTGTAAATGTTCTTCGGTGATGTCTCGGTAAACCAGCAACTGCCCCACCAAGCGGCTTTGGGCGTCCTCCACCGGGATTCTCCGCTGTTCCAGATATAACGTGCGGTTGTCTGACAAAAGCCGTTTGAATTGATATTTGTGGCGCTCATTCTGGATGTTATACAGAGGCAACTCAATTTGGTCAAAGCGCGTATTCAAGTATTGCCCTAGCGGCACCCCTAACAGCTGCGAGGCGGCTTGGTTGTGCTCAATCAGGCGGTTGGTGCGGTCAAGCAAGAGCAAGCCTTCTTGGTTGGCCTCCAAGATGGCACGCATCCGTTCCCCGGCGGCTTGAATTTGATCGGCAAGCGTGGCACTTTCAAGATGGGCGACGGCCTGTGTCACCAACAGCCGTAACGCCTCATGGTCACGCGGTTCAATAATGCGGCTAGGTGGGAATAACAATACCAGCAGTTCGCGGACTAGCTCGCCGCGCACTAACGGCACCGCCATCACCGTGTTGGAAGGCGTATTGAGGATCAACGGCTCTGAGGGGTTTTCTAACATCGTCTTGGCGGTTATCACGTCAAACGGCAAGGGCGGCAGCGTGGGCAAATGGCCGTCTGGATCATTGTGCCACGGGGCGGCGGTCAAGCCTAATCGGTTGAACTGGGCAACATAGTGATAGATGGTACCGTTTTCTGCCGTGACCAATTGTATGGCAGTTTCGAGGATATGCGCGGCTACGCGCTGACGGTCTGAAGGGGCGTTGACCTGCCGCGACAGTTCATTGAGGCGCGTTAACACATTCACCTGATTTTGGCGTTCAGCCACATAGCCCGCGTTGGCAATGCTAATGGCGGCTTGCCCGGCCAAGTTCTGCAAAAATTGCGCTTGTTCGTCGGTGAACAGGTTGCGCCGCCGCCCCTCTACCGCCAATACCCCAAGCATCTCTCCCTTGAGCATGAGCGGCACAGCCAATACCGAAGGGTAACGGTTCAGCGGCGGGGTGAGGGTGGTATCTAAGGGCATCCCATACGCCGCAGAAAGCACCGCCTCGCGGGTGGTAATCACCTCGTCAATCACTTGGCGCATGACGGTCAATTCTGGCGCTGTTGTTTCAGCATGGTAGTGTGTGAGGCTGTAGGGCGCTTGCGGGCGTATTTGCGCCAGCGTCACCAGTTCCGCGCCAGTAATGCGCTGGGTGGTTTGCAAGATATTCTGAATGATGATGCTGATGTCTAGCGAGCTAGAAATCTGCTCAATTAGGTGTTCAATGGCCGCTAACTGTTCTATCCGCCGCACGAGCGCCTCGCGCGTTTCATTATAGACCAGCGCATTCTGTACCTGCCCTGCGATCAAGTTGGCCGCCGCTTCAATGAACTGCCAGTCGCGCTCTGTATAGAGACGAGGGGTTTTGTTTCCCAACAAAATCACCCCAAGCGGCCTATCCCCGACCACCAGCGGCGTAACGGCAAATTGAACCAGTTGGTTCTCGTTCAACCATGTACGCATGACATTGGAAAGCAATTGCTGATCTTGGCGGATCACCAAGCGGTTGAAGGTATTTTCGATATGGCGGATCGAATCCAGTTCAGGCAAGCGTAACAAAGACTGGCGCGGGGTAATCTGAAGCGTCTGTGGGTCGCTCCCCAACATTTGGAAGACTTCCCCACCGTCGAACAACGTTTGAAAAATGCCCAAAATCGCGCCGTCGCTGACAAACATCTGGCGCATGTTCAACACTGCGCTAGAAGCGACGGCCTCTGGCTGTAGGCTCCCCAAGGATGTGCGCGACAGGTGAACCAACTGAGCCATTTCAGAGGCATAGACTTCTAACGCCCGCAACAGTTCGGCGTTTTCCCGCGCTATCGTGATTTGGTTCGCCAGCACCCGCAGCAAATCCAGTTGGCTGGTGGTGTACTGGTAAGGCATATTGTGATAGACCACCAGCAAGCCCGTGATATGCTTGCCCACCATCAAAGGGGTTTCTGCTACGGCACGGAACTCTCCTTCTTCGGCCACCAACCGCAAGCGGTTGCCTGTAGGCGTTTCGGCGTGAATGTCGGCCACAATATGGGGCGGGGCTGCACTGGTGTAAGCAAAGCCAAGCTCCCCGCGTATGACGTGGGCGGGCGTAAGGTTGTTGCCGTGCGCCAGTTCCATCAGGCCGCTTTCTGTGTTGTGTAAGTACACCGCAGAACGGTCGGCGTGCGTAATCTGTTGAGCGGTGCGGCAGATCGTCTTCACTGCGTCGCGGCTGTCTAGGTTGAACAGCAGTTGTTGAATGGCCTCGTTCACCACAGACAGGTTTTCTAGCACCGTGTTGCTGACGGCAGAGGACTCGGCGCTACTGAGCGCTAACGCGGCATCACTGGCAATGATGTTCCGTTGGCGGTAACTGGCAACCCACACCAATAGCAACACACTATCGAACAGCCAAAATGAGCCTTGCTGCGCCAGATACACCAGCGTCACGGCTTGCACGATCACGACGGCTTCGCTCGATAGCGTTTGTGCGGTGAAAATGGCGCCCAACGGGAACAAGTTCCGCAACAAAGTGGCATTGAGGATCATCAACACAATGCTGCTCAGGGCGCTGATTAAAAGCACCTGCGCCCACAGTGGCAGGCCACCTAACCCACTTAAAAGGCGGTTTAGCCCCCAAATAAGGCCAATCACAAGGCTGGAAAAACCGCCTGTGAGGATAATCGTTTGGGTAAGGTCGTGGATTGGCAGGCGATTGTGCAAGCGGGCAATAATGGCGCTCACCAGCAGCCCAAAGATCGCAATGAGCGCTGCTGACCCCACCGAAAATTGCAAGACCGCCACAAGCAAGACCAATCCGCGCACGCCTAAGCCGAGTGGCGGCGCTTGCGTGAGGTGCGTAGCGGTGTATAGCCCAAAAACAACCGCCAAGCCCAATAGCTCTATCCAAGCGTCGGCGCTGGTGGGGTAGCCCACTTGCCATAGCAACCCAACTAACCCAGATAAAATGAGCAGCGCTACACCAAAGAAGGCAATCTGCCAGCGATGGGGTGTTTGTGAAAAGGGTTGGGTCACAGCCATACGTTAATCCCGATTAAAACCAAAACACCTAGATGCCTCCTCATTATACCTCATTTTGCAATCGGGCTAATTTCCCCCTGTGTTTATTGGGTGATTCCCCGAATGCACCCAAGGGCGGGCAACCCCTTTTGCAAAATCCCCTATAATACTAAGCAGTGGCCTGTGCCGCCTACCTATCAAATTGTGCAAAACAATGAGGAATTCCCGATGACCTACAAACCCGCTGTGATCTTGGTTGCCTTTGTAGTGGTTTTCTTGAGTGTGATTCCGTTGGCCGCCCAAGCGCAAACTTGCCCTGCGCTTGTCAGCCAAGCATTGGATGCCGCATCAGCGGCCTGCCGCAATAACACTGCCCCTAGCCAGATGTGTTATGGAAATGTGCAAATTGAAGCTCAGTTATTTGACATCACACAAACCTTTGAGGCCATTGGGGATATTGTCCCGGTGACCGAAATTCAACGCATGGAGCTTGCTCCGCTGGACGTAGTAAATGGTGCATGGGGCGTGGCAGTTGCCAAAATCCTTGCGCGTAACGTCGTCGGGACGATCCCCGGTCAGCCGATCACGCTCTTGTTGTTCGGCGGCAGCACGCTGGAAGAAACCGACATCAGCGAAGACGGCGTGTTAAACGCTTTTATCTTTCGTGGGGGGGTGGGGCAACCCAACTGTGATGAAGCGCCAGACGGGTTAATGATCCAGACGCCCGCCGGACAAGCCGAACTGCAATTTACGATCAATGACGTTGAAGTCACCGTCGGTTCAACGGTTTACCTCACGGCAGACGCAGACGCGGATATGACCTTTGCGCTGCTGGAAGGCAACGGCACCGTCACTGCTAACGGCGTAACCCAGACGCTACAAGGCGGCGAATTAGTCACTGTGCCAATGGATGAGAACCTACAACCTGCCGACGCCCCAACCCAGCCCGAACCCTTTACGGTGGGTGAAGAGGGCGACATCCCCGGCGGCGTATATGACCTTGCCGAAAGCCTCTTGATTGACGAGGTTCCGTTACCAGAAGCACTGGACGCCAACGGCCAAGTGAGCGCCAGCATTGTCGGTGGTGCAGGCGGGCTAATTCAGCCGTTAGATGGCACATGGAATAGCAGCACGCCCACGTTGGTGTTCAGCGACGGATGCCCGTCGGAGCTTTCTTCCATGTCTGGGATGTTTATGTCTAGCATTAGCACTGGCTTCACGGACACAGTGGCGGTGACCTTCCCGAATCCATTTAATTTAGAGGCATTCTTTGCCGCCTTTGGTACGCCGATTGCGGGCGAGTTTAGTAACCCAGAACTCAATGTCTACGGCGTGAGTATGGAAGGCGGCGTCGCCCAATTTACCTACACCTTCGTCAGTGAAACGCAGTTAGACATCAGCGGCGTGTTGGATTTGAGCGATTCTGGCATGGCCTGCACCGTCACCTTTGTGATGACGGCTTCGCGCATCGGCGATTAAACAGGCAATTCATGAGTTGGTCGGGCGACAGATCAACCGCCCGACCGATGTGTTATATGGGGCATCCCCCAACGTAAGAAGCCCACCCCTGCCTTGTTCTATAGGTCACTGACCCAGTGTCACATTCTATGGAGCCGCCACCTATGCAACTGATTTCCCTCAATGTTTCTGGCATCAAGACCTTTGAGTATCGCGGTAAAAACGTCACTACCGGGATCTATAAAACCCCCATTCACGAACCCGCCATGCTGCGCCGACTCAACCTAGACGGCGACAAACAAGCCGACCTCAAGGTACACGG
>JBMOFU010000163.1:0-9144 GCA_049318725.1 Phototrophicaceae bacterium | reverse complement strand
AGGGGCATGATATATCATGCCCCTACAAGTGTGTATATCACTTAATAATATCATCACATTTACAATGACATTGCCTGTCATGGTTACCCCTGCGGACTAGCTGCTGTGGCGAATGTTGATAATGTCGCCGTCGCGGACGACGTAATCACGCCCTTCTAAGCGGAACTTGCCCTCTTGCTTGAGCGCGGCTTCGCTGCCTGCTGCCAGCAGTTCTTCGGTTTTCATCACTTCAGCGCGGATGAAGCCCTTTTGCAAGTCGCTGTGGATCGCTCCAGCGGCCTCTGGGGCGGTTGCGCCGATAGCAGTCCGCCACGCACGCACTTCATCGGTACCGACGGTGAAGAATGCCTGTACCGCCAGCAATTCATACGACGCCCGAATCACCAACGCGGCGCTGCGCTCGGTGATGTTGTACTCTTGCATGAACATTTCGGCGTCTTCGTCGCCCAATTGCGCGATTTCGGCCTCCAGCGCGCCCTGTAGCTTGACCACACGGCAGTAAGGCGTTTCATACTTCTTGAAGGGGGTTAGATCTAGGTCAGCGTTGTCTTCGCCCACATTCACCACCACCAACATCGGCTTGAGCGTCAAGAAGCCGAAGCCACGCATCGGTTTCACTTCTTCTTCGGTGAGGTCAACTTCGCGCAGCGGGATTTCGTTTTCCAGCGCGGCGCGCATTTTAGCAATTACCGCTAGCTCGGCGTTGATGACCACTTCCACCTTTTTGCCTTTGACGCGCAGTTCATCTTGTAGCTTCTTTTCACGGTTTTCCACCGTTACAAGGTCGGTGAGGATGAATTCGCCGTTGAGCGATTCTAAATCAGAGAGCGGGTCTACTTTGTCGTAGGGGTGAGGCACAAGGTCGCTTTCAAAGGCGCGCACCACATGGACGAAGCCATCGGCCTGTTGTAGCTCGTTGCGGAAGGCGCCGTTTAGCCCGCCCTTGTTGATCCCCTTGTCTAGGCCGCCGACATCAATGTAGGTGATAGTGGCGTACATGACCTTCTTCGGGTTGTACATTTTGGCAAGCGCGTCTATCCGTTTGTCTGGCACGTTGACCGTGCGCGATTCGACACTGAACACGCCGCTGGTTCCGGCGCTGGTTTCTAGGGTCGCGCCCGTGAGCGCGTTAAAGATCGTGGTTTTGCCGCTGTTGGGCAGGCCAAGCACTGCGAGTTTCATATGAAGGTGTTCCTGATTTGGGATGCGGTCTGTTCACGCGCCATAGTATAGCGTGTGATGGGGGGCAGGCATAAGGGGCAGTGAATAATCAGTGGTTGACAACCACATCTGAATACTATGGTATTCAGATCAATACCTGAGCCAAAAGCGATGCTTAAACGGTAGGGCATTTTGAGGTAAAGTCTCTGTCGACCAAGACAAGAGGAACTCAAAAGCCCATGACAGCGATTATAACATTGCTCTACGGACTGCAAGGCTGCCAAAATCGGCGTGAACGCCAGACCTTGGCAAAAATCATCGTTGCGCTGCTGTGTGTAACAGGGCGAATTACGGGAACAAGCCTAGCCCGTGCGCTAGAGGGAGAAATGAGTCGCCGCACGCTCCAACGCTGGATGCAACGCAGTCACGACTGGGCAGGTCTGCTGTGGGGTGTGGCAGGTCATCGGCTCAAACCGCAAGGGGTGTGCCATAACCTAGAACAGTGTCCCGCCTGCCAGCATGACCACGAAGTACAAGCGAGTCTACAAGCCATTGAGAACGGGGTGAAAACCGTGGCACTCGCCCATGCTGACCAAACCGGGTCACGGGTCAACGAAAGCCTGCACTGGCTGCATACCTTCAGCACCCCCGGCGTGCATCCCAAGCGGGGAAAAGTCGCTTTGGTTTGCGCTTGGCAGGTGTAGGTTCGCAGTGCCAGCCCCTTGCCGTAGAACGGTTCGTCGTGTAGGTCAATGGTGACCTTCAGCCCACTGCGCCAGATGTCCTTGGGGATGGCGCTGGCGAGTGCCGCATTCATTTCCGCCTCGTGCTGGCGCAAATCGGCCACATCCAGTGCCGCCGTGGCATAAACATCTTTGGCTTGCCGCACATATTCGGCTATCATTTGGCTTTCGGCTTACGGTGCGTTGTCGTGACTTCACCCTAGCTTTTTGCCAAGCCTCTTGTCAACACGTTTTCAACTTCCGTGATTCACTGAGACTGATCTATAATGGGGCAAGGTTTGACCGATAACAAGAGGATGGAGTGTGTTTGCATGTCTTCCGAACTCAGCCGCGAGGATTTACTACAACTCGCCATCCGCACCGCTAAGCAGGGCAATCCGGCGGGTGCGAAGGTAATGTTTGAGCAGGTATTGGCGCAAGATGGCCGCAACCGCCGCGCCATGATGTGGATGGCGCAATTGGCAGAAAACAATGAGGAACGCAAGCGCTGGCTAGAGCGCGTTCTCAAAATTGACCCAGAAAACGTCAAGGCCAAAGAAGCGCTGGACAAAATCCTCTACAATGAAAGCGCCAGCGAAAACCGCACGTTGGTCGTCTATGGCGGCATTGGCGCGGGGGCATTCTTGTTTGTGATCTTGATCCTCACTACGGCGTGGGCATTTTGGCCGTTGCGCTAAGTCAACTAGCATCCATAGGGGGATGAAAACGCTGTGTCGAACGACATTCAAGGCCAGTTGAACGAAGCCATTGCCGCCGCCCGCGCCGGGGACGCCCCCACTGCACGCCGCCTGCTCGAGGCCGTTTTAGCCAAAGACCGCTACAACGATACGGCATGGGTGTGGATGGCTGCGCTGGCGAGCCGCCAAGAGGACAAAAAGCGTTATTTAGAGCGCGCCGTGAGCAGCAACCCCAATAACGAAATTGCACGGCAGGGATTGAAGCAATTGGGGATGACGGCTGAACAGTTGCCGATCCGCACTGCACCCCCACCAAGCGACAACCGTAACTTAATCTTCTTTGGGATTATCGGCGCGGTCATTGTGTCTATCGCGTTAATCGTCATTGCCGTTTACAGCATCATTACAACAGCCCGCAGTAACTTTACACCGCAACAAGTGGCGGAGTTCCAAACGCAAACAGAGGCGGCTATCCCCACCGTTACCTTGACCCCCTCGCCCATCCCATCGGTGACGGTGGCGGCCATCTTCGTGCCGCTTGACCAAGCGCAACGTTCCACGTTGCCGCCGACCTTCACCCCAACGCCCACCCTTACCCCAGTGGCGACCATCCCCCCAAGCCCTACCGGATTGCCACCTGCCAGCTATAACTTGCTCTATACACGCCAATCGCTTAGGGCGGCCAGCCCGCAACTGGTGCAATCAGCGGGGGACGGCAGCAACAGCAGCGCGGTGGGCTTCAGCTTGAGCGACTTTGCCATTAGTCCAGACGGTCAACAGGTGGCCTACATCCAAGCCGTGAATGACGTGCCAGAAATCTTTGTCGCGCCGCTTGCCGACCCCGCCAGCGCCCGTCAATTGACCGAGCTTGGCGCAACCACGCTTCAAGGCGTGAGTTGGTCACCCAATGGCAGTGCGATCTTGTTTGTACAGAACGAGTTAACGCTGGCAGAGGTAGCAGTGAGCAACGGCGACATTCGCGTGATCTTAGACAGCGACGCCAGCGGCGTGAAGCGTGACCCGGTGTGGTCGCCGGACGGCAGCAAAATCGCGCTGGCCGCAGACGCCGATACGCCCGGCTTCAGCGAGGTTTATGTGTGGGATGTTGCTGCCGAGACGCTCACCCGCCTGAGCGATGACGCGGGGAGCAGCTACGCGCCGTCATGGTCGCCCGACGGGACGTTGATCGCCTTTATCAGTGACCGTGCGGGCGACGGCGATTTATACGTGATGGAATCTGGCGGGGGCGCAACCCGCCTGCTCACGCTAGACGATGCAGGCGCAGAGGATCAAGCGCCGGCATGGTCTGCCGATGGGCGCTTTTTGGCCTTTAGCAGCAACCGCACAGGCAACTTTCACATTTACTTGATTGAGCCACAGGGCGGGTTCTTCCCGTTTACGGTCACGACAGGGAGCGAGAACTTCCGCGCCCCCGCCTTTCGCTAAGCCTGCATTTTAGGAGACATAATTTTGGCAAACATCCCAGACACTCAAGACCTGTTACGCCAAGCCGTTGAGCTTGCCCGCGCTGGCAAAAATGACCAAGCGAAGGCGCTGTTGACACAAGTCACCGAGCTAGACCAGAGCAACGAGCGTGCATGGATGCTGTTGGCGACCCTCAGCAACGACGACAACGAGCGCAAGGTCTATTTGGGCAACGTGTTGTACATCAACGCAGACAACGCCAAAGCCCGCGAAATGCTAGAGCGCATTGAGGGCAACGCCAAAGGTAAGCCCAAACCCGATGAACTGATGCCGGGCGTCCCGCGCCAACGGTTGTATTTGTACATCGGCGGGGCGGTTGGCGTGTGGCTGTTGCTGATGATTATTCTGATCTTTGTCGGCAACGGACGGCGCGACAGCTATTATGGCGAGCAGACGCGCCTTGCCCAAGCCGGAACTGATGCGGTCAATACGCAGGTGGCGGGCGGCATCCAAGCCGAAACCCAAGTGGCGGTAGATACTGCCGACGCCGCGACGTTGATCGCTACGCTTGCCACCGCCACGCCAGAAAACTTCATCCCCACCCGCGATACGACCAACTCTGGTCAGCCTACACTCCCCCCCACATGGACGCCCGTCCCTTCGCCCACTGACGACTTGTTCGTTGAGCGTACGCCGTTCTACCCACCACCGCCGCCAGAATCGTTTGCGGGCAATGTTCTCGTCGGGTGGGGCGGCCAAGACATCAACAACATTGGCTTCTATCCGCTCCAGATTTGGCAACTCGGTCAAGGGACACCCCCGATAGAGATGCCCGGAACCACCAGCAGCATTGTGGTGCGGGACGCCAACGTGAGTCCAGCGGGGGGGGGACGCTTGACCTATATGCGTTGGTTCTTCTCCACGCTGGACTTTGGCCTAGAGACCGCCAACATCAACGGCACACAGCCGCAACTCTTGCTTGAGGTATGGGGGGGCAACCCGTTTATCTTAAAGTCTCAATCGCCGGAATACAGCTATGACGGCACGAAGTTGGCCTTCATCGGTCAAGCGTCTGATAACGGCAAGAATGAAGTGTGGGTACTCGATTTAGTGGCGCCGCCTGCCCAAAACCCGCTCACCCGCGTGACCAACGGTGCTGCCGATTACCTATCGGTTGCGATTTCGCCGGATGGTACGTATGTCGCAGCAATCAAGATTGAAACCAACAGCATCAACCCCTTTGAAGACTTGGTGTTGATTGAAGTCGGCTCTGGCCGCCAAACCCCAATCACCAACGACAGCGGCGCGCAAATTGAACAGCAAGTGCGCTGGATTGGCAACACGAGCGAAATCGCCTATGTGGTGTCTGCCACCAATGCAGAAAACCCCAGCGACATCATCCGCATCAACGCCTTGCAGCAGGGCATCCCGCCGCTGTACATCATCCGCACGCCAGAGATTGACGAATATGACCCCGTCTTTAGTCCCGACGGCCAATGGATGGCCTACACCAGTGATGAGGCGGGCGGCGCGAACATCTTCATCCAGAATTTGCAAACCCAAGAAAAGTTCCAACTCACCAACGAGGCGATAGACCCCTACTATCCCGGCGGTTGGTTCCAACCCGATGTCGTTGCGCCGATTCCCGCAGGCCCACAAGCGACCTTTGTCCCCGTGGAGCAATCCAACTAACATGGCAGCGGCTCTCTATCGGATTTCTGCCGCACAGACTCGCCCCCTCCGCAGCCAATTGCTGCGGCAGGGGGTTCCACCTGACCAACTGCGGCTCAACGGCGACGATGACGCCGACGCGCTGCACATTGGCGCCTTTCTTGACGGGGAACAGGTGGGGATTGCCACAGTATTGCATCAGCCGCCCGCCAGCAGCGTCGGTTGCCCGCCTAACTATCCAAATCTCCAACACGCGCACGCATGGCGCTTACGGGCGATGGCAACTACGGAATCTGTGCGCGGGATGGGCGTCGGGCGGCAGATTTTGCTGGCGGCCATTGGCTACTGTGCCGAACAGGGCGGCGCATTTTTGTGGTGTGATGCCCGCGTCAGCGCAGTGGGGTTTTACGAGAAGCTAGGATTTCTTACGCTCGGTGCGGAATATCATGTACCAGACGTTGGCGCGCACTACTTCATGCAGCGTAAAATCTTCCATACAGATGTTAATGACGCCGATCCTCTCGTGTGGTTAGCCGATCTGCCGCGCTAGTCTCACGGACGAGGCAGGCATCGCCCCTACTCAATCCTCATCCCTGCTTTTACTGCCCTTGCGCGTCACTGTAACGGACGAGGCAGGCCTCGTCCCTACATATCCCTCATCCCTGCTTTTACCGTATCACCCACTCATCAGACAGCATCCCCACAATGCCGTTCTCGTTCTTGGCGCCGACGGCCACCGCTGTAAAGTTGGTCGGCGTGAAGCCGTCCCACGTCACGCTGGTGTCGTTGGTCTCGAACTGCTGATAGATCATGCTGTTGGGCTGGCGCAACGCCACCAGATACCCTGTTGCATTGGGGATCGGCTCCCAGATGAGCGTGCGCGTGCCGTTGCCGTTGTCGCGCAAGCTGATGTTGCGCGGCGGTGTGAGCGAATCTGCCATGGCGTTAATCAGTACCAGCATGGTTTGCGTGGAGCGCTGCAAATAAGAGGGGTGCGGATTGGTGCTGGTTAGCACGTCGCTGCTGTCTAGGTAGGCGCTGTTTTCGGCCATTTCCATCAAGCGGATGGCCGGGTAGCCGGCTTCTTCAAACGAGAAGTGGTCGCCATAGCGCCCGTCGCGGTCATAGGCGTCTTGCACCAAGATTTCCATTTCTGGAACGTAGTTAAAGGCGATCAAGTTTGCCAAGCGCGCCATCTGCCGTGAGCGCGAGCTATCGTTAGGCCCTTTAGAAAACACGCGCATTCGGCGGTCATCCACCCGCCCATCGGCGTAGATTTGGCTGCCTACGGCGTCTAAGTTGATATACAGCCGCACATCAAGGTTATTGCGCTGGACGTACTCTTGCACGAAGGCGGTACTTCCCTTGCGGCCTTCTTCCTCACCGCTGAAGGCGACAAACATCAAGGTGGCGCGGTGCGGGCGCTTGGCAAGGATTCGCGCCAGTTCCATCAGGGCGGCAATGCCGCTGCCGTTGTCGTTAGCGCCGTAAGCCGCGCCAACCGCGTCGTCAAGGTCGTCGTTGCGGCTGTCGTAGTGCGCGCCGACGATAATCACGCCCGCGTTGGCGGTGTCCCCCTGCACAATCGCCACGATGTTGGTCTGCTGGGTACGCACCCCGTTCCAATCTACAATGAATTGATGGGGGAAGACGTACAGGTTGCCCTGTGTTTCGGCTTGCACCTGCTCAAATTGCGCTTGGATGTAGTCGCGTGCAGCGCCAATCCCGTAGCCGGGGCGGTTCTGCGGGCTGTTGATGTGGCGCGTCTGAACACCCACCATCGCCCGCACATGGATCATCAAACGGTCTGCTTCTACCTCATTCATCAGGTTGAGCATGTCTGGGTCTGAGGGGATGGCAATCGGCGGCGGGGTCACGTCGTCAGGCAACAGCGTGGGGGCAAGCGTGGCATAGCCAATTGTCGGCGGCGGGACTGCCGTTTGGCGCGGCACAATCGTCGGGGGCATATCGGTGCTGGTGAGCGTACAGGCCAACGCCCCCGCCGCCATCATACATATCCATAGAATGAAAGGGTTTTTACGCATATGATTCAGGAACACTTACCAACGGTTTCTTGAAAAGTCAAAGATACAAGCAAGCAGACACCAGTGACAAGACTCAAGTTAAAAGCGTCGGCCTTTATTCTGCGACTATGGCCGTCCCCCCGCGTTTGATGCCATTGCCTGCCAGCAACGCCCCAAACTACAATCGGTAGGCAATCACCATAAATGCCCGCACGACGATATCGGCGGGGTTGTAGTAGTGATGCGGTTGATTGGCGTCAAAGCGCAGTAGCTCATCCGTATTGATGCGCGTCGTCCCCGCTTGCACGCGCACTTCAAGCGTTCCCTGTATAATGACAATCATCTCCTCAGCATTCCCGTTGTGCGCCTCAGCATCCAACGAGATATACGGGTCAACTTCCACATAGTAAAGCTCAAAGCTGCGCCCAGACCTAAAGGTTACTAGGGGGTATAGTCGGTAGCCGTCGGTGATTCCCGTCAACGGGGGGCTTTCATTGATGCGCTTTTTGGCAAGGGGCAGTGGGGGGCTGATAAGCATCGTGAAGGGGATTTCAAGCCCGTTAGCAATTTTCCAGAGCGTGTTAATCGTGGGGCTAGAGTCCCCCACTTCAATTTGCCGCAACATGCTCTTGCTCACGCCGGTGAGTTCGGCAAGCTGGGTGTAACTCAGGTTACGCTCCTCACGAAGCCGCTTAAGGTTATTGCCCACGATAACGTCAGGTTGTTCCATATCACATCCATATTGACACGTTAGCGCCTGATGCTGTACGCTATAACGACTAAATGGTTGCTATAATGTACAGCACAACAACTATAAAGGAATAGCCCCAAATGGATTCTATAAATCTTGTGGCGTTGTTATCGTTTGTTTTCGTGACGACCTTCACCCCCGGCCCTAACAATATTTCCAGTTCGTCCATGGGGGTGCTATTCGGCTATCGTCGAACCGTTAACTTTTTACTGGGCATATCCGTTGGGTTTTTTATCGTGATGCTACTCAGCGGCTTAGTTTCGCAAACGCTCTATAGTGTGTTGCCCTCCATTGAGCAAATATTGCACATCGTCGGGGCGGCCTATATTCTTTGGCTGGCCTATAAAACCTTCAAGTCCAGTTATGATTTTTCGGATGAAAACAGTGTCGCGCTTCAATTTTCCGATGGCCTATTACTACAGGCGTTTAACCCCAAAGTCTGGATTTATGGGCTAACGCTTTACTCAACGTTTTTGACCGCAGCCATCGGCAATGTAGCGCTATTATTCAGTTCAGCCTTATTTTTTGCAATTGTATCGTTTGCCTCCATTTCCACTTGGGCGGTTTCTGGCGCAGCCATCAAAGGCATATTGCGGGATGTCCGCTGGCAACGTGTTATCAACACTGTCTTGGCTTTAATCTTAGTCTATACAGCCATAGAGCTTTCTGGCTTGCTCGGTTAAGGGCATCCT
>JBMOFU010000162.1:0-9185 GCA_049318725.1 Phototrophicaceae bacterium | reverse complement strand
CGCGCGATCTCTTGGCCGAACAACGTCGCGCTACTCTCGTTGATGATCCGTGCTTCGGGATTTTGGGCAAATTCCGTTTGCCAGCCCAACGGCGTGAACATGAAATAGTGATGGAGCCACTCGTGGGCAAACGTCTCGATGATATAGGGCAGGTTGGCGCTTTCAACAATCATCGCCGGATACAGTGCCATGCCGCCAATCGGCACGATTAAGGCAGACATCCCCTGCTCTGTGATAATGCGCCGTTCGATCGCGTCACGCTGGTCAACGGGAATCGCGTTGAGCGTAAAGGCATATTCCAGCGTGATTTGGTTGCGCGGCGAAGTCACCAAGAGTAGCGTTTGCCCCGTGAATCGGTTGGCTAACGGCGGGAAGGTAAAGCCGTGTTCGCGCAACACCCCCCCGACCTGTGCTTCCAGTGCCGCCTCTACGGTGGATTGACGGGCATTGAGGCTGGCGCGTAAGCGGTCACGTTCGGCGCGGAACGGTGCGCTGGCCTGTTCAGGGTCGCGTTGATTGGGGTCAGCATAGAGCGCCGTCACTTGCGCTTCGGCTTGGTGGACGTGGGCAAGGTCATCAAAATAGGCGCGGACGAATGCCGCCCGTTCTGGCTCATCTAACGCCAGGCCATCGCGGGACGCCCCCGTGAGTTTGGCAGCAATTGCGTGCGCTTCCCACCCCACATAGTCAAAAGACGCGCCGTTGATGACTGCCGCCAAATCATAATAGGGTTCCCCTGTGGCATAAACCGAATGGCGCAATACCGTCAGCATCACCCCTAGCCGCACGATCCATGCCAATACACGCCACAGGCGCACACCCACCCGCCGCAAGATTGCCACGTTAGCGCGTCCCCGTAACCCGTCGCCAGCCATAGCGCAACAAGCGCACGGTAGATTCGCGCATGAGCAACATCGCCAAGAATAGCAGTGTAAAAATACCGATGTAGATTATTGCACCGCTAAAATCGTCTGTATTGTTGACCAACGGCAATTCAGAAAATAACCGTAAGACGATGATCCACAGCGTAAAGCCCACGACATAGACCAATACCTGAAACACGCCAAAGGCTACCCCGGCGATGATCTGGGCGTTGGTGCGGTTCGGGAAGCGACTACCGACGATTAAGCCCATATACGCCGCACTGACCAATGAAAAGGCATTGTCAAGGTAAACCGTGAGCGCCCCAATTGCACAAATACTTTGGATCACTAGAAGAATTAAGAAGAAGTCTACAACATCGCTAAAGTTTGAGGTGCTATAGCCCTGTATTAAATCGCTAATCTGGGAAATTACACCTAACGCAAAAATTGTGGCGGTGATGGCAAATAAGATCGTGCGCGATGCGACCAGCCGCAGGCGTCTAAGGTCGCGGTAATGGCTGCTACCGTGCGCTCCACCTACCCCTAAGCGCCACAGCACCGTTTCACGCGGCAAAGGCGTCACCAGCAAAAAATCAAGGTTGCCGATTTCTTGCTCGTGGGCAAGCCGCCCGGCCACTGCCGAAGTCAAGCCAATGAGGGAAAAGAACGGCCAAAAGGGTAACAAGAGCAGTAAAAAGGGCAACACCGTGAAGACCAACGGAATCGAAACCAGCGCAGCGCCAATAATCAACAGCCAACGGAGCCAGCGGCGGCGAGGCTTACCTGCACTCATCCCGACCATTCCCCAACGGTGAATCGGGTGGGGTGGGGGGTGGTGAATTTGTTGCCACAGTTGCCACGCCACAAACGGCTGAAAGATACGGTTGAGCATAGGGGGATTCACTCGCTAGGGGTTTTTGAGTGGGGCGACCTAGACAAGCCGCCCCAACGCGATTATTCGCCGGTCAAGACGGTGAACAGGCCGCCTTCGATGATCTGTAACACGGGTTCATGCACGGGGTTGCGGTTCTCGTCAAAGCTAAAATCGCCCAACGGACTGACGAAGCCTTCAATTTCTGCTAGGGCGTCGCGGATGTCTGCGCTATCGGCGCTGTCTGCACAGCGGATGGCGGTGGCAAACAGCCACGTTCCGGTGTAAGCCTGTGCCGCGAACTGGTCAGGCCGTGTGTCATAGGCTGCTTCGTAGGCTTCGCTGAACGCCAATGAAAGGTCATCGCTGGCGTTGACGTTCCACGCCGCGCCAACGATCACGCCGTCGGCGGCTTCACCCGCTGCGGCCACAATCGCAGGGGAGTTCAAGCCATTGCCGCCGATGATTGGGCCTTCCCAGCCGAGCGTGCGGGCTTGGCTGATAATGCTGCCGGCTTCTGCCGCCAATGCGGAAACCACCAGCGCGTCTGGCTCAAGGCCGATGAGGTTGGTCAACTGTGCAGAAAAGTCTGCGTCGCCGCGTGCGAAGGTTTCTTCGCCCAAAATTTCGACGCCGTTAACCTCCAGCGATTCGACAAAGACTTCATAGCCGCTGAGGGTAAAGTCATCATCGTCACCGTACAACACCGCTACGGACTCCAGCCCCAAGATTTCAGTGGATTGGGCAATCGTGCCGGGGATAACCGAGCTTTCTGGCAGGCTGTCGCGGAATACAAAGTCGCCCATGTCGGTGATACCGCTGGCGGTATTGCTCACACCCATCACTGGCACGCCGTTCTCTTGGGCGATTGGGTCAGCGGCGAAGGCTTCAGTAGAAAGCGTCGGGCCGATGACGGCCACAACCCCATCTTCTTCCACCAGCTTGGTCATGGCGTTGATCGCGCCTTCTGCGCCGCCTTGACTATCTTCAAAGATCACGACCAGTTCGCTTTCACCGAGGTAGGCGCTTTCGTTGATTTCGCTCACGGCCAGCATAACGCTGTTCTGTTGTGGGCCGCCATACACCGCAATCGGCCCAGACAGGCCAAAGATCGCCCCTAGTGTGACGGTTTCTGGCAAGTTTTCAGGCGTGGCGCATTCTTCCCAAAAGCCCAATAATGGCGCGTCCTCTTGGGCAAATACCCCAAACGGAAGCGCAAAGACCATCAGAGCCAATATCAAAAACGTGAGTTTACGCATACTAAAAAATCTCCTTTAGAAAAATTTTCCGTGACATTTATGGCGGTTAGTCACAGCTACCGCACACCCCTATTGTAGCCGTTTTGCAAAATCGCGGCCAATGGCAGGCTAGAAGCTCCACGCCAAAGCTGCTATGATGCCCATAGAACATCAATGGAGCCTTTTATGACCCGTTTTGAACTTTACAAAAATGATGAGATTCCGAATAGCCTTGAAGCACAACTCAACGCAGGCTACCGGGTCGCCTTCCCGTGGGTGAAGATGTCTGGACTAGATGCTGTAGACGAGGCAGGCAACGAGTGGGGCGGCGGAGCATATATCCTTGCCGGATTCGACGGGGAAACGTTGACCTGTAGCCTTGAAATGGGAACTCGCACTATTGATGTTGGCGGGGTGGCGGTACAAGTTGGCACAGTGGGCGGCGTGATGGTCATGCCAGACTATCAAAAGCGTGGGCTAGGGCGGGCGGTGATGGCCGACGCCGAACAGCGCTTTTGTGCGGAATTCGGCGTACAGGCCATCCTATTTTACTGCGGTGATGAGAACGTAGCGTTTTATGAAAAGCTCGGCTACAGCGAACAACACCCGCCAACGCTGATTTTCACGCAATCCGATGGCCGCCGAGAACTGCCCGCAGGCGTCCACATTATGGCAAAAAGCTGTGATGGGGTCGCGTTCCCGACGGGTATTATCAACATCAACGGCAAATTGTGGTGATGCCTAGCTCGTTGGCCCTTCCCCAGTGATCGGCAGCGCCCGACGGTTGTCTAAGCGGATGGTCGTCCCGCTGACCCACCCAATCACGCCGTTTACATCCAACTGAATCCAGCCATTGTTGGCACGGCCTATGGCGCGGTACTGTTGCTCACGGCTGACAATGGTGAGGACGTTCCCACGCGCCACACGCGGTTGACTGCGAACATTGAGCCGTGCCGTGTTGACGGTGGCGACAAAATCGCCTGTGAGCGGGACTGGGGTAGCTGTTGCCACACTCCCAAGGGCAGCTTGCGGCCCTGGATTTGCGCCGATATAAATCACATTTTGTACGCCTAGCAAGCGCACAAGGTTATATTCTAAGAAAGCGTTGCCGCCGTATTCCACATGCTCGATGACAAACGTTTGTTCGCCGCTGCCGACTTCAAAATCAACAGTAAACGGGTTGCCTTTCGCCATTCCAAATTGATCTATCAGCAGGCGCCCATTGACGTAGTAGCGCACACCATCATCGGCGCGGAGTGTGGCGCGGTAAACGCCTGCATCAAGGTAAAAGCTGGTGCGGAAGCGCGCTGACCATCCATCGGCGTTGACCTGTTGCACGGGGGAATCCATGTGCCAATCGGCCACTGGGGATGGGGTTTCGTTGGCAAAGGCAATCGGAGGGGTCAAGGTGGTATTGTTGTAAAACTCTGTCGTCCAGCGCCCTTGCGTGAAGATTGCGCCAGAAGCCTGCACAAAGTTGATCGGGGCATTATTGCCAATTCCCCAATTGACGAACACATAGGCCAAGCCTTCGGCCTCACGGTAATTCACCTGCACGCGATGATTACCCTCCGTGAGTGTAACGTCTGCGGTCAATTGGACGGCGGGCTGGCCGTTGTCGTAGGTGTTCACCAACATCTGATCGTCTACCGTGACGCTAACGCCATCGTCGGCCAAGACATTAAACCGATAGGTGCCAGCAGCAAAGTAGGGATTCGAGCCCGCACGCATACTAAAGCCGTTGTCTGGCACCCCGTCGCCGGGCGAAGTCGTTCCCCAGTCCAACGTGAGGGGGCCGTTCCATGTGGCTGTACGGGCAGAATCGCCAATCAAGTAGGGGTTGCTGTAAAATTGAAGGTTCCAAACAACATCGTTCGCTTGGGCGTTCAGCGTCAAGGGCGCAAGCCATAGGGTCATCAAGGCCAACAAAAAGCCCGCTATCGTGTATTTTCGATTCATCGGTTCAACCTTTTTTTAATGGTTTACATCACCCCGTACTTTAACCCTGTGGGCAGTTAAATACTGTGGGACGTAAGTTGTATTTTAGGGTACGACTTAAGTTGCATTCGGCTTGTCGTGATATACCCTGCCCGTGATCCAAGTTACCCTCTATTAATTTTTTTAGTAAAATATCTTCTAAGAGAATAACCCGAATATCAGTGACCTTCTTAAACCCTTTATCGTTAGTGATAAAAGCCTCACAGCCTTGAACCAGAGCAGTTGCCAATTGAATAGCATCTGGGGTACGCAAGTTGTATTTAGCCCGCAATGCTGCGGATTTACGCGCAATCTCTGCATCTACCAGAATTAAATCCAGCCCTGTACTATTTGATAATATTTCCTCATATTCTTCTACCAACGTTTCGCGGTCTAGTTTCATGGGGTGCGTAAGTACCTCAGCAAGGGTAATCACACTTGTGACAATAGAAACCTCCCCTAGCGAGATAGATTGAAAGATAGAACCTAGCACGCGCAAAGTAGAGTGGATGCTTTTCGACAAAGTAGATAAAAGGCGCTGTATCTACTGCTAATAACTCAACATCATTGCCTAACCAGCGCTTAAAACTCATACCTGCGAATCCCGATCCCACTCGTCGCGCAACTCGTTAACGTAATCTTGGGCATCTATCCCTTGCCAGATTTCTGCCCCAAGCCCTTCTAATTCCATCAAACTGCGCTTTTTCTTGGGGTTTTGATATTGACCGAGTGACACTAAAACCTGTGAGATTTGTTCACGTTCTTCTTTTGAAAGTTTAGGCAGTTCGGCTAGGATACTTTGTAAAGACATGCTGCTTTTCCTTCTCTAAACAATACGAGATCAAGTATCATTATACACCCCGCCCGTGAGCCAACTTACCCCCACCCATGCCGCCCGTGCGTGCCGATAGCCAAGCAAACACGCCACCGCGATAAAGCCCAACCATAGCGCGGCGTTCCACCAAATACCCCACGCGGTGAGCCAGTTCGTGAGGAAGAAGCCTAAAATCGCAACCGTAGGGATCGCCCCGGCGGTGAACACCAACCCGCCTAAAGATTCACCGTCTAACCGTTCATAGCGCACGCCGCACTGCTCGCAAGTGGGCTGAAAGGCAAACAATCCGGTGACGATATGGCCGCGCTCACAGTTTGGGCAACGCAGCCGTACACCGCTGATCCATAACTTATGCAACTGGGTTTGCAGGGGATGAAGCGTATTCATGAGGGGCATATCCTTTGCTAACAAGCAGTCCGCTGTTATTTTACCAACTCACCTGAAGTACGGATTTACCGAGAAGTTTTGCACAGGTTATGATGGGTAGGGGCGCCACCTGTGGCGTCCGTTGTGGCTACACCCTCAACCCGCTGAGGGTGTGCGCCAACCCTTGCGCGGCCTGCTGGAGGCGGTGGGCGCTGGCTTCGACCTGCATCGTGCTGGTGAGTGTATCGGCAGTGACGTTCTTGATCGTCCGCATGGCGCGTGTGAGTTGTTCCACGCCGACGGCCTGTTGGCGTGTGCTGGCGGCAATCTGCATGGCGGCGATGGCGGCTTCTTCAATGGCTTTGGCTAACTCGCGGATGCTTTCTCCAGCGCGGTTGACAAGCCGTTGACCGTCATCTACACCTTTGTTGCCTTCTTCGGTGACGATCACGGCGTTGTTGGTCGCCCGCTGGATTTCGCCCAGAATTTCACGCACTTGTACGGTGGCTTCACGGTTTTGGTCAGCCAGTGAACGCACTTCCATTGCCACCACTGCGAATCCCTTGCCTTCTTCGCCCGCGCGGGCGGCCTCTACTGACGCATTCAGCGCCAACATCCGCGACTGATCGGCCAAACTGTTGACGGTGGCGATAATCTCACCGATTTGTTGCGTATGCTCAGACAGCACCAGAATGTTGTCGGCAATATCTTCTACGCGGCGGCGGATGACATCCATGCCGCTGATAGTGGCGGCTACGGCGTCGTCGCCACGCTTGGAAATATCTACAGAGTGTTGGGCGGTTTCAGCCACGCTAGAGGCACGTTCGGCGGTTTCGGTGACGGTGGCGCGGACTTCATTCACAGTGGCGGTGATCTCGGTCACGGCGGTGTCTTGTTCGCCTGCGCTGGTGATCTGGCGTGAGGTGGCCGTTAAGATTGAAGTGCTGTCTTGGGTCAGTTGCACTAGCGCAACGTGCATTTGCTCGACGATGCCGGCAATCCGTTCCAATAGCGCGTTAATCTGGTTCGCTAACGGCGTGAGCAAGCGCATACTAAAGCCTCTGCTGCTTTGCGGCGGTGTGAGCCGCACGCGCAAATCCCCTGCGGCGGCTTGTTCCAGCGCCGTGACATAGCCCTGTAGCGTGGCCTCTAGCGCACGGAACACCGTCCAGTAGGTGACTAGGCCAACCAGCCCACCGATAATCGCCGCCGCAACGGTCAACACCAACACTTGCACGCCATTGCTAGAGCCATCCAACACATGCAACGACTCAATCAACAGCGTGGGCAATGCGGCGGCAATCACCGCGCTCAACACAATCCCGTTGAGTAGGCTATGCCAGCCAAAGGACAAACGCGCAGGGGATGGGGCGGCGGTCATGGGCAGTTCTCCGTTTATTTATAGCGTCTCGGTAAACAGGCGTTCGAGGTCTAACAAGGTGATGAGCGCGCCCGCGTGGGCATACACGCCCAACGCCGCCCGCCGATCTTCCAGCGGTTCGATTTGGCTCTTGGGGATTCGGACGACTTCGCTCACATGCTCGGCCAAAAATCCGAGCGGACGCCCGCTGTAATGGACGATGATGAGTTCATGGGCTGGGCTGGTTTGGGGCAAGTTCAGGTAGCCGCGCAGATCAAAGACGGTCAGCACCACGCCGCGAAGGTTGACCACCCCCGGATAGTAGCTGGGGGCGTTCGGCACGCGGGTGATGGTCGGCAAGGGACGGATGGCCTGTATATGGGCGGCGTCTAGCGCGTAGGTTTCTGTGCCGAGCGTGAATACCAGCATTTCGCGCTGGTCGGCAGGGTTGGATTTCGGTTTAGGCAATGCGGCGTATTGTGTGGCACGTTGGTCAAACAACGGGCGCAGGGCTTCGGGGAGGGGGTTCGGCGCAGTCATAGCCTTGATTATACATCACTTTGCGGCATTGCGGGGAACCCTTGCAAGGTGGCGTCCGTTGTGATACATTATGACCCTTCAACGGATTATCATCACAGGATGGTTTCACATGTTCACTTGGGGGTGGCTTCAACTTACTGGCGCGTAGTGTGCTAATCGGCTTTTCGATTGCTGCACCCGTTGGGCCAATAGGGGTACTGTGTATTCGTCGGGCGTTGCGCTATGGTCGCATGACTGGGCTGGTTTCAGGCTTAGGCGCGGCAACTGCGGACGCGATCTATGGGGCGGTGGCGGCCTTCGGCCTCACGCTGCTTTCGGGATTTTTATTACGCGCCGAACTGGGCTTCCAGTTGATCGGTGGCGCATTCCTCTTGTATCTGGGCATTAGCACCTTCCGCAGCAAACTGACCACATTCACGCCAGAAGATCATACTTCGCCAGAGCGTTTACCCTTGTGGGTGGCGTATAGTTCCACGTTGGCGCTCACGTTGACCAATCCAGCGTCGGTATTGGCGTTCTTGGCGATCTTCGGCACGCTGAATGTTGCCAGCGGCGCAGGCGATGCGCTCTGGGTGGTGATCGGCGTGTTCACGGGGTCAGCGTTGTGGTGGCTGATCTTGAGCTTGGGCGTTGGGGCGCTGGCCGCACGGCTAGGCAGCCGCTTCAGCGCGGCAGTGAACTGGGTCGCGGGGGCGGTGTTGGTCGCGTTTGGGCTGTGGGCGCTGGCGTTGGGCATCAGCGCAGTGATCGGTTGATGCCCCCCTTCCCAAACGGACAGCGCGCCGCTATCATGGCGCGGCGACTCAACAGCACAAGGCGACCCTATGGCTTACACGCTTGATGACACTCAACCGCGCCCCGCGCGCCCTTTAATCCAGCCTGACGATACCCAACCCCGTCCCCCAGTCCGTGACGGTGGAGTTCGTGGCCCCGGCTGTATGGCGTGGCTGGCCTTAGGCGTTTTGGCAGGCGCGTTCAGCCTGTTGGTGATTGGCGTGGCGGGCTTAATCGGCTACTGGAGCGGGCAGAATGTCGTGGCAGAATATGCTGCCGCTACACAACAGGCGTTCGTCCAAGACCAGATCAACGTCTTGATTCCGACCGATATTGCCGCTGGGAATGTCGCGTTAGTCGG
>JBMOFU010000161.1:0-9186 GCA_049318725.1 Phototrophicaceae bacterium | reverse complement strand
ACAGTTGGCGGTCTTCCGCCAGTTCGATGCTTTCTGGCTGTGCGCCGATCAATTCCACGCCGTACTGCTTGAGGATTCCAGCCTTGTGTAGCGCTAAAGACAGGTTAAGCGCCGTTTGCCCGCCCACCGTCGGGAGCAGGGCATCGGGGCGCTCTTTGGCGATGATCTGTTCGGCCATCTCTACCGTGAGCGGCTCAATGTAGGTCGCGTCGGCAAATTCGGGGTCGGTCATGATCGTGGCCGGGTTAGAGTTCACCAGCACAATGCGGTAGCCTTGCGCTCGTAGCGCTTTGCACGCCTGCACGCCGCTGTAGTCAAATTCGCAGCCCTGCCCGATCACAATCGGGCCTGAGCCAATTACCATAATCGTATGTAGGTCTGTGCGTTTTGGCATATTGTCGCTATATCCGTCCTTCAAGTTAGAAAATGTCGTTGACGGCCAACGCCAAGCCAGCCAATACGCGGCTGGCTTGGATCGTCTGGCCGACGCGAAAGGTGACACCTGTGCCGTCCGCAAAGAAAAGGTCTACCTGCTTGCGGTCTGGACTGACTAACCAAACCTCTTGCACCCCATAGCGCACATACTCATCCACCTTTTTGCGGATTTCGCTGTAAGACTCTGACTCCCTGATGAAGTCTATGGCAAGGTCAGGGGAATAGTACAGATACCCCACTGTAGATTGAACTTTAGCGGCATGAACAAAGGTTATATCTGGCCCCAACAGGCGGATGACCGCTTCAGGCGAGCCTTCGACAACATAGCCCACACTGGGGTATACCTGCCCAATTCCGCCCGCTGAAACGAACTTGCCTAACCCATAGATCAAGTTCGATTTAGCTCTGCCTGCCTGTTCACCCATTGGCGGGTAAACTCGAAGTTCACCGTTGACTACCTCAAACCGCTTGATGGTGGTCGCCAGCGCTAACAAGGCTTCTTCGGAGAGCGTTTTTACAGCATCCATTCGTGTGACCCCCTTAGAACCTGTCTTGCAATCGCAATGTCATGGTTATATCTGTTCAATTCAGCGTGGGGTATCAGTTTTACGGGCGACACAGGTGTCGCCCCTACACGGTCATTGTTTGTAGGGGCGTGGCCTGCCTCGCCCGTGAGACGTTACCGATCTCAAACATCCCGTCAGAACCAATAGCCGTCTTGCCCGCGTGCCGAAGCCAACAGGTTGTCAATCACGACCATATTCTTGACAGCATCCTCTACCGGGAAGCGGAACGGGCGCTTGTTCAACAGCGCGTCGCAGAAGTCTTCAATCATCAGTTGATATTGATCTACCGCAGGCACGGTGATGCTTTCTGGCGTGTCTGCCTTGCCGCGCCATACATGGATCGTGGCGATTTGGTCAGTGTCCATCGAATACGACGGTTCAACACGGATGCGCCCTTCAGTGCCGCGAACATCGTAGTAGTTGGTTTTGAGCGCACGGAAGCCGCAATCGAAGTGTGCCAACACCCCCGACGGGAACGAGAGCGTTGCACTGAGCATTTCGTCTACGTCGCTTTTGCCAAAACGCCCAAACGCTTGACCGCCGTCGGGTTCTTCGCCCGTTAACAGCCGAATCGAATTGATGCAGTAACAGCCTACGTCATAGATGCCGCCGCCGCCCATTTCTGGGAACATGCGAATATCTTGCTCGTCGGCAATGTTGAAGGTGAAAGCGGCGTCAATCATCTGGAGCTTGCCAATGGCGCCGTCTGCGATCAAGGCGCGCACGCGGTCATGTTGCGGATGAAAGCGGTACATAAAGGCTTCTGCCAACAGTTGGCCGCGTTCGGCAAAGGCGTCTACCATAGATTGTGCTTCGCTGGCGTTGAGCGCCAACGGCTTTTCACACAGGCAGGCCAGCCCTGCTTCGGCAGCGGCAATGCTCATCGGCGCGTGTTGATGGTTGGGGAGTGGGTTATACACGGCGTCAATTTCGCCAGAGTTGAGCATCGCCTCGTAGGTATCAAATACCTTTGGGATGCCGTGTTCTTTGGCGTAGGCTTCGGCGCGCTCCCGTGAGCGGCTGGCAACCGCTACGACTTCAGCGTTCGGGGCGTTGTGAATGGCCGGAATCACGCGCCGCCCAATGCGTGCTGCCCCTAAAATACCCCAACGGATTTTGTCTGCCATGATGATTTGCCCTTTCAGTGGATAGTTAAGTCAATAATCGGTCATTTTTGTAGGGGCATGGCGCGCCATGCCCCTACACATATTATTCTGCAACGCTTTCGCCTGCCTCATGCTGTACCCGCTTGACGAACTCATCAAACAGATACAGCGAATCGTGCGGGCCGGGGGCGGCTTCTGGGTGATATTGTACGCTGAACGCGCCTAACCCTGCGTGACGCAAGCCCTCTATGGTGTGGTCGTTCAAGTTGACGTGCGTGACTTCCGCGCCGTTGAGGTTGCTCGTTTCGCTCACGGCAAACCCGTGATTGTGCGAGCTAATTTCCACAATGCCCGTGAGTAGGTTCTTGACGGGTTGGTTGCCGCCGCGATGCCCAAAGCGCATCTTTTCTGTGGTTGCGCCCAGTGCCAAGCCTAAAATCTGGTGGCCGAGGCAAATGCCAAAAACGGGGGTTTGGCCGAGCAGTCCCTGCACATTGCGGATGGCGTAATCTACGGCGGCGGGGTCGCCGGGGCCGTTGCTCAAAAATACCCCTGCCGGATTCATCGCCAAGACTTCACTAGCGGGGGTTCGGGCGGGAACCACTGTCACGCGCAACCCGCGATCTGTCAGCATCCGCAAGATATTGCGCTTGATCCCGAAATCGTAGGCGACAATCAACGGGCCTGACGGGTCGTAGTGATGGTCGCGGTACCATTGCGGGTCGCTGCGCTCCGTCCAGTTGTAGGCTTCGTCGGTGGTCACATCATCCACAAGGTTAGCGCCAGACATATCCAGCGCGCCCTGTGCCAATTGCACCAGCGCAGGCAGGTCGTTGGCGGCTTCCCCGCTGGCGATGACCGCCCGCATCACGCCCTGCGTACGGATGTGACGCACCAACGCACGGGTATGAACATCCGCCAGCCCGATGATATTTTGCGCCTTCAGGTATTCGTCCAGCGTGGCGCGGCTGCGCCAATTGCTGACGACTGGGCTTAACGCACGGATCACGAAGCCAGACACCCAAATCTTGGCCGATTCGACATCCTCAAGGTTGACGCCCGTATTGCCGACATGCGGCACGGTCATGGTGACGATTTGCCGATAGTAAGACGGGTCAGTGAGGATTTCTTGGTAGCCGGTCATGGAGGTGTTGAAGACTGCTTCCCCCGTGCTGATCCCCTCTGCGCCAAACGCCACGCCGGGGAAGCTACGACCATCTTCTAGCACTAAAATTCCCTGCATGGTTTTAGCTCCGGTAATCGCCGTTGATTTTGACGTAATCATAGCTCAGGTCGCACGTCCACACCGTTGCACTGCCGTTGCCGATGCCACAGTCGAGCAAGATCGCAATTTCAGCGGCGGCCATCACACCCATTGCATCGGCTTCGGCGTATCCCGTCGGCATCCCACCCTTGAATAACAGCACCGCGTCGGGGGTAGCTTGCGTATCTTGGCCGACCTGAATGTGCAGTTGGGCGCGGGTAGGCTCAAACGGCACGCCCGCACGCCCCGCCGCCGCCACGATCCGCCCCCAGTTGGCATCACTGCCAAACAGCGCCGTCTTGACCAGCGGTGAAGTGGCAATCGTGTTAGCGATTTTGTGGGCGTCGGCATCGCTGGTCGCACCGCTGACGTGCAGCGTGACGAACTTGGTCACGCCTTCACCGTCACGGACAACCGCCTGTGCTAAGGACTGCGCTACCGCGTTCAACCCCGCTTGGAAGGCGGCGCGGTCAGCGTCGGTGAGCAGTTGCACGCCGCTGGCGCCGTTTGCCAACAGGAATACCGTGTCGTTGGTGCTGGTGTCGCCATCCACCACAATGCGGTTGAAGGTTTGCGCGTTGGCAACGCTCAACATCGCTTGGGTTTCGGCGGGAGTGAGTGCGGCATCGGTCACGATCACGCCGAGCATGGTTGCCATGTTGGGGGCAATCATTCCAGACCCTTTGCTGACCCCGGCAATCTGCACCGTTCCGCCGCTAGGGAGCGTGACCTGCACGCTGGCGGACTTGGGGCGCGTGTCTGTGGTCATAATGGCAATGGCGGCGCTTAACCAGTGATTGCCAAGTGCGGCGGAGGCCAAATTCACGCCGTGTTCGATCTTGTCCATCGGCAGTTGGCTGCCGATCACCCCAGTGGACAACACCAAGACCTGTTCTGCGCGGCAACCGATGGCGGCGGCCACCAGTTCGGCGCTACGCTCGGCGTTGCGGATGCCTTCTTCCCCCGTACAGGCGTTGGCACACTTGGTATTGACCACCACCGCACGGATTTCATGGGCGTGAGAAGCCATCCGCGCCATATCCACTTGGACGCAGGCGGCCTTGACGGTATTGGTCGTAAAGACCGCCCCTGTTGCACAGTCACGGTCACTGACAAACAGCGCAAAGTCCTCGCGCCCATCCTTGCGGAGTCCAGCAAATACGCCAGACACCTGAAAGCCATTGAGCGAATCAATCGTGGGTAAAACGTCGGTCACGGCGCTTACTCCATTAGTCCACAGGCGGCAAAGGCTGCTGTCAGCCGTGTAATCATCAAATCAATGTGTTCCTTTTGTACGATGAACGGCGGCAAAAAGCGCAACGTGTTTGCCCCGGCACTGATGACAATCAAGCCCTGTTCATGCGCCGCTTCAAGGATCGGCTGTACAGGCGTATCAAGTTCCATCGCGCACATCAGGCCGCGCCCACGCACATCCACCACATGCGCGCTCTGGATCGTCCGCAAGGCCGCCCGCAAATATTCGCCCATTTCGGTGATGTGCGCCAGCATGGCCGGGTCACTCACGCGCCGCAGCATGGTTTTAGCGGCGTTGGCAACCATCACGCCCCCGCCAAAGGTCGTGCCGTGATCGCCGGGTTCCATTGCAGCGGCCACCTTATCATTGACCAATACCGCGCCCATCGGCAGGCCACCCGCTAAGGCTTTCGCCAGCGTGAGCATGTCTGGCTCTACGCCGCTGAACTGGTGGGAAAACAAATCTCCGGTGCGCCCCATACCGCATTGCACTTCATCGAAGATGAGCATCGCGCCATGCTTATCACAGAGTTCGCGTAACCCCTGCAAAAATTCGCGGGTGGCCGGGTGGATGCCGCCTTCGCCCTGCACCGGTTCGACAATCACAGCAGCGGTTTTGTCGTTGATGGTGGCGGCGGCGCTGTCTAGGTTGTTGTATTCGGCCACGAAACAGCCCGGCAGCATCGGCCCGAACGGTTTTTGATACTTTTCACGCGGCGTGACCGAAAGCGCGCCCATCGTGCGCCCATGAAACCCACCTGTGAACGATACCCGTTCGTAGCGGCGGTGTTCACCGCGCATGTAGGCCACCTTGCGTGCGAACTTGAGCGCGCCTTCGTTGGCTTCTGCGCCGCTGTTGCAGAAGAATACTTTGTCGGCAAAAGAAAGCGCCACCAACATTTGCGCCAGTTCGGCCTGTGGCGCGCTGTAAAACAGGTTGCTGACGTGAATCAAACTTTTGGCGCTCTGTTGCAAGGTTTCGACCAATTCTGGATCAGCGTAGCCGAGCGCGTTCACGGCGATCCCGGCCATAAAGTCTAGGTAGGCTTTGCCTGTGCTGTCATAAAGCGTCATGCCTTCGCCATGTACCAACAAGAAGGGCGCACGGGCGTATGTGCCGAGGATGTTTTCGGCAGTGGATTCGATGATTTCATCGGTGTAGGTCATGGTTTGTTCTGCAAACATCGGTTTTCTTTTTTCCCTTATTGTGATGGGTCAATGCTTCGGCTAACGAGAAAATACAGTGCCGCCGTGTGTGCGGAGTCCCTTGAGGTTGGTAATCACCGCTTGGGGGACGCCGCGCTCCAGCGCTTCTAACGCCGTTTGAACTTTCGGGATCATCCCGCCGAAGATGATTTCGTCGCGGATCATCCGTTCAGCTTCATCGGGGGACAGGGTTCGTCGGACGACGCCCTGCTCTAGTACCCCCTCGACGTTGGTCAAGAACACGACCTTTGCCGCGCCGACGCCGACGGCCACACTGCCCGCGACATGATCGGCGTTGACGTTGTAGCGGGTGGCGTGGTCGCCCAAGCACACGGGTGCAATCACGGGGGTGATCCCCTGCGCCAGATAGCCCTTGAGGATGTCCCCGCGCACCCGTGTCACCTGCCCGGTGAATTGCATATCTTCGGTGTCATGCGGCATCTGCTCGGCACGAATGATGCCTTGATCTATGCCGCTCATGCCGAGTGCCTCTAGCCCGCCTTCGATGAATTGCGCCACCAAACGCTTGTTGACCGTGCCGCACAAGACCATCTCTACCAGTTGCAGCGAGGCAATGTCGGTGATCCGCACGCCGTCGGTATAGCGCGGGGTGATGCCCAAGCGCTTTTGCAAGTCAGAAATTTCTACGCCGCCACCATGTACCACAATCACGGGCGCGGCCAATTCACGGATGACGATGGGCAGTTCGTTTAAGAACTCTGGGTCGTTGAGTTCATGCCCGCCCACTTTGAGTAGAATCGGTTCGGTCATAGCAATGCCATCGTCTCTGGGAAGTCGAACATCAGGTTAAAGCATTGTACAGCCTGCCCTGACGCCCCCTTACGCAGGTTATCGGTCACGCTGGTGATGTGCAGGTATTGGTCGGTCACGGGCGTAATGCTAATCGTGCAGTGGTTCTGGCGGATCACATGCTTTAGCGTGGCGTGTTCGTCCAGCGGCAACAAGTTCACCAGTTGTTCGCCCTCGTAAGTGTCGTGATACAGCGCGCGCACACGGTCTGAGGTGAAGCGATAGTTGAGCGTCACATAGATGCTTGCCATCAGGCCACGATCTACGGGCAGCAGGTGCGGGACGAAGATCAACGGGCCAAATTCGCCGTGACGGGCGATTTCTTGCTCAATTTCCCCCACATGGCGGTGCTTGCGTCCCGCGCTGTAGGGAGAAAGATTGCCGTAAATTTCCACAAATAGGTTTTCGATCTTGGCAGTGCGTCCCGCCCCGCTGACGCCGCTCTTGGCATCTACGATAATCGGCACGTTGGGGGCCAGTGCATCTGCCTTGAGCAACGGATACAGCCCTAACAACGTCGTGGTGGGGTAACAGCCGGGGATCGCCACACGCTGAATCCCGCGCAGTTTGTCGCGGTGAATCTCTGGCAACCCGTAGGGCGTCGGCAACAATTCCGGGTTTGGGTGTTCGTGGCCGTACCACTGTTGATAGCGTTCGGGCGTGTCTAGCCGCAAATCGGCAGACAGGTCTAGCACGCGCACGCCAAGCGCCAACGCTTTGGCGGCCATCTGTGCCGAAACCCCGTGCGGCAGCGCCAAGAACACCGCGTCTACGTCGGCCAATGGCGCGTCATCCGACTTGATGTAATACAGGAACGTCCCCGGAACGGGTTTGCCAACTTCGGTATTGGCGGTGGCAAACACAAGATCAACTTCGGGATGCTTGGCAAGTAGCTCGACTAAATCTTGCCCGGCATAGCCAGAAGCCCCGTAAACCCCAACACGAACTTTCTTCCCTGTCATGCGTTACCCTCTATGCGTTATGCCTATATAAACAAAACCCCTGAGCCTCAGTGTGAGGTCAGGGGGAACTTGTCTCGTCCGTTAGCCTAGACAGGCGCTTGGCGTGCAGCGTTCAACCGTGACCTTTAAGGACACAGACGGCGACGACGGATACGGCGGATGTGGGGCGTATGGGTCATCTTGGCTTCTCGCGTGCGTGAATAGGCGGTTTAAAGGTCAAAGTGGTCTGTTGAAGATCAACAGGCTACAAGGGATGTAGTGTATGTCTTTTGTTGGTCAGCGTCAAGTGATTGAGCTATAAAATTTAGGGCGATTGCATGAACGTTTATTACGCCCTTTTTAGTGCCACAGAGAATGGCATACCTCCAGTAAAAGTATAAACACGGCGCTTAATAATCAATTTACATTTTTATTGAATTTTCGGCTGTGTTGTCATGTTTTCTATATCTTTGCTATTTACTGTCCGTGTGGTTGGTTAGAAACAATGTCAGCAATATCCCAGATTCTTACCTTATCATCCAAATTGGTCCCAGCAATCAGCTTGCCATCTGGGTTCCAATCTATCGTTTGCGGAGCGACAAGCATTTCTAACAACCCATTAGGTGTCCCATTTTCAAGTGAGGCAATAACTATGTCATTATACGGATCACAAATTATATTTGTATCGTGAACAAAACCAACAGTGAGTAATCCATTTGGCTGCCACACTTCCTGAAAGCCACAGTTCTCGAAATAGCGGGTCGTTATTGTGTCTGCAATATAGATACCATTGCCCAACAAAATATCATTATTGATCGGGTTCAGGCGAGACATCTTTGGTGAGCCTTGTGGATTACCGAGATAACCGGGAACAATTTGCTCGAAACCAAAGCGGTCACGCCAACCGTAGACCCCAATTCCAGACATATAGGCAATAATGGTGCCATCGCCCGCCCAATCCACGTCTGTAATGACATTGGTGATTTCTGACAGATCATCAGCATCTGCTAGGAAGTAGATGCTTGGGTCAAACACACTCCAAACACGAATCGTTTCATCAAAGCTCACTGTGGCAATGTGTTCGCCATCACTGCTCCACACAGCATCAGTGACATAATACTTATGGTCGTCAAATTGTCGAATGACTATTTCGTTGGCAACATCCCAAACGTAAACCGTCAATTGGGAAGGATCACGTTCAACATCAATATCATTTGTGCCATAGGTTGCCAAAAGCGTCCCATCTGGGCTCCATTTGATAAATTTCATCTGGCTAGTGGGTTGCTCTAAGAAAGTCAACGGTTCAAAGTCAACGGTGTAGAGTTGAATCCCATTAGGATCACCGACCGCCAAGATTGATCCATTGGGAGACCACGCCACAGCAGTTGCACCAGCATGATCGATGATATGAATGGGTTGTCTGGGTTGATCTTGAGTCATCGCGCTGCAACAAAGCACCGCCAAAACGCCGATCATACTTCTCCAAATGGATGTCATTGCGTTGCCATGTTTTCTATATCTTTGCTATTTACTGTCCGTGTGCTTGGTTAGAAACAATGTCAGAAACATCCCAGATTCTTACCTTATCATCTCCTGTGGTTCCG
>JBMOFU010000160.1:0-9214 GCA_049318725.1 Phototrophicaceae bacterium | reverse complement strand
GCTTGTAACGTCCCTTGCCGGGACGGCGGAGAAATGTCCAGCGCACCCAGACCCATACGTTCCGAAAGATTCCTGTGTGTCCGGTGTTTGAAACAGCCTAAAGTAATCGCTTTGCTGACGGATATTCAATCGCTCAGATTATTCCTTGACAAATCAACGTTAAAGATGTTTATCGGTTGGCTATGCCCCCCACCGAAAGCCGTTGATCGAACCTGCCACCCACAGGCGTTTCGGGTACAATGAAGGCATCATTCAATACACCCCTCATTCACTCGAAGGTTATCGTCATGGCAACCGTCTGTGAGCTTTCAACCACATTTGAGGAATTGCTCATCACACTGTACGAAAAGTTGTTGACCAATTTGCAACAGGCTACCCAGTGGGGAACAGTTTGGGATATCGTCCACCAAGATACCTTAGAGGTTGCCAGCGGCAAGCGCATCCGCCACCTATGGGGGTTTACTTCTGCTTTTCAACACACTGACGGGCTTGGCGGGCGCATCAGCTTTTGGGTACAATTTACCGAATCTGCCCAAGTCACCGAAGTGTTGGTCAAGGTGGCCTCCCCCTACGAGGGCGTTGGGAATGGGGTGTCTAAGCACTATCGGCGGGCGCACGCCGTCGCTTTACGGTTGTTGGAATTTTGTGTCGCGCCCTATGAAGAAATCCACCCCAGTTTGGCAACGCTCAAGCGGCTGGCAGGCGGAACAAGCCAAAATGATATTTCTCCCTTGCCAGAAAATCTTTAGTGAGCCAATAGCCCTATGACGACTGTACAGCCTGCCCATGTTTCGCTCCGTTCACGGTTGACCCAGCCTGCTATTGGCGCGATTGTGGGCTTGATCGTTGCCGCCCTCGTCTTGATTTTGTGGGCGCTCAACTGGTTTGTTGGGTTACGCTTGGGGATGACCAACGCCTACTTCGTCCCGCAAACGACCAGCGGCCATATTGTGATGGTTGCTATTGATGATGACTCGCTGGCGAAATATGGCGCGTTGCTCGGTTGGTCGCGGCAACGCTACGCGGAACTGCTGAACGTGTTTATCGAAGGTGATGCGCGTGTGGTTGCCTTTGACCTGCTGATGAGTGAACCCAACAGCGGCGATCCGCGCTTTGTGCAGGCGCTAGAGGCTGCCAAAGCCGCAGGGGTGCGGACGATCCTCCCCACTGTGGGGGTGAACCGCATCGCCAGCAGTGGCGGTGTGGTGCAGTTTGAAAATGAGTTGCGCCCGTTGCCACAACTGGAATCCGCAGCGGCCTACCTTGCCTATGTGAACGCCTTCCCCGACGCCGACGGGGTGATCCGCCGTTCGCTGTCTTTTGGGCAACAGGGCGAATCTCGCCGAATTGCCTTTAGCTTGGCGGCGTACCTGTCCTACTACAACGTATCGCCAGCCTTAGCGCCGCAAGTGATCCAGATCGAAGGCGAAACAATCCAGTTCCCGACGGGCGTCACGCTACAGATGGGGCAAGACGGCCTGTGGCAACAGAATTACTTCGGCGCGGCAACCGATTTGGGCGGGGGAACCTTTCCGTTAATTTCTGTGCGGGATGTGTTGAACGGCACAGTTGCCCCGTCTACCTTTCAGGACAAGATTGTATTGGTTGGGCTGGTAGGTGCTACCGGTGCTGTTGACCGTTACCCGACGCCTATTTCTACGCCAGATTTGATGTCTGGGCTAGAAATTCAGGCCAACGCCATTGAAACCCTGTTGCAGAACCGCCCGTTACATCCGCAAAGCCGTTGGGGGCAAGCGCTTGCCATCGTCCTGTGCGGGGTGATTGGTGGGGTGTTATTCGTCAGTTTGCGCTGGTATTGGGCGCTCATCTCTGGTGGGCTAGTGTTGGTGGGGTTTTTAGCCTATGCCTCATCCCTATTTGAGGCGCAACTGACGGTCGTCAACCTGTTACACCCGATCTTGACGTTGGGGTTGACGGTTGTTGCCAGCCTTGGCGTACAGATCAGTGAAGAAGCCTTGCTGCGGCGGCGGGCTGAACGGCTGTTGAAAAGCCTTGAGCAGATTTCCCGCCAACGGCTGGAAATCCGCCGCATTATCCCGCTCGTGCGGGCAGACATCCAAGCCCTCACCGGCGCGCCTTCTGGGGCAATCTGGCTGGCAGAAGAACACAGTGACCTTACCTTGCGCGGGAGTTGGGGCAGTTCCACCTTTTTAGAGGAATTTAGCCGCCTAGCGGCGGAAGGCGGGCGTACTGAACGGGCGGGAACTTCCTTAGCGGTTCCGGTGGTCTGGCAAGAGAAGGTCACCGCAGTGATTGCCGTCACGCTTCGGCCACAGCAACGCAATATCGCTGGGGTACAACGCCAACTAGAGCGCTTTGCCGCACGGCTTGCCCCTACGCTGGATAACGTCCAGCTATATACGCAAACTCAACTGCAAAATCAGCTGTTGTACGCTGTGCTGCGTGAATCCCCCGCCGGGATTTTAGTCTTGGATGAGACGTTACACCTGTTACGGGTGAATCAGTCGGTCATTGGCTGGCTGAAAGCCCCCAATGAAAGCGACTTTACCGGGCGTCCGATTCAGGCGCTACTAGAAGGCAGCAACATTGAGAAAGCCACCGCCACTGCCTTTTTGCAGCGCTTTAATGAACGCATTGCCTTTCAAGAAAAGCTCAAAATTGGTGGCCGCACCTACCAGTGGGATGCCGCATTGCTCTCTGAAAGCCGCTTATGGGTCGTCACACTCAACGACATCAACGACCTTGTAGAATTGAATCAACTCAAAACGCGCATGATTCGGATGGCTTCTCATGACCTTAAGAACCCATTGGGGCGGGTAATCGGCTATGGGGAACTGTTGATCGAAGATGAATCACTCAGCGATGAACAACGGAATTTCGTAGACCGCATGATAAAATCTGCGGAAGAAATGAACCAGATCATCACCGAAATCTTGAGCCTAGAACATCTGCGTGCGGGGATAGATACCACCTCCCCTGTGAATATGGGCAGTGTGGCGCACAATGTCCTGCAACGCTATGAAGATGACCTGCAATCGAAGCGGCAAACGCTCGTGACCGAAATCCCAGAAAAGCCAGCCGTAGTGCCGGGGGATTTCAATCAACTGGTACAGGCGATGTCTAATTTAGTTGGCAACGCCATCAAGTACACCCCAGAAGGCGGCCAGATCATGCTTCGGTTGATCCCGCGTGAGCGTAGCCTACGCTTAGAAGTCAGCGACACTGGCTATGGGATGCCGCCGGATGCCTTGCCCAAACTATTCACTGAGTTTTACCGCGTCCGCACCGAAAAAACTAAAAACATCAAAGGCACGGGGTTGGGCTTGAGCCTTGTAAAGGCAGTCATTGAAGCACACGGAGGTAAAATATGGGTCGAAAGCGAATTAGACAAGGGGACTACCTTTTATGTCGAATTGCCCACAACATTAGCGGGTTTGCCCTCGTCCTCGTGATGCTGTTGGGCGCTGTCACGCCTGCTGGCGCGCTGCAAACGCCGCTGGCGACCCAATTTGAGGTCAATTACGGCACGGTCACGATTCAATTAAACAATACCCTTCAGCCGATTGCCTTACCGGTCGGGGCGGTTTCTGCGATAGGGGTTGGGGATGTGCTGCGAACGGGGGAAGATGGCCGCGCTTGGGTGCGCTTTGGCGAGTCACGCGGCGAGGTGTTGCTCTTGCCCAACAGCGCTTATGTCTTGCATGAATTTGTTGAAGCGTCCGATGGCCGTTGGCAGGTCAACGCCGAAATACTGAGTGGGGAAGTTACCCATCGCGTCTCGCTGGCGTCCTTCGAGCGCTATCAAGTGAATGGCGCGACTTTTGCCCTAGAGGGGCAGGGGAACGCGACGTTACAGGTCTTGGTGTCGGTTGGGCGTGGGGCAGAGGTCGTGATTGTGGGGGCTGGGCTTGCCGAACTCACGGCTGGCGCAGAGCGCTTTTCACTGGCAGAGCATGACGCATGGGTGAGCATCAACGCCACCAGTACCCATTATCAGGATGCCCCTAGCCCCATTCGGCCAGCCGAATTGTTGGCGCCGTTATTGGGCTGTACGGCAGAAATTCAACTGTTGGGATCAAACCCGCTGAACGTTCGCACGGCTCCCAACAGTGGTAGCCAAATCATCGGGACGTTGCCAGACGCCGCAACGGTGTGGGTCTTTCGGCAGGTGGCCTCTGGTGGCTGGCAAGAGATTGCCTTTGCCAGTAGTTATGGTTGGCTAGAGTCGCGGGCGGTGGCGCTCAATGATCCGCAGGGGTGTACACCTGCCAATGCTTCAGATCGGCTTGCCATCCAGCCGTACCGCGTGGTAGACACCACCCCAAGCGAACGCGCCATGCTCGCGCCGTTTTACGGTGGCGTGCGCGATGACCCCTTATTTTATCAATTCAGCGAAAACGTGGGGGCGCCTTAATGCAAGTTGACCACCTCTCGCTGGAAAACTTCCGCAATTACGCCCGCCTAGAACTTGCCATCCCCAAACAGACGGTGATCCTAACGGGCGAAAATGCACAGGGCAAGACCAGCCTGTTAGAAGCGCTGTACTTCTTGGCGACCGCCCGCTCCCCTTATACCACACTTGACCGCCAGTTAGTGCATTGGCGCACGGAAAACGATCCGATCCCCTTTGCCCGTGTGGCGGCAGATGTGCAAACCGCCTCCATGCCGATAGGCCGTGTAGAGATCACCGTCGTGCTAGAGGGCAATGGCGCCAGCGTCCGTTCGCGCAAGGTCGTGCGGATCAACGGTGTGGAAAAACGGGTGCTAGACCTTGTAGGGCTGTTGGCGGTGGTGTTGTTTCTGCCGCAAGATTTGCGCTTGATCGAAGGCGGCCCCGCAGACCGCCGCCGCTACCTTGACGATACGCTGTCTCAGGTAGATGCTGCCTACCAAGAAGCCCTGAGCAACTATGAGCGGGTCTTGACGCAGCGTAACGCGCTGTTGCGGAATATTGCCGCCGGGCGCAGTTCGGCCAAAGAATTGGGGTTTTGGGATGAACAATTGGCCGCAGCGGGGGCGGTTTTGGTGGGCGGTCGGCAACGCTTCTTGCGCGAGATGGAATACAACGCCCAACGGGTTCACTTAGACCTGACCAACCGCGCAGAGACGTTGACGCTTCACTATCAGCCGAGCTTTGCGCCCACCGCCAGTCCCAACGGGCAGATGAGCTTGCCTGTGTTCGGCCTAGATTTGCACCGTCAATTGAGTGTGGAATTGATTGCCGAGCAGTTTATGGCGCACCTCAGCCGTGAACGGAATGAGTCTATTCAGCGCGGGGTAACGCTTGCCGGGCCTCACCGCGATGACCTGCGAATGCACATCAACGGGCGCGATGTCAGTTTGTACGGCAGCAGGGGGCAATCTCGGACAACCGTATTGGGGCTTAAGCTGGCTGAACTGCAATGGATGACGGAAAAAATCGGCGAGCGCCCGCTGTTGTTGTTGGATGAAGTCGTTGCAGAGTTAGACACGCACCGTCGGGAATATTTGCTGGCACAGTTTCAAAGTGGTGTACAGACGTTGCTCACCACCACTGAGCCAGATTTACTCCCAACGGCGTTTTTGGCGCAGTCCGTGCAGTGGCAGATCACCGCCGGCCAGATCACGCCCGTCACACAACCTTAGTCTACGTCGTTGCCCGCTTTGATCCACGCCGATGTACCGCCCTCAAGGTTGGTCACATCGCTATAGCCTTTGTCTACCAAGAACTCGGCAGCGCGTCCGCTACGTCCCCCCGCCTGACAGACCAACGCCAACGGTTGATCGGTGGGGAGTTCGCCAAAGCGTTCTGCCAACTCGCTCAAGGGCAGGTTGATCGCTCCCGGCAGGTGGCCTTTTTCGTATTCGTCTATTTCACGGACATCTACCAACAAGTGTTGAGTGTCGCCAAAGGTTTGCGGATATTCGGTAACGGGAATCTTCTTAAATTCAGTCATAGCGCAGTCTTCTATCCTTGAAGGCGGTTAATTCTAGGGGCGATAAATCCCCCTACACAATATAGATTTTACGCTGATTGCTCGTTTTGCGGACAAGGCAAGCCTTGTCCCTACAGGATTGGGTCGCATTGCAACGGCGACACCTGTGTCGTCCGGCTTTGATCCGTAACGAGCAATCGCGGTAGATTTTTCACCGTAGATTTTATCGGTAAGGGCATGATACATCATGCCCTTACCTGCTATGATACGACCGTTAAAGGGCGTTTAGTTTGAACAGCCTGCGCTCTCGTTGAGGTAACGGCTCGTAATCCAACCCTGACCTGTTTGATAGATAACCTGTACCCAATCCCCGGAGCGGCCTGTTGCCTGCAAACTGAACTCAAAGGGTAAGCGGGCAACAACTGCGCTGTTGGTGTTCGGTTGTTCGCGCAGGCGAACCTGTGCAGTGGTGGTCACACGGCAACCGCTGAGTGGGATGATTGCCGCGCCAGTGCTGGTGGTCGTGGTGGAGGTTGTGGCGGATGGGGCAACAACGGTGCCTTCTGCATTCATCACAGGCGCAGCAACAGGCACATCGCTGAAGGGCGGCGCAGCGGGGCCGTCTACAAGCACTGCCGTACCACTACTAGAGATAAAGGTGCAGGTATAGGACGCACCGCCTTCTAGCGTGCGTGTGCCGGCTGGCATTTCAGAGACAAGGCGCGGGGTGGTGGCGGCGTTCAAGAAGATGATCGTCCCTGTGCCGCGCAAGCAGATTTGCACCTCTTGCCCAAAGTTTTGCCCGCTTGCGCCCGTACCGCCAAAGGCGAATACTTCTACGGCAGCCTTCACCCCACGGCGGATCACGCCGAGGTCACCAATGGTCGCGGCAGAAAGCACAAAGGTGCTGCCGTTGTGGATCACGCGGCAGTACACCCCTCCAGCGGTTGTTCCTTGTGCAACGCCAATCCGTACAACGGTGTCTGCTTGACCGTCAACATTTCGGCAATTGTCAGAAATCCCAATGCCTTCTTGGGCAAAGGCAAACAGGCTTGAGGTAAGCAATAATAGGCAAGCCAAGCTAAGAACAAACAGATTTCGTGTGAATGGTTTCATGGGTTCCCCCGGATTCTATAGTTGAACAAGACCACGCCCAACTATAGCAGTCCTTTGGGAATGAGACAAATGTGATTTTGAACTTATGGCTAAGATAAGCCAGCAAGATCGGGCAAATAGGCCGTTTGGATGTTCACCAAGTCATTGGGCAAGCTAGTCTGAGGGTGTTCCCAATACACGGCACGGATGAAATTTTCGACCTGTGCGGCGCGCTGGCGGGCGGAATCTAGCTCACGCATAACGGTTTCAGATTGTGCCGCAGACTCGCTCCAGAACAACTGGAAGACTTCCGCCTCCTCAATTGCCTTGAGCAGGCTCTCATTCCACGCTCCCTCAGCGCGCAGTTGGAGCATATCGCGCACGTTATACATGCCTAGTGCGTCACACAGCACCCGCAAGCGCTCGGCAAGGTGGGCGTCGTTGTTGGCAAGGCTGGCGTATACCGTGCGGTAAGGCTTGCGTGTCACGCGCCGGATGGCCTCTTGTTGACGCTTGGAGAGGCCGCGTTCCACATAAACCGACAATGGCACATCGGCCACCACCAGCCCTTCTACCATAAACGTGAGTATGCCATTGGTCGCTTCTTCAAGATGGGCATCGGTTGCCCGCATCTCAAAGTCAAAACGGTGCCACGGGCGGAAGAAGCCAATGCTCACGCTTTGCGGGTTGAACTGGAAGCCCTTCATGTACGGCGTGACGATGACCTGCGCGCCTTCTGGAATGCGATAGCGTGGGTTACGGTTGCGGTCATACAAGATTTCTGGCAATTTGTCGGGGTCACCGTTTTCAGCATCGGCAATCACGGCATCCAGCGCATAGCCTAAATAGGCGTAAGCCTTAAGCGGATGCCAAGTGTCTGGCGCAATCTCTTTAGGGTAGTAGATGGTGAAGCGCACGCCCGTGTTGCCATGATCGCCAAGCCCGCCTAACGCCGGGTCATCTTGCCCGCCGCGCACCCCGCCACTGCTAAACATTGGGCGGCTGGTGAAGGCCGGTGAATTGCTCCCGAAAGGGCTGTTGGGGCGGCTAAAGGGGCTGGCACTGGGGGAGCGGCTAAATGGATTTTCACTATTGCCGCTACTGGGGGTGCGCGACCCAAACGGACTAGCCCCCGCGCCCGTAGTCGGGCGACTGCCACTAAAGGGGTTGGGGCGGGGTGGCGGGCTTTTTTCCTCATTGGGGGAATCTGGCCGTGCGGCAGAAAATGGTGTGCGCGGCGGTGGGTTGCTCCCAAAACGGCTACGTAAGGAACCAAACTCTAGGCCGTTGCCCTCTGTAGGGCTATCGTCGTCCTGTGCGTCGCGCTCTGCATCAGGTTCAATCATCAGGATCATGTCACGGTAAAGACCCTGCATGAATAGCGCCTCACTGCGGCGGACGAAGCGTTCAATGGTACGCTCTTGTGTGGTCACGGAACGCTGTGGCGTGCGGGTTTCAACTTCCATTTGTTCGCGCTCGTGCTGAAGCGCTTCTACAATGCGTTCATGTTGGCGCGCCCGCCCGTTGAGGTCATAGATTCGGCTGACCATCAACGAGGTGAGCAATACCCCTAATAGCCCTAGCGGAGGGGTAGCGCCAAGCGGGAGCGTTAAGACCGCCCCGACGCCGGTCGTGATAATCAGGATCGTTAAGCCGACATCTAACACACGATAGACCAGCGCCATACGCTGTAACTGCGTATATTGCGGTGTCCAGCGGGTTTTCAGGTATTCGTTTTTTTTGTTGAAGCGGCTGTCGCTCACAAATACATAACTCCGTCTAGCTGATGTAGCATTAATTTTTATTAACGACCCACTAGCTCACTTGTTTCTTGCCTCTATTATAGCGTAAATTCAAGGCTTTTGTTGGAACAATCCACATGAGGGGTGCATTCGGATTTGGGGGCAAGAATTAAGCCGCTGCACAACAGGAATCAAAGGAATCGTCCAAAGCCGCCGAGCGTAGGCAAATCATGCGAGCTAAACCAACACGAGACCAGCGCATTCCAGTGCCACACAAGCGTTGTTTGCATTGCTTGACCCCACTGTATGGTTTTTCTGGTTCAACCCCGCAAAAGGTTGCCGCCATCGTGACTGATTCAATGAGGGGTTTGGTTAGTAACTACGCAGGCAGTGTGGGCTAGGAACAAAATCTAGCAAGCTGTCACAAAAGAGACTAAAATCAGTGCCATGAACGATTTGCGCGAAACCCTCGATAAAGCC
>JBMOFU010000159.1:0-9242 GCA_049318725.1 Phototrophicaceae bacterium | reverse complement strand
GCCAACCATTATGCGATTTCTATCGGTAGTCACGGGGCAGGGTGGCATGGGTTAAGCACCGATGAAACCGCAGGTGAGGCAGAAGGCGGTCGTTATACGATCATCACCCTGCCAGAGATGCGCCAAGCCCTAGAGTTAGCGCGTCAAACGGCACAGGTTAGCAAGTTTGACCTGTTGATTAACGATGCCTGTTTGATGAGCAGTGTGGAATACAATGCGGCGATGGTTCCCTACTTCAATCTATCGTTGGCGTCGCCAGAGGTTGTGGTCAACCCTGCTTTGGATATGAACCTTTTCACACGCACCATCCAAGACGCGCTTGGCACCGATGTGGATGCGTTAGGGACGCTGCTTGTGGATAAATACATCACTGAGGATATTCTGCAACGCGGCGATAGCAGTGTAGGCTACTACACCAATGCGCTGACTGACCTCAATAACTATGACCCCGTGTTGTTGCGCGTGGAAGAATTCGCACGGCTGGTGAATGAAAACCCAGAGCTATACGTAGAAGGGTTAGGGCGTGCGCGTGCCAATGCCTATACCTATACCGCCTTTTTGGGAGACAGCACCAAAATTGACCTCGGTCACTTTATGGAGCAGGTGATTATCAATAGCCGTGACGTGCGCCTCATTACCGCAGCCGAAGCAGTGCTAGAGGCGCTGCAAAATTCGCGGGTTTATGGCAATGCGGGCGAAATTGCCGAGCAATGGTCATACTACAATAACATCTACTTCCCAGAAGACAGCTCAGATTTTGAGTGGGCTTACCTCGAAGAAACCTCCCTTGATGAGTGGGCGCAAATGATCCAGACCTACTATAACGTCGCTACCCCGCGCCGTTGGGAAGTCGCAGATTCGGTCTTGCTCTTGCATCCGCCGCAAGCGCCAAAGGTCACCATTACACAGGTCTTCCCCAGTGTGACGAGCATTGCCCAACCGCCTTCTATCAAGATCGAAATTCAAGGGCGCCGTATTGCGCGCGGTAGCTTTACCGTAGATCAAATTCAGGCCGATGGTAGCGCTTACCGCTTTTTGAGTACGCCCATCTTGACTGAAGTGGTCATTGGCGGCACGGCCAACTTTGTCAATCAATGGCGCTCGGGCGTGGATCAATCTGAGTTTAGCTGGTTGCCCATGACGCTCCCGGTGATTAGCGACGGCACGGTCAGCGCCAACGAACTGCTGATTAAAAGCGGTGATGTGGCAATTTTGGAAGGCCGCACGCGCGAAACCGCCGACCAAGATTGGCAAGATGTCGCGTTGATCTTCTCGCTAGAAACAGGCGTTGTACAACGTGTGATTGGGCGTGCCACCGGAACGGGCGCTGTCGCTGAGGTGAGCATCCGTCAAGGGGATAGTTTCCAATCCTATCGGCAGTTGGTCAGCCCCGACGGACGTATTTTGGCCGAACCCGGCACCGAGTACATTTGGCAAGACTACGGTCTGCGCTGGATAGATTCTCCCGCGCCCTCTGGCGATTATAACTTAGGCTTTTTCGTCGAAGCCTTTGGTGGGATCAGTGGCTTCGATTCCGCGATGATTACTGTGAATAATGAAGGCGTGCCTGCTGATTCACGCGGCTATACCGACCTCACCTTAGGGATGAGTTTTGCCGTCCCTGCGGACTGGGTTGTGCCATTCGACACGGGTTCGCAAATAGTGTCTGGCAATGGCGCGGTCAGCGAGAACCTTTCGATTGCCTACTTCAACGCCGAGCGCGATAACCCCTACAAGATTGCCGAAGACTATCAGGTGTCCTACGGTTTAGCGGCGACAGATGCCGGGGCGCTGGTCACACTTCACGATCAACAAGCCTTACGCTTTGGCTACAGTTATACCCTTGAGGGGGATAGTGCAGCGTGGTACGGTTCCGCGTTGGCTTTTTACCGTGAAACGGCGCGGCAAGGGGGCGGCACGGGAATCGTCTTTGCCCTAGAAGCGCGCACCCCAGAGGCCGCCACTGCCCGTTTAGATGCTTTGCTTACCCAGTTGAACCTGTTTGACTCAGTAGCGTTGGCAGATGCAAATACCAGCGCATGGCGCTACCGCTTCATTCAGCCGACAGTTGCCCACCCTGTACCGATAGGCTGGGATGAAGGGGAAGCGGCTACAGAAGCCGGCCAATGGACGCGCTTTACCAATGACGCATTCCCCGGTGGGGTGGCGCAAGTGGCTTTCTTTGATGTCACAGAAGTGGACACCGCCTACAACCAGCTACAACAAGCGGGGGTTATCCCCCCCGATGCCCGTGTGGTGGAATACCGCAATGACGAAAAAGTCTGGCGCATTGCCAGCTTCAACAGTGAGCGGGATGGCGTGGCACTCACCAGCCGCGTTTATATCACCACTGTGAATGCTCAAGCCTTTGCGTTGTGGTTTGAAGCCCCCGATGATGAAAACGCTGTGGCGCTGTTCCGCAATGTGTTTGAGCCGATGGTAGATGGCTTTGCGCCTTCCAGTAACGTGCAGTATGCGCTAGGCGGCTTGAACCCGACCTTGCTCAAGGCAGTGATGACCCGCGCAAGTTTGGCCTGTGACGAAATTGGCTCTGATGATGCCTGTTACGGGGAAGGCAGCTTAATTGCCGAAACCGTGCAGACCGTTGATACAGTAGCGGTGGATGCGGTGGATACGGGCGAGAACTTCGCTACGATTGGGGATACAGTAGGCATTGCGTCCTTGCAAGAAATTGCCGTGGGCATTGCTGAATCGCTTGAGAACTCTTTCGACTCGTTTAGCATTGCCGTGATGGAGCCGCAGGTGCCAGTACAAGGCGTTAGCGAACCCGTCTTAGATGAGAACAACAACCCCGTAGACAGTATTCGCATGGGTGTGTTTGGTGGTGTGACGATCATCAACGAGGTTGTGCAAGATGTTCCAACGGCCACCCCTGCCGCTGGATCGTAACGTCTGTGTGTAGGGGCGAGACATGTCTCGCCCCTACGTAAAATCGTCGTATCTATTGCCCCATTCATACAATTTAGGGTTGTGGGCGGCGCAACTTTACGGTGTTTTGGCGTTGGCGTTGGCGTAGCCCAAAGCGGAAGGGCTGGCTTGATGTGGGACTCTCTGTTGCGTGTTCTGGAGCCGCTGCCGCGAGGGTTTGAGTAGACAACACATCAGTGATAATGGGCTGAGACTGATACAGTGGCGCTAACGGTAGGGGGGGCGGTGCCACAGGCGGGCGCTGCTCTTGTTGATATTCTTCTTCGGCAACCTGTGCCGCTTGAATCGCCCGCATCCGTTGGCTATCGGTGGGGCTAGGGATGCCGAAGACTTCCCAAATGCTTTGGTAGCCTGCCTCGCCCGGCGCAGGCGCAGACATCGGTAAATTGGGTAGCCCGTCGTTGGCTCGCAAGATCGGTATATCTTCTTTTACATCGGGTGTAGGGGATGAAATGCGAATCGGATCGCCAATTTCAATAACGCCCGTAGTACCTATACCAAAACGCGGTTCAGGTTCATGTACTGGAACGACTTCGGCCACTGGCATTCCCAAACTCGGCAGGGGCAATAGCTCTTGTTCGTTGGGTTCAGCAATAATAGTGACTGTTGGAGGGGCAAAGCGTGTTTCGTCTACCGCTTGCATGGGTTCAATCACTTGTACGGCAGGCATTCGCGGGCGCGTGTCGCCCTCCGTGATGGGTGGCTCTAATAATAGGTTGCGGCTGGGTTCGGTGGGGGTTTCTGCACGGCGGCGTTTTGCGCGTTCTTCGGCGTTTTGCGCGCCATCGCGCATCGCAGACCGTGATTCATAGTTTGCCATGGATCCAAACTGTTTAGAGAGCTTCCACAGCGTTTTGAGGCTGTCTATCATCATCTTTTCAAAGCGGCTGTTGAAGCCTGCATGACGCAGCCCACCGAGTAACCCCCCAGTCAATTCATACGTGACCGTCCACTGCACAATTGTGCCTTCGGGGATTTCTTGTAAGCGTAGCCGCCCGGTATGCGCTTTGAAGACCGCCCCGTCTACAAAGTCATATTCGTAGCCTAGCCCATCGTACCATGCAGAAATTTCATAGATCATTTCTTGGCGGTTGGCAGTCTTTTGACGCCAACGCGAACGAAGCCCCCCGCGGCGTTGGCTTAAGAATGTGATGTTTTCACAGTCTGCTTGCCAATTGGGGAGGTTTTCTAGGTTGCTGATGTACGCCCAGACCCGATGTGCCGGAACTGGAATGAGGATTCGTTGGTCTATAGTTAGCATAATGGGCTATTATAATGGGTTTGTGGGCGCTGGCAAAGGCGCGGGTTTGTGTTATAGTGGGGCAGTGTTGTTCGCAGGTCAACTTGATCGCCGTTGCCAATATGTTTACCCCTTCATTGCTACTCGGATTTGTCATTGCGCTACTAACTGGGTTACTCTTTCACCTGATTGTGGGGGGGGGGGTTCTGGCGCTTGATCTTGTTTTGTGTGATGAGTTTGGTTGGGTTTGGGCTTGGGCAATTGACAGGCGTTGTATTTGAAGTCAATGTGTTGATGGTGGGGCAGTTGCACGGCCTTACCGCGCTTGCTGGCGCTTTGATTGCATTGGTGTTGTCTGCGTCGGTGTTTGGGCAACAACGCTCACGACGGCCTTCTCGCTAAGGATGAAATATAACAATGACTGAAACACCCCCTGCGCTTTCTACGGTGGTGCCGCGTGAGGAAGACACAGGCGGCGAGTTTGATATTATGCGCGTGGTTTACATTGCCTTGGGCGTGCTGGTTGGCCTCACTGCGGCCATCTTCGCCTTAGCGGTTTGGGCGGCAGTGGCGCAGGTGGAACAGTTTGGTTCTACCGTGCGGGTGATCCGCGATATTATGATTATCTTCTTGGCGCTAGAGGGCATCTTGATTGTGTTGGCGTTGGTGGTCTTAATCGCCCAAATTGCCCGTTTGGTGAACTTGCTCCAGAGTGAAATCAAGCCTATTTTGAAGAACACTCAAGAGACGATTTCTTATACACGCGGCACTGTGGAATTTGTTGGCAAGAACCTCACCCAACCGGTGATGAAGGCCAGCGAATTTGTTGCAGCCACAGGCGTGTTTATGCGTGAAGTATTCAATATTCGACGGGTGTTACAGCGCCCCTCTGCTGCGCCCGTTCAGGAGGTCGTGACAGATGACGCACCGTCAGCCAAGTGAAACAGCAGATGATTCTAGCCGCTATGCCGCCATTGGGGTGGTGATGGGTTTTCTTGTGGGTGGGGTAGTGACGTTGTTGACCCTGCCTAAAACAGGCGAAAAGCCCCCCTCACAGGGGTTGGCTGAAGTCGCCCAGACCGTGCGCGAACGTGTAGAAATGGCTTTGCCCGTAGACCCTGTTTTGGAAAGCATGGCCGAAGGTAAGGCCGCCGCCCGCCGCCGCCGTGATGAATTGGGGATGCGCTAGGGAATCCATTGGGGGAAGTAAGCATCTTCTGCGACCTTCACCAATTGGCCTGTTTCTAGCGTGTACACCCAAATTTCAGTCACGCCCGCATTATTGAAGTCCCCTGCGGGCGTCAGTTGCGGAAAGCGCTGTAAGAGCAATTGCTCACCCGCAGGTTCCCAGCGCATGAAGCCGTTGGTATAGGCCGCATCAACAATCAACGGCGTGACTTCCCCCGATGGAACATCCATACGATAAACCTGTAGACCCGGCGTATGCCGTTCGTCGTAATAACGGCGTCCGATGGCTAAAAACTCGCCCGAAGGATGCCAGACTGCGCTGTCGTCGTCTACGGGTTCGCCTTCTGCCGTGAGCGGCAATAGCGTATCGCTGTCGAGTTCGGCCAACATCAAGCGGGCAGAGGCGCGGCTCCCATCAAATGTCAATTCGGGATAGACCAATTGCGCCCCATCGGGTGAAAGCGCGCCAGACGCCCCATATTCCGTGAGCAGGCTATCGTAGGTGTCGGTCGTTAGGTCATAAACGATGATCCCCGGGAGGTTATTGTCGAACAGTGCAATGCGGCTCCCATCCCCTGACCAACGCGCCCCATAGCCTAAAATTTGCGAATCCTCAAATAGCGGGAAGGTCGTCGGTGGGGAAGTCGTCAAATCCACCAGCCAAATGCGGCTTGGGCTAATCCCGACCCCCGGCAACAGCGAGTTCATATCCACCCGTTCATAGGCGATCATATTGCCATCTGGCCGCCATACAGCGCCGTTGCAGTCGGCATCATTGCAATTGACCAGCAATTCTATTGTGCCTGTCTCAAGGTTGAGCAATTTCAGGTCAGCGGCAGCGCGGTCTGTACGTTTGTCAGAAAAAACGATGCTGCGCCCGTCTGGACTGGCGGCAAAGTCGAAGATGCCCGCTTCACTGAAGGTCACTTGTTGGGCGCTGTTCAGGTCGTTGGGGTTGACCATCCACACATTTTGCGGGGAACGCACGGCAGGCGCAAGGTAGGCCACCCACGCATTGCGAACATCAAACCGAAATTGATATTCGTCTAATACCCGCCGCCCGCTGCGCGATTCTGCCCCCGGCAACAACGACACTTGATAGGATTTACCGGGAGAAAGCGGTTCAGTAGGCCGAAAAACGAAGGTATTGTTGTTCCAGCTAAATTCACCGTCGGCAAATGGCTCGATCACAAAGCGCGTGCTAACGGTATCGCGGTTCATCGGCTCGCTAAAGCCCATGAGAATCACATCGGTGCTGTGGGCTTCTGTCAGCGGGAAGGCGCGCTCTACACGCACCCCAACGCGATCCCCCGCCAGTAAGGTTAGGCCAATTGCCAGCGCCAATAGTCCCACCACGCCCCAAACAATATTATCGAAGGTCAGTTTAGGCATTAGGGGTATAGGTAGGGGTGTTCAGGCTGTTGGACGACTTCGAGGCTTTCTGCCTGCACAATGGGCAAGACATCCTCCCGAAATTCCCCGGCGATTAACGTGCCTTGTACCCGCACCCATTGACCAGCCTCTAGGGTATCGCTGTCAGCGGCATAGACTGGCAACCCCAATGCAGAAGCATCTGCCACACAACAACTGACCGTAAAGCGTGCGACCATGAAGTGATCTTCGTCAAAGTCGGTTTCGCGGTAGACAAAGCCCACGACATCTACGGGTTGATGGTCAAATGCCGTCAGGTCATCGGCGGCGCTGAAGGCCCGAAGCCAATCGAGTACATTGCGGCGCTCTGGCGGAATGCTAAACGATGAACCGCTATCGTTGCTGTTGAGAACGGCTCGCGTGCTGATGTTGCCATTGACGGCGTTTGCTCCAAGCGGTACAGAGGGGATCAACACCCCAACGACAAGCGGTACAGCGCTCATTGCCAAAATCGGCCAAGTGATAGCGTGGTCGGTGTTGAGTCGTTTGGCCTTTTCAGTGCTACGGAGCGTTAAAAGGGTGAATATCCCCAGTAGTACAAACAAGCCCACTGCCAAGTAAGACAGCCAGACAAAGCGCTCATTGATGTAGTTGGCAAGGTTGCCAGTCCAGATGTTGAAGGCAAAGTAGGTAGCCAATGCCAGTAGTACCAAGCCCTTGAGCCAAATCTGTAGGCGGCTTTCAGTGTTCATAGCAATCCCTCTGTTAGAAAGCAACGTTCAAGTTCAACCAAATGGAAATCAGCGCAATCATCAAGCCCGGTAGGATCAACAGATAGAAAACCACCCGCCCCCGAAATACCCCGCTGAACATGAGTATGCTTTTGATGTCTACCATTGGGCCGAAGGTTAAAAAGGCCAAAATCGAGCCAGTGGTGAAGGTTCCAGCAAAGGCCAGCGCTAAGAAGGCGTCTACGGTGGAACATACGCTCAACAGGAACGCAATGCCTTGCATCACCAGTACGCTAATCACTGCCCCTTGACCGAGTGTGAGTAAGGTTTCTTGGGAGATCAACGTTTGCATCGCTGCCGCCAGCAGTGATCCCGCGATCAAGTAGCGCCCCATGTCGAAGAATTCGCTTGCGGCCAATTGCAATGCCCCAGTAATTCTATCCCATACGGCAGATGGCTGGATCGTGTTTACAGACGCGCCACGCACTAGCGCAAAGGATTGCGGTTGTAATACCTCTAGCGGCTTTGCGCCAAACGAGAAGATCAAGCCGACCAAGAGCGCTACAACAATGGTGATGACGAAGCGCCCAATCAGAATAGTTCCCCAACCGAAGGCCGCTGCTGTGCTAACTAGCACAATCGGGTTAATCACTGGCGCAGCGAGTAGGAACGCGACCCCAACGCCCATTGGCAAGCCCTTGTGATATAGCCGCCGCACGACGGGAACAACACCACATTCGCAGACGGGGAAGGCAAACCCCATCACTGCACCCATCAGCGTTGCTAAAAAACGGTTGTTGGGGATGATGCGGGCAAGGTCTTGTGCGCTGATAAAGACTTCAATCAGCCCAGAGACGACAGCGCCCAATAGCAGGAAGGGAACGGCCTCAATGAAGATGCCTAAAAAGCGGGTGGCAAAGATCGAAAGTATGCTAAAGTCCATAACACCTCACGCGGAGGGCTTGCGAACATGCCTCTATACTAGGGGAAAACGCCAAGCAGGGGAATGGTAAGGTCAGGCCGATTGCATCAAATGCGGTTGTGATATGGGGATGTTGTAGGGGCGCAAACTATTGCACCCCATTGTGCGGCAATGATCTCGTAGGGGGCGGCCTGTGTGCCGCCCCTACTATTGTTTAGTTATTAAGCAATTCTCCGAAGGCGTCACCGAGCATATCCAAAACATCCCCAGCGATGACGTTGTGCGGGCTGCCTGCCAAGACTTCGGCCATTTCTCCGGCACAACCGTGTAAGTACGCACCGATGATCGCTGCGTGGTAAGGCTTGATCCCTTGCCCGACGAATGCCGCAATCGTTCCGGCCAAGACATCGCCGGTGCCTGCGGTTGCCAATGCCGAAGTCTTGAACGGCAAAATCGTGGTTTGGCCGTCTGGCGCGGCGATGATGGTGTGCGCGCCCTTCAGCACAACAATCACCTTCCATGCGGCGGCCTTCTCTTGTGCCAGCGTGAGCCGTTGAGATTGTACGGCGTCGGTTTCTAGCCCGCTAAGGCGCGCCATTTCGCCGGGGTGGGGGGTGATGATCGTGTTTTCGGGGAGTTTTTCCCACCAGTTTTCGATTTTTGCCAACAGGTTGAGCGCGTCTGCGTCAAGGATCAACGGCGGCAACTTGACGGTTTCTGCGGCCTTTTCTGCCTCAGTGGGGGTGTCTTGCCGAATGAACCCAATGCGGCGTGAATCGCGGCGTTGGGCAGTTTGCTCGGTATGTTCTAGCAATTTGAGCAACATATCGCGCGTGACATC
>JBMOFU010000158.1:0-9269 GCA_049318725.1 Phototrophicaceae bacterium | reverse complement strand
GGGCGCGGGCATGGCACCGATATTGCCGTGTTGATGGGTCTATCCGGTGAAGACCCGATCACCTGCGATACTTCCCTAATTACGGAAAAAGTCCAGCAGATTCACGCGCAAAAACGCCTGTCGTTGTTGGGGCAACACGCCATCCCCTTTGATCCTCCCCAGTCGTTGATCTTTCACTTTGACCAGACCTTGCCGTTCCATCCTAACGGGATTCGCTTCACTGCCCATTACGCCGATGCTGCTGACATCGTAGCAACCTACTATTCGATTGGTGGCGGGTTCATCGTCAAAGCGGGGGAAGCGGCAAGCAATCTCCCAACCGTCATCCCCTACCCCTGTGACTGTGCCGCACAGGTTTTAGAGTATTGTAGCGCCCATGAACTTTCGATTGCCGATATGGTCTGGGAAAATGAGCAATCGTGGCGCACAAAGTCCGCAATCCGCGCAGGTGTGTTGGAAATCTGGCAGACGATGGCTGATTCTATCTATCGGGGGTGTCACACGGGTGGGGTGTTGCCGGGGCGCTTGAACGTCGTTCGGCGGGCGGCCAAGTTCAATCAAGCGTTGATGGGCGATGAACGCTATCCGACGTGTGAAGCGTGGGTTAGCGCTCTCAAAGCACGCAAGGCCAGCTTTACCGAAATGGTGCAGTGGGTGAGTTGCTTTGCATTGGCCGTCAATGAAGAAAACGCCGCCTTTGGCCGCGTGGTGACTGCGCCAACCAACGGCGCGGCAGGCGTCTTGCCTGCCGTCTTGATGTACTATGTCTGTAGTCATACCGTCACTGACGACGGCATCATTGGCTTTTTGTTGGTGGCTGCTCAAATCGGGAGCTTGTTCAAACAAGGAGCGACGATTTCGGCGGCGATGGGCGGTTGCCAAGCAGAAATTGGCGTGTCTTCGGCAATGGCGGCAGCGGCGCTGACCGAAGCAATGGGCGGGAGCGTGCAACAGGCGTTGATGGCCGCTGAAATTGCGATGGAACATCACTTGGGCATGACCTGCGACCCCATCGGCGGCTTGGTGCAAATCCCGTGTATTGAGCGCAACGCAATGGGCGCGATGAAGGCCATCACCGCCGCCAATATCGCCTTGATGAGTGCGCCGCAACATGCCAAAGTCTCGTTAGATGCTGTGATTCGGACGATGTGGGCAACGGCTCAAGACATGAGCGACAAATACAAAGAGACCGCAGAAGGTGGCCTTGCTATACAGATTCCAGTGAGTTTGGCCGAGTGTTGACCCTTGCGGGCGCTATTATGCTGAAAGGGCTACGCCGTTTTTCATTGTAATTCCGTCAGGTTTTGCGATAATGCTTCTTTCAAGCCGTTTGTGTTTAGCAGTGAAGTGACCCTCAAACCACTATGCGTATCAAACCAGAAGTTATGAGTCCGGCGGGCTATTGGCCGCAACTCCATGCCGCTGTTGAAGCCGGCGCAGATGCCGTCTACTTTGGCCTAAAACACTTTACCGCCCGCGCCAAAGTCGGCTTTACCCTAACGGAACTCCCAGACGTGATGCGAACGCTGCATAGCAGAGGGGTGCGCGGCTATGTGACCTTTAACACGCTGATCTTTGACCATGAACTGCGCGAGGCGGTCAAAGCCATTGAGCAGATCGCCGCCGCTGGTGCAGATTCCGTGATTGTGCAGGATGTTGCCATCGCACAGTTAGCGCACGACATCGCCCCGCAACTAGAAGTGCATGGCAGTACCCAAATGAGCATCACCAGCGCGGAAGGGGTGACGCTGGCGCAACGTTTTGGCGTGAATCGGGTGGTATTGGCGCGTGAACTGTCCTTAAAGGATATTCAAGCCATTCGTGACCAGACCGATTGCGAGCTAGAAATGTTCGTGCATGGCGCGCTGTGCGTGTCGTATTCGGGGCAATGCTTTTCATCAGAGGCGTGGGGTGGGCGCAGTGCCAATCGGGGGCAATGCGCGCAAGCCTGCCGTTTACCCTATGAACTGATGGTAGATGACCACCTAAAGCCATTGGCCGATACACGCTATCTGCTATCCCCCGGTGACCTGTATGCTGTGCCGCTTGTGCCTGAAATTATGCAAATTGGCATTTCGTCGCTCAAGATTGAAGGGCGCTATAAAGACGCTAATTACGTCGCGCTGACCACCAGCGCCTATCGTCAAGCAGTAGATGCGGCATGGAACGACCTGCCCAACTCGATAACACCTCAAGACGCGCTGATCTTAGAGCAAGTCTATTCACGCGGGCTAGGGAGCTATTTTGTGTCTGGCACCAACCATCAAGCGGTGGTGGATGGTCGCTCACCGCGTCATCGTGGGGTATTGTGCGGCAAGGTCACGCGCTTGTATGACGACTCTGTGGTGATTGAGCCGACAGACGCTCACCGCCTAGCGCCGCTCAAGGCGGGTGATGGGGTGGTCTTTGATGCTGCTGACTGGCGCAGCCCTGAAATGCGCGAAGAAGGCGGGCATCTGTATGAAGTCAAAGCCGTGGGCAAGCGCCTAGTGTTGTATTTTGGCAACCGCGATATAGACTTTAGTCGCATCCGTGTTGGGGATTGGGTGTGGCGTAGCCACGACATCAACGTGGATAAAGCCGCCAAGCCCTTCACTGAGGCTAACAGCCCAGTGCATCGGCAAGCTGTGCATGTGCATGTGCTGGCAAAGGTCGGTCAGCCGCTTGAACTCACTTGGCAGTTGGTCAATCACCCAGAATTTAGCGTGACCGTGCGCGCACCTGAACCGCTTACGGCGGCTAACAATCGTGGGGCAACGGCAGACTACCTCTATCAACAGTTGGGGCGTTTGGGGAACACCGCCTATCAACTGGCAGATTTAAGCGCAGACATACACGACGAGCCTTTCATCCCCAGTTCGTTGTTAAATCAATTGCGCCGTGATGCCGTTGAACAGTTGATCGCGTTGCAAAGTCAGCCGCTAGTACGGAATATCCGTGCGGCACTGCCCACGCTAGAAGGCGCGCTGGCAAACATCCAGCGCCAAACGCCAAACTCTGACGCAACAGTCGTGTTGCATCTGCTGGTGCGGACGCCCGAACAACTCGAAGCGGCGTTAACGTTGAATCCCGCCAGCATCACGCTAGATTACCTTGAACTGTATGGGTTGCGCCCTGCCGTAGAACAGATCAAAGCCGCTGGGATCACCGCACGGGTTGCCAGCCCCCGCGTGTTAAAGCCGCAAGAGCAACGGATTGTCAACTTTTTGTTGCGGCTAGATTGCGCGCTGTTGGTGCGTTCAGGTGGGTTGCTAGAGGCGCTACAGGGGCGCTATCAGCACGAACTGATTGGGGACTTTAGCCTGAATGCAGCCAATCAGTTAGCGGCAGAAGCCTACTTTAAGCTCGGTATCGAGCGGCTTGCTCCCACGCACGACCTCAACGCCGAACAGATGATCCAATTGGCGCAGGGTCTTGGCGGGGAACGGTTTGAGGTGATCGCCTATCATCATTTGCCTGTGTTCCATACCGAACACTGCGTATTCTGCCGCTTCCTCTCTGATGGTACAAGCTATGTAGATTGTGGGCATCCGTGCGAGAAGCATAAGGTCGCACTGCGAGACACACAAGGGCGCTTGCACCCCGTCATGGCGGATGTCGGTTGCCGCAATACCGTATTTGGGGCAGAAGCCCAAGTTGCCAGCGCCCACCTAGACGCCATGCGCGCCGCTGGAATCCGTCACTATCGGCTAGAGTTCGTGCATGAAAGCGCCGATGAAGTGCGGCGGGTGACAACGGCTTTTGCCGATTATTTTGCAGGTAAAACCAGCAGTGGCACGCTCGATCAACGGCTCCGCAAGGCCGCGCCGCAAGGCACCACAGAAGGATCATTCTTTATCCCCGCTGACTATATCAAGATGCCAGCGCTGTAAAATAAATGGGGCGGTTCCGTCGGATCGCCCCCACCTTACCCTCACTAACTCACGTTACCTAGACGGTTAGCCAATGGCTGTTAAACCCCATTTCACGGGCGATACAGCTATCGCCCCTACACGCTATGACCTGTAGAGGCATGGCCTGCCTCGTCCGTGAGACGATTTTCAACGGAAATCTACAAAATGCGCGGTTGTTTGCGTAAGTGAGTCACTAAAAAAAGAGGCTATATTTACTGACTTTAAGCGGACTCCCCTCGAAGCATAATACATCGTTAAATCCCATTTCTTCTTTAGCTGTTAGGCTTCCTCAAGTGAAAGATTCATCGTTCGAACCTAGATTTGTGAAGTGTTCCCCCACCTATGACGATGCTCGAAATCCAAAATGTACGTGTGGTCTATGAGGGCGGCAATGAAGCCCTAAAAACAGTGTCACTCAAGGCAGAGCGGGGCGAAATCATTTCTGTGATTGGGCGCTCTGGTGCGGGTAAATCTACCTTATTGCGGACGATCAATGGCCTACAAACGGTTACCAGCGGCCAAATTATCCTCGATGGTGAAAATATCACCAACATGCGTGGGCAAGCCCTCCGCCACGCACGCCGCTATATCGGCTTTATCTGGCAAGAACATCATCTGATTGAGCGCCTGAGCGCGATGACCAATGTGTTGACTGGCCGTTTAGCCTATGCCTCAGAGCCGCTGACATGGTTCCACTACTTTGACCGTCAACAACGTCAAATTGCATTGCGTAACCTTGAACGGGTGAATTTGTTGCATCGGGCAAACTTCCGTGCAGATCGCTTGTCTGGCGGCGAAAAACAACGGGTTTCTATTGCACGGGCGATCTCTCAACAGCCTAAAATTTTGTTGGCCGATGAGCCTGTTGCCAGCCTTGACCCCGAATTGGCGTGGCAGGTGATGGGCGACCTTGCCCGTGTTGCCCGTGAAGATGGCGTCTTGACGCTAATTAACTTGCATCAAGTAGAACTCGCTAAGACCTTTAGTGATCGCATTATCGGTATCGCTCAGGGGGAAGTCGAGTTTGACGGCAAGCCATCTGAGCTAACCCCGGCGATCCTTGACCGCATTTATCGGTTTGACCAACCGGTCGCTCACGTTTCACATGCTCCAGCCGTTAGTTTTGAGATTGCTACGGCTTAGTCTTGAATAGGATGATGACACGATGAGCGAAGCCAAAGTCACTACCATGAATCCAGAGCAAATGCGTGAACGCCTGCTGAATCCGTTCCCACAGATTACCTTAGTAGGGCTAGGATTTTTCCTGCTGGCGGTGTTGATTCTCAGTTGGAGCCTTTCGGCAGTTGGCCCCAGCGAAACCAACCGCATCTATTCCTTCTGGGATCCATTTCAGGCGATGTTTAACCTGCTGCGGCGGATGTTGCCCCCCCAGTTTGAGATTGATAACACGCGCACGTTTGACTTCCAAGCGTTTGGTGTAGCGCTAGGAACGTGGACGATTGAAAAGCACACGGTGATATGGTTTGGGCGTGAGTTTGAAATTGGCTGGTTGCCTGTTGTTTCCGCAGTGCTTGAAACCATCCAAATGGCAATTATCGGCACACTAGGCGCTGTGGTTATGGCCGTCCCGTTATCTTTATTGGCGGCACGCAACACATCCCCGCATCCCGCCATCTACCAAACAGTGCGCTTGTTCCTTAACCTACTACGCTCCATTCCAGAGTTAGTTTATGCGCTGTTATTTGTCGCTGGGGTAGGGTTGGGGGCGTTTACGGGGGTGTTGGCGCTGGCCTTTGGGTCAGTCGGGTCGTTGAGCCGCGTCTTTGCAGAATCCATTGAGCAAATTGACCCCGCACAAGTGAATGCGGTGCGCGCCACCGGTGCCACCGACCTACAAACGTTCATCTTCTCGGTGTTCCCGCAAGTTTTCCCTTTGTTTATTTCCTATTCGATTGTTTTCTTTGAATCGAATGTGCGCCATGCCACCATTTTGGGTTATGTCGGTGCGGGTGGGGTTGGCTTCCTACTGTTCAAATACACCGGAACGAGTGACTACGACAAGGTGTTTGGAACGGTAGTTGTCCTTGTGATTGCTGTCACGATCATAGATCGTTTCAGTAGTTGGCTACGCCAACGGTTTATCTAGTTGGCGGGCTAGTGTTGTTTTGACGCTTACATTTTTCAGGAGAGCGAAGCAATGAAGAAGTCTGTTTTGATGCTGTTGACTGTGTTGTTTGTGATGGTTGCTGGGTTGGGTGTGGTTGCTGCCCAAGAAACTGACCGTGAAGGCTGGCCGGAAACGTTCATCATCGGTGTGTACCCCGGCGATAACGTAGAAGAAGCCCTTGCTGCCGTAGAGCCGCTCCGTGCATACCTTGAAGAAACGCTAGGCGTGCGTACCGTCCTCATCACCGGCACCAGCTACAACGCCGTGATTGAAGCGATGGCTGCTAACCGCGCTGACGCGATGGAAGTTGGCCCCTTCTCTTACGTGTTGGCTGCTGATGTTGCTAACGCCGAAGCGATTGCCGTTGCCAACTACGAAGTTGAAGTTGACCTAGCAGAAGTCCCCGGTTACTACAGCCTCCAATTCACCAAGAAGGGTTCGGGCATCACCAGCATCGCCGACCTCGCAGGCCGTAGCTTTGCCTTCACCGACCCAGCCTCCACCAGCGGGTACCTCGTCCCTGCTACGGACATCCTCCTCGACCAAGAATTCACCGATCCTGCTCAAATTGAAGAGTTCGCCAACGTTTCCTTCGCTGGCAACCACCCAACCGCCGTTTTGTCGGTCTGGAATGACACGGTAGAAGCTGGCGCGACCTTTGATGCCAACCTCGCTGTTCAAGTTGAAGAAGCCGGCATTGAGCTTTGCGGTTACACCGACATGGGCATTGACGGCCCAGCCACTGTTGAAGAATGGCCGTACCTTGAAGCCATGACCCAAGAAGAAATCACTGCGATCTACGATGCTTGCCCAGACGGCAGCATTGTTGTCTTCCACCAATCGCCGTTGATCCCAGAAACCCCGTTTGCCATCCGTGCAGACTTGCCAGAATCGTTCAAGACAGCCGTTCAGACCGCTTTGCTGGACATCGCCAACAACCAAGAATTGGTAGATTCCATTGAGCGTTACTATGTGAACCCAGCCGAAAATGCTGGCGTAGAAAGCATTGACGCGATCTATGATTCACTGCGCGACATTGCTACCCTGTTGAACATTGACCTGCGCGCTCGCTAGACCCTCTGTAATACATTGAGTGTGTGTAGGGGCGAGTCATGACTCGCCCCTACGCTATTGAACCTATTTGATAAATAATGGAATTTGTGTCGAGATGATTTCACAAAATGTCCTCACTGTATTAACCCATGCTCCCGCCGATGCCGTCAAAGGCTTGGCCGAAACCCTACTAGAAACGATTGTTGATATTGAAGTCTTGCTCAACCGCACTGGCTTAGTGATGCTCCCTGCGACGGATAGTGTGCACGGCACGGTATTTCACTTGGGCGAAATCCTCATCAGTGAGGCGCATGTGCGGCTCAACGGGGAACACGAAGGCTATGCAGCCTGTTTGGGGCGTGACCTTGAACAAGCCCTAGCGATTGCTATCATCGAAGCCGCCCGCAGCGCCCAATATCAGCCTGAACAGATTGCCGCCTTTATTGCGGAACACGTCGCACAACAGGCCGCCGCTGATGACCATTTGTTACGGTCAGTGGAAGCAACCCGCGTCGAAATGGAGACGTTCTAATGCAAACGCCACTTTATTCTCAGTCAGAAGCCCTCACCCATGACACCTTTCACGCCTTGATGATGTCGCTTGCTTTTCCGGGGCGACCCCATCAAATTCCAGAACATGATGTGTTTTATGCGATTGGCGAAACTTTATTAGATATTGAAACGACGTTCTTCACGCCGGATGCGGCTTTATCAGCGGTTTTCACCCGTTTGGGGAGCCGCGCCGTTGACGTTCACACAGCGGCCTATATTTTCATCCCCACCCTGACAGACGCCCATTTGAGCGACCTTGCGCTTGCCTCTACTGGGACGATGCTCTACCCTGACCAAAGCGCCACGCTGATTGTGGGGGCAACCTTCGCCAGCGGTGAATCTTTTTCGCTGACAGGGCCGGGGATTAAACCCGACGAACCACAATCCATACAGATTGGCGGTGTGCCAGCCGCGTTTTGGGAACTGCGCGCACGGGTGTGCCACTATCCGTTAGGGTGGGATATATTTTTAGTGGATGGCCGCCAAGTGATTGGTTTGCCACGCACCACTGTAATGAAGGGGAACTAAGCGCATGTATGTAGCCACCAAAGGCGGCGAACATGCCGTTGAACAGGCCGAACGGCTTTATCATCACCTTAAAGCGCCCGTCACCCGTGAGGCGGTGTATGCTGTACTAGACACCATGCCCCAACTGATTGACCGCATTATGGGCGAAGGCTCACTTTACGCGCCGGAATTGGCGGCGTTGGCGTTGGTGCAATCCGGTGGGGATTTAGCCGAAGCGGTGTTGCTGTTGCGGGCGTACCGTTCGACACAGCCGCGTGTGGCCTATGCGACCCCGCTCACAGCGGATAAGTTGCTCACCGTGCGGCGGATTTCAGCGGCATTTAAGGACATCCCCGGCGGCCAAATTTTAGGCCCTACACTGGATTACAGTCACCGCGTGTTGCAGCTAGACATCCTAGACGGCGCGCCGCAGAATATCCCCCCCTTGGAGCCTGCTCAACGGCCTGCGCCGGCCACCTATTCGCTCGTGGCAAGCTGGCAGCGCCAAAACGGACTGTTGGCCGCTGTCGAGCAAGACACGCCGCCGAGTAATCCGGCAGAAATCCCCGACGTGACCCGTGACCCCATCGAAATCCCTGCGCCGCGCGCCCATCGGTTGCAATCGCTGGCACGGGCAGAAACAGGCGGGGTTTTGGCGCTTGGGTATGCTTCCATGCGTGGCTACGGTATGGCACATCCCACCGTGAACGAACTGCGCTTGGGCTACGCAGAGGTGGAAATGCACAACCCGATTACAGGTGAAGCCTTTAGCGCTGGACGTGTGCGCGTCAGCCAAGCCGAAGTGGTCACCGAAGGCGCGCACGGCTACCAAATCGGCTTCACAGCCACAATGGGCTGGAACGAAATCAAGCTGATTGCGGGCGCAACGCTGGATATGGAAATGAACGCGCCCGACCCACACCCCGCCCATACCGAAGACTTTGTGCTGTACCATACTGAATCGGTAGAGTCGTCGGGCTTCTGCATTCACTTCAAGTTGCCGCACTACGTTACATTCTCCAGTGGGGTAGACGCGCTCAAGAAGATGCTCGCCGCCGAATATCCGGATATGGTCGCCCGCAACGCCGCTGAACCTGTCGCCAATGGGAGTGTTACGCCATGAGCCGCCTCACAGA
>JBMOFU010000157.1:0-9431 GCA_049318725.1 Phototrophicaceae bacterium | reverse complement strand
TGGGGCTAGGCGCGCTCGCGGCCATATAGTCTGCAATTTCTTGCTGGAGTTCTTCTTGCTCCGCAGCCCGCGCCACAATGCGGTTGCTGCGGAAGCGCCAAAATCCGGTCAGCCCGGCAATCGCCGCCAAGCCGCCACCGATTAACGGCAAGAACTCGTAAATCGGCAGGATGATCGTCAGATAGTAGTATTGCGGCTGGTTCCCGCGCCGTACGCCCTGCTGTTCGAGCCAATAGCCCAAGCTGCCGATGATCCCGGTTGCCACCCCTTGCGGATTGGTGAACATGGTCGTAAAGAAGAAGGCGAACAGCGCGTAGAACACCCCCACGCTAATCAACCATTTACGCCAGTTCCACAACAAGCCGAGCGTGGTAGAAATCGCAATCATGGGGACTAATGCAGCCGCCGCAAGGATCATCCCATCACGGCTATAATCGGTAGGACTAGCGCCAGTGGACGCAATCACCAATGGGGCTGCCCACGGGAGGATAATCCCGCCGATGATAACAATCAGGTCAAATTCGGGGAAGTTCTCTTGCATCAAACGGAACAGGCCACGCCGCCACGCCAGCACCAACAAGCCGATCACGACAATGGCAATTAGCCATATCAAGCCAATCGGCACGCGATTGATATTGGTTACAATCTCGCCCAGTTCATTAGTCGGGACGACGGGTTCCGAAGTGCCAGTAGTATCATGCGACAGGCGGCTGAGTTCTTCAGCAACAATGAACACCGTTGAAATCGCCAACGAGAGGACGAAGAAACCGACCCCTTCTAGGATTGGCAAACCCTTCCCGCTGCCTGAAAAGCCACGCCACACCGAAAACGCCACCGTTAACACCACCGCCAACACCACCGCCAAAGTCCACACAATGAACGTTTGATAGTTGGCAAGCGTGCTGATGGCCGTGAAAAAGGGCTGTTCGGCCAAGTTGACCGACAACACGACATACATCCCTAAGGCGGCCACCCCACCCACGCTAAAGGCCGCGATGAGCGTATAGAAGGTAGTCTTGGGCGGCACACGGCGGAAGTAGAAATGCGCCAAGCGCACAAACCAGTACAGCGCCAAATACACCCCAATAATGAAGATGTAGATGAACGCCGTCTCTTTAGACCCTAAGCCCATCAACATGGCCGCCGCAACGATGTACAGCCAATGCTCGCGGCGGCGTTGGGCTTCTGGGCCACTCAAGTACATCAACACGCCGTAGATCATAATCACGGTGTAGAACAGGTTGGGCGTGTCTTCGCGCATATAGCGGTTGTAGTACATGGTGATGGGCGAAATCAACAACATCACCGACGCCAACAACGCGCCCCACTTGCCCAACCATCGCCGGAATAACAGCGGCATCATCACCAACAAAACGCCCAAAATCGCGCTGTATAACCGTGAGGTGAAATCATTGGCGCCAAACAGATAGTAAAACAGCGCGTTAATGTGGAACAAAATCGGCCCGTGCATCAAGGGGGTATGCTGAAAGTTCCCCTCACTGGCAAGGTTGTACGAATAGCGCGTATGCAGGCTTTCGTCGTGGCTCATCACCCGCGAATTGAGGTCATAAAAGCGCGTAAAAAGCGCTATCACCAAGATCACCACATAGGCAATCGTGTACCAATCTATTCGATAGGCATGGCTTAGTAGCCGTTCGACGGCATCAGAAGGTTGCCCATTGCCTTGGGCATCACGCGGATTAGTGAGGATGGTCATTTGCCGCCTTTTCCTGAATTTTCAGTGTCATTTCGCCAAAAACGCAATTGCGCTTCAATCATTGCTGACATTATTGATGTTACTCACATGACTTTGCCCAAAGGGTGTGACTTCTGGCATGGGAGCCGCCGCTGGGGTGGAGGTTGGGGTCGGCGGTTGCGGATTAGTGGTTGCCGTTTCAGCAATCAAGGCCACCGACTGCCCGCGCACGCTGCGCGTGCCGTCTGGGGTGAGTTCAGCAGGGATCACCGCTGTGATGACACCATGCCCCACATTGACCCAACCCGCAAGGCTCAACCACGGCAAAGCACACAGCAAAATCAAGGCCGCCGCCAATAGGCTATATTGCCAAACCCGCTGATCCACCCCAAGCCTCACCGACGGCTGAATCTGGTTTTGCACATGGCTCCACAAACGGTCTAAATCTGGGCGGCGTGCGCGCCCTAACAGGTGTAACTCGCTTGAAAGCCTAGCAGCGTGGTCGCGCTCCTGACGGTACAGCGCATAACAAGTAGCACACTGGTCAACATGTTGGCTGACCACACGACGCTGACGTGGCGAAAGTTCACCATTAATGTAGGCAATAATCTGTTGACGGGTGAAGGTACAGCGATCCATAGCGTTTTGATTGAAATCCCTAAATGGTGAGTAACTCGTGTAACCACTCTGACCCTTCTGCCATGAGCAGGTTGCGTAACTGCTCATGGGCGATCCGCACGCGGCTTTCTGCCGTTTTCTGCGGGCAACCCATCACCTCTGCAATTTCACGGTAGGTCAACTCATGGCCGTAGCGCAACACCACCGCTTCGCGCAGGCGCGGTGAAAGGTGAGACAACGCCGTACTGATGGCTTCTTCTGCACTGCGCTGGATCAACTGCGCCTCTGGCGTTTCGGTATGTGGCGCTGGCAGCCGAAGCTGCATCATTGCCACAATATCCAAAGAAATTGGCCGCCGACGCCGATACACATTACGGCTTCTGCTCACAGCAATGGTGTACAGCCACGTCTTAAAGCCCGCCTTGCCTTCATCGTAACGGCTCAAGTTCCGAAACGCATAAACAAACGTCTCTTGCGTGACATCTTCGGCATCTTGGCGGTTAAACAACAAGCTATAGCACAGCCGATACACGCCGGGCGCGTATTGGTCATAAAGGGCAGCGTAGGCTTGCTGGTCATCCGCAAGCGCCTGACGGATGAGCGCCAGCGTTTCCTCTTGGGGGGTGCGTGATTCAGTCAAGGGCAGCAATCCTGTCGTTTTGATCTGGCTATCACCGATCATGAGCCAATAGCCTCATGCGAACACAGATTATTCACATCACACGCCGATATTCCTCACGGCAAGCCGGGGAATGGAACGCCATTATAAACATCTTGACGCACCCACAACACCACCTCTTGCAGCGGTTGGCCGGGGACGCGGGTTTTACGCTGGAACCACCACGCCCCGACCTGCCAAAAATTAAGTGTATTGGGGTTCCAATCCCGCTGGAGGATGAAGGTTTCCCCCAAATAGCTGCCGCCTAAATCTGGCGGTTCGGCGGCGGGTGGCGCAAGAATCACCTCACGGGTACGGACTGCGGCCACATCGTTGACAAGTTCCACATTTTCAAAGCCGCGCAACGCCCATGCCAACAACGCTGCATCCGTGTTTGTGAAGTCTGGCAACACAACGGCAATCGGCAGGTAGGCAAAGCCGCCGCTTTCGCGTTTGGTCAGTTCGGTCAAGGTCTCACGCAGGGTAAATAGTTCGGGTGTGCTGGCAGTGGGTTGCCACAACTCCAGCGGATCATTGGCGCGTGTGTCGCTGATTTGCCAGCCGCCCCCCAACGAGGCGAACAACCCCACCAACACCAATCCAGCGCCGCCGCCGCGTAATGTGACATTGCCGCCGTATAAGCTGGCAGACGTGAAGCCCACGAAGATCATCAAAGTTGCCAAAACAACCAGCATCAACAACGACGGCGTAATTAACGCCCACAGGCTACCCGTGCCTGCATTGACCGAAAATAACGCCAGCGACAATTGTCGCGCATGTAAGCTGATAAGCGAGAACAAGAATACCGCAATCGTTGCCAACATCCAGCGCGCCCAAGACGGCACCGAATAGCCCAAAACACTCACTTGGCGCTCACCGTCGCTAAACCACAAGCTGCCCTGCTCATCGCGCATGGTAGATTCCAGCATGACCGACGCCAACCCAATCAACGGGAGCGTCAGCCACAGCGCATGGTCGGCCACCGTCGCGGGATACAGTAAGGCCATCAAGCCCGCTACCGCCGCCCACACCACAAAAAAGCGATCTACAAAGGTCATTTCGTTGCGGTTGAGCAATAGCCACAGCCCCACCAGCGCGAACAATACATAAAAGCCTTCATACAGCAGGCTGCTAAAGATACTCGTAAACGCTGGTGAATACGGCGTCGGCTGGAACCAGCCGGCCAACCCCGCCCCAAGCGATTGCCCGACGGTATCGAACCCGTTCGGTTGCGTCATCACGCCCGTGCTGACGACAAAGATCAACAGCACCGATCCGCCAATTGCGAGTAAACCGTTGATCGCCAGCAGGCGTTGGCGCGCCCATGCCAACGGCGGCAGCGCGCCATCTTCTGGGATGGGCGTAATCAGCAGTGTGATCCACAGCGCTAAGGCCAAAATCGCCGCGTGTAGGTAGCCCGTTGGGCTGGCAAGGAAGATCAAGCCCGCAAAGGCCAAACAGCCTGTAAGCCCATCGCCCATGCGCCCCAAACGCGCATAGCGCCACACTGACCACAGCGTCGCTACCACGAATAAAGATTCCCAGATCACCAAGCTCCCTAAGCGTGAAGCGGCCAGCGCCACTGGCGAACAAGCCAACAAGAGCGCAATCGCAAAAGTGCGTGAACGGCCAAACTGTTCACGGAACAGCAACGGACTGAGCGTTAACGCGATCCCGGCCAGCGCAGTAGGGAGCCGTGCGGCAAATTCCGTTGCGCCCAACAGCATCAGCGACCAGCCCTGTAGTGTATTGTGAATAGCACTCAGCGGCACAAAACGGGCATCCCCTAGTGCAGCCATCGCCTGTATTGCCTCAGGTGGGGTAAGCGACGCTGTATCCAAGCGCAATAGACGCATCAATACGGCCAACAGCAACAAGACCGCATAGGCGATGATCTCGCTGGAAAATACGGTGGCACCTGCTTCGGGTACCTCGTCTACAGTGATGCGCTCAGGCAAAAAATCACCGAATGATACAGGCTGTTCATCACGGACTTCTGGCATATCGGTCACAGTGGCGGCTATCCTTGCTCTGAGCGTTCTAGGGATTGGGGCGTCACCTGATAAAACAGGCTGTCACCAAAAGGGCAGATGACGGTAAGGTTTTCGCGGAATTTATCTTCCCCGGCGGCAGCAAAGGCGGGCTGTTCACCCGTGCCGTAGCGTTCAGTTGCCCCATAGAAGATATAGTCAATGCTGTAGCGCTGGATGATTTCGCGGGCGACATCCCAACGCAGATCATTGTAGAGCGTTTCCACATCGGTGCGGCGCGTGCCAGCAATCAAGCTATAAGTTTCACCGCGCCATTGCCGCTCGTGATTTTCCCATCCTAGCACAATCGGGAGTCCGGTCAAGACGGCGACGCGCCCGAACTGGTTACGGTACGCCCCACCGATGGCTTCGGCAATCACCACATCGTCGCCCTGCACGGTTTGTGCAAGGCATTGGATGGCGTTATAGTCGTTTTCAGTCACCAGCGAACGGCCACCGTCCAGCGTCAAAGGTTGCGGTTCAAAGGCGGTTGCCCGCCCACTTTCGATTTGGGTGCGGTTATACGTCCCCAAGATGGGGTATAACCCACCTAAGCCGACTACCACTAGCAACACAACCCCAGTCACCAACCGAACGCTGATATGCGCCGTCAATAGGCGATACACGCCAAACGCTGACGCAATCCCCAGCAGCACCCACGCCTGATAGTAGAACTTGAAAATCGTGTTGATCCGCACGCCGAAGTTATCGCGCAGGTAGATAAACTCTGGCACGAGAATTAAGCCCACGCCACACCCCACCAGCAAGAGCGCAAAGCCGGTGGATGGGGAATAACTCCCTTGATCGGTTTTTAAGCGCGCCAACAGGCGCGCCACCACAATCCATAGCGCGATGAACAGCACTAACGCCGTCACGCTATGACTGAGGCGCTTGGCAAAAATCAAACGGACGGCTTCACCAAATTCACCAACCTGCTGGCTGAGGATCATTTGCAATGCAGGCGAAAAGGCCGTCGCCGTAATCACCACAAGGATCACGCTAAATAGCAAGGCAAATAGCCCGCCCGTGAGCCACAAACCGCGTTCCCAGTGCATCACACGGCGGGCTTCCCACGCTTCATGGATGAGGTAGAGCGCCAAGATCAGCACGAACGCGCCAAACATGACAAAGATTTGGGTGAAGCGCGTCGGGAACTGCAAATTGGGGATAACGCCCGATGCCTGAGAGCGGAAGCCGACGAAATACGGCAAGTAGAAGAAGAAAGCCATCCCCACCACAGAGAGCGCGAACAAGGCCAACATCCCCCAGTCGCGGCGGGTGAACCTGCCTGCATTCGGAATCAAGCGCCGTAAGCCTTCCGCCGCAATTAGCACCACTATGTAGATAGGGCCATCCCATGCGTTGAGGAACATCATCCCGCCCATCGCAAAGCCGTAGAAGGCCAATTGCGCGGCAGACGGCGCGCGCAGGCTCAATACAATACTCAGCGCGACCCCCACAGACATCACCGCAAACGGCAACGCCAACACATGCGGATGCACATCCGCCAGCAAGAAGCTGAACATCGGGAACTCGTCAATGACGTTCGCGCCTACGGGTGGCGATTGCAGATTAAGTTCCCCGGCAATGGGGCGCGGCAGATTGCGATCATTAATCACGCGGCTGGCGCGGAACCACCACCAAAATTCCCAGCGGGCGGGATCACGGACGGTCATGCCCAAGACGTTCAAGCGCTCATCTTCGGCCAAGAGGCGGCTTTCTGGAACATAGCGGTCTTGCACGTCCCAATATTCAAGGTATTCAGCGCTGGCCGTGCCAGACTGATACGGCACTTCGATGAGCGGCACTTGGAGGTTGCCCATCACCCCGACGAAAAACACGCCCAACAGCCCTACAGGGATGGCTGCCGACTGCCGCCCCACTGCCCGTACAAGGTTCGCCACCACGCCAAAGGTATTCAGCCCAGTTAGGGCGAACAATAACGCAATCGTCACGTTAAAACCCACTGCGCTGTTGATCCCGCTTAAGGTTGCCAACATCGCAGACATCACATAGCCGAAGTAGTAGTAACTGATCGAATAACCGCTCATCCACGGGTCATTGGGCGGGAAGCTCTCGCTGCGCTGGATGGCGCTCATAAACGCCAGTTCCATCGGCTTTTCTGTGGCGACTAAACTAGGGTGATACGCCCTGAACAGCGCCCAGCCAAACAGCATCACGATAAACAGCAGTTCCGCCGTGAGGATTGTTGCGCGGTTTTCGCCCCACAGGTCACGCCAGCGCGGGGCTTCACCGGGCAAGTACCTGTAGCCGACCCACGCCAAAATGACAACGATCAGCCACGCCAGCCCGATATTCCCGGCGCTATTGCTGATGAAGCCCAACACGCCCAACGTCCAGTACACAAAGGCGACAAACATCATGCCCAACGCACGCGCCAACGTCACCCCCTTGTCGGGGAGGCTCCCCAACAGGCGCACGGTCAACGGCAAGGCGGCAAGCCCGGCCAGCGTCACCCACAGCCACCAACTGAATACTATCCAGCCCTCACGGGCAAGCCAATCGAGAATCATGCGTTAGTTTGCCCCTGCTACGGTTTGCGTGTCATCTAAAATCCCCAACGCCAAACGGCGTGTGGCGGGCAAATTGACCTCATATACTACTGAATCCCCTTCACGATGCACCGCCTCTAACACGCCAAGCGTGGTCATATCTTCCAGCTTCAACAGCCCTTCTAGCGGATAGCGGGCGCGCTCTAGGGCGCTCACAATCACGTATTGCACCTCATAATGCTGGAGGATGTTAGCGGCAACGGCCATATCAGTCGTTTCATAGAAGGCGTTGACGTTGGCAACCCGCTGCATCACCATGCGCGGCATGGGGTCAAAGGTGCGTTGCTGGCGCTGATGCCAATTCCAACCGACCACTGACGGCAAGCCCGTATAGATCGAAATGCGCCCCCCCCACAGGTATTCGCGCTCGCTTTGCGCTTCCATGATGATGGGCGTCCCCACAATATTGTCTTGCAACCAACGGATCACGTTATAGTCATCTTCCAGTTGCAGCACTTCCCCGTGCGATTGGGCAGAATCTACCACTTCGTAGTAGTCAGCCTGCTGCATGTAGGTCATACCGTCTAGTACCGGGCCAAGTTCAGGAACCATGCGGTCTAACGCCCGCGCACCTGTGGATGTTAACGGATACAACGCAGTGATGAAGATTAACCCGCCTAGTGCGGCATACCAGCCATTGCGGAGCGCAGGCCGCCACGCCCAGACACTATCCAAGAGCCACGCCACCACAACCCCGCCGACGATGCTGTACATCAACCAGCCTTGCAAATAGAACTTGAACACGGTATTTTGGCGGCCAATGTCGCCATCAATCACGATGTATTCCACGCCAAGCGTGACGGCTATCGCTAAGGCCGCCAGCACAAAGACAAATTGCATTGGCAGGCTTTGCCCATCACGGAAGAACAACACGATACACCACACCAACAGCGGGATCAAAATCAGCGACACTGACCAGCCCGCAAAGTACAGCACCACGCTTGCCAACACGACCGTTGCCAACGCACCCAAGCCGATATAGAGCCACAGCGCACGGCCCCGTAACGCGATCACTTGCACACTACGGAGCCAACGGGCGGTTTCCCACAGGCACAAAGACACTAGCAAGAATAGGAAATGGCCGTGAATCAGCCAATACGCCCAAATGGGCGTTTTCGTGCCATCCCACGGGGAAGCTGAACTGTATATGGCAGCATACCAGCGCGTATAGGGGCGGCTTAACCACACGCTCAAGGCCAAGAACCCACCAATATAGAGGAACATCGCCACAAGTGACGCACGGCTGAACGAGCGCCAGCGCAGCCACCACGCATAGCCTAAGCCCAACACGCTCAACAGCAGGTAGGTCGGCCAATCCCATGTATTGATGCCGCGCAACATCCCCACCGCAATAGCGCCCACCGCCAACAACAGCGCGCCGATCCAGCGACGGCGATCTTGACGCCCAGCGTACAACACCTCATGCAGCAGAAACAGGATAATCAAAAACTGCATCGGCATAGAGATCATATGGGCGTGCAAATCACCATAGAGGAAGGTGAAGTAGGGCATTTCGGTAATGGCGTTGCCAGAACTCACAGGCGGCTCAGCCAAAATCCGCGTGGATGCCCAATACCAACGGTTAGAGTAAATCTGTGGCTGTAGCCCTTCGGTTGCCATCAACCACAAGCCATTGGTTAACCCCGTGATCGCCCGCCCAGTTTCATCCAAGCCGTACAGGGTATTATCCAGCCAACTAGGGTCATTAGACCGTTCCAAGATGTCTGTCAAGGCTTCGCCTGTCGGTTGTAGGCCGTTATACTGGTCTGCGTAACGCCCACGCAGATATTCGCCAATATCACTGGAGGCGGTATAGCCCCCCAAACGCGCCACCCCATCGAAAAAGACGCGCGGCG
>JBMOFU010000156.1:0-9567 GCA_049318725.1 Phototrophicaceae bacterium | reverse complement strand
CTACTAGTAGTCCGCCAGCAAGGTAGCGTAGGAAATAGTATACTCCCCTAAAAAGGAGAATACCCTTGCGACCACAAACGGAGTGCTATCGTCAAGGGCGACATAAAGGCGGCTAAGGACGAGCAGATCATCGGTTTTTTTGTCCCAACCTAAATACGATAATCGCCTGACCGTAGCGATTCAATCTCTACAAATGGGAATATAGTCTGACCAAAGTTATCGGCGCAGTAAACATCTGTGACTGACTGAATCGGTTCTCCATATTTTCACCTAGCGCGCTCACAGCAGTTGATCAAGCGTAACCATGTTCTTAATCATGTCGCTCATAATATCCGCCAGCTCATCAGGGGGTTGCTGCTTTCCGGCTCCGATCCATTGCACGAGGATATTCGTGATTAACCCAAGTCGAATGGTGATACCGTAGTCAATATAGGCCACATTAATCTCTGGATAGTAATCTAGTATTTGTTCTCTAAATGGCACTGTCGCCTGCTGAAATGACGCCATCGCAATATCCAGCCGATTTGCCTGTAGCAGGAGTTCGATAATTTCAGACTGCTCATCGAAGTAGCACAGAACAGGTTTCAGCAGCAGCGTACGCGGTTCATTGCCGTGTTCGCGGATGTACACAATGACCGCTTGAATCATATCATCAAAAACCTGATCGCTTCTTAGCCGAAGCACATCCTCTACGGTGTCGAAGTTGCGGTAGAACGTCGTTCGCCCAACGTGGGATGCCTCCACTAAATCGCTGACTTTGATGGCGTCGAAGGGCAGCGTTTGCATCAGTTTTGCCAACCCCCTATAGAGCATCTCTGCGGAGCGAATGGCGCGTTGATCGTGCTTGATATGGTACATTTTTTGAGTTTTGTTCCGCTTCTTCAAAATGGTTTGACAGACGATTCCCCGCTTCATATCATAGACCATGATACGGAATAAATGTTCCGTATCAAGCCCGCACAGGGCATATCGGGAAGATTGATGCAAACGCAAAACAGCTAAGACATTCCAATATGTAGGCTTGCGCAGGTTCAATGGCCGACATCGCTCTACTGGATTACAGTGGCTTGCCCGATGACTTAGGCTGTAATTTGGCGTATTTGAAGCTGAAGAATCTGTGCCAGCAGGGTTTTGCACCACCCTACAGACTGCCAAAACCGTCCCCCACAATAGGCTCATGATAAAGCCTTTCGCAGTTTAGTATTATGGTCGAATAGCCCTCGGGTCGGTGCTTTCAGTGTGTGGCGGCGGGCTGGCAAAGCGCGCACAGAGGGCTACAGTCGCGGGCTTGATGAATCTCCTGCCGCCTTTTGCCTATGTATAGATGTTTTCTCTGGGGAAGGGGCATTCTGGCTCATCCTCCAATTGTGAAGGCGAACCCATAATTTTTATACTCACAGGAGGAGTATAATGATGAACAACCTAAAAACAATTCTATTTGTTGTCTTGGTGGTTGCAGTTGCGGCTTGTTCCCCTGCACAAAACCCAACCCCAGAAGCCAGTTCGTTTTACACAGTGGTGCAAGAGGCGACGTTGTCTGCGGGGGATGCAATCCCCTTGCCCGAAAACGAAGTCATCCTTACCGTGACGGGCAAAATCGGCACAACTAACTCCGGTGATACCGTTGAATTTGATATTAATACGCTAGAGTCGCTAGGTCAAATTGAGTATGATGTCTTAGACCCCTTCAGTGAAGAAGTCACCGTGTATCGTGGCGTGCCAATGAGCGCTTTCCTCGCGGCGCTACAATTGCCTGACGACGCCACTGTATTGAGTGTAACGGCACTCGACGACTACTCTATCGAAATTCCGATTGCAGACCTTGTTAACCGACCCGTTATTCTAGCTTTGCGCCAAAATGGGGAATACCTATCAATTGTAAATCGTGGGCCTTCTCGTCTGATTTTCCCCTATGATGACTTTGAATACGACACCGATGTGTTTTACAACTACTGGATATGGCAGATTGCGACAATGGAGGTGCGTTAAGGCAGAATGTTAAAAATAGCATCCACTCAGGGGCAAAAGCATCTGGCTTCTGACCCCAGATTCGGAACATTTCCATTAGAAGGTATAATCACCGTGGTAGGTATGGTTGTCCTAGGTCTTACCATTGGGATTATTATCTTCATTTCGCAACGAACTATCGGGGATGCCTTTTCGATTGTAGATGTTACCTTAGCTGTACGCCGCGATTTTGCACAGATACAGCGAGAGTTATCCAAAACGCTCGTGTTGGTCGCCTTACCTGAAGATAGCTTCGATGAAAGCGAACTCGAGGTGCAGCGTCAGCTGACGCAAAATCGGTTAAACCTAGCAGCGGTCACACTCTTTGGTCCTGTAGGGCAACCAGCGTTTGTGCCAGAGTTCGCAATTATTGAACAAGGCCTTACCCAGTCCGATAAAAATTTATTGAATCCTCAGGCCTTTTTGATAGGATTTAGTATCGTCGATACCAGCTGGAATGACCTCCAACCTCGTTTGGACAACTATCAGGCTGATCCGTCGGATAATGATCTAAAGCTTCAGTTAATGGATGAGTTATCCCAGTTAGAAGCTGAGGTGAATAACTTATCTCTCGATTTCTGGAATCTGGCTTTGCAAGGGCAGCGAAACCTTGCTGTTACAAACCAAAGATTAATCATCGGATTAACTGGCTTGTTGATGGTGCTGGCTCTGGCGGTGATTATTGCCCTTGTCAGTCTTGTACGGAGCTTTAGGCAACGGCAAATCGCCGAGCTTAAAATGCGTGAGGCAAAGGAAGAGGCCGAAGCGGCTAACATCGCCAAGAGTGTCTTCTTGGCAAATATGAGCCATGAACTGCGTACCCCCCTGAACGCTATTTTGGGGTTTTCTCAGTTGTTAGAGCGTAACCCAGTGGTGCGCCACAGCGAACGCGAACACCTGCGGATCATCCACAGCAGCGGCGAACACTTGCTACAACTCATCAATGATGTGCTAGAGGTATCGAAGATCGAAAGCGGCCACACCAAGCTGGAGCTAAACGACTTTGACCTGTATGACTTGATAGACAGCGTAGTGAATTTGCTCAGTGTGCGCGCTAAAGACAAAGGTTTGGCGCTAAAGACCGCCTATGACCCAATGACCCTGCCGCACTATATTCGGACGGACGGGCGTAAGTTACGCCAAATCCTCATTAACCTGACGACCAATGCGGTCAAGTTTACCAAGCAGGGCAGCGTCACTGTGCGTGCCTTCCCCGTTGACGGCATGAGTGATCAAATTCGCTTTGAGGTCGTAGACACTGGTGTGGGGATTGCCCCCCACGAGCAGCCTTTGTTGTTCGGTAGCTTCCAGCAAACCGAAAGCGCCCGCGACCAGAGCGAAGGGACGGGGTTGGGCTTACGCATCAGCCGTGAGTTTGCCCGCACGCTGGGGGGGGACATAGGGGTGGAAAGCACGTTAGGGGTTGGCTCCACATTTTTCTTCACCGTTCGCTTTAGCCCGCCCCTCGATACGGTAGCCGATGAAGCGCTTTTGGACGAGCGGTCAGTAATTGGGCTTGCACCGGGGCAACCCGTGCGGCGCATCTTGGTGGCTGAAGACCGCGATGTTAACCGCGAGTTGCTGCGTAGCCTGTTGGCGTTCGAGGGCATTGAGTTACGCATGGCCGAAAACGGTCAACAGGCTGTAGAGCTTGCCCAAGCGTGGCACCCCGATTTTATTTGGATGGACGTGCGGATGCCGATTATGGATGGGTTGGAGGCGACCAAGATCATCAAGCGCAACCAACCGACTATTAAGATTGTGGCGCTAACGGCCAGCGCCTTTGAGCATCAACGGGAAGAGATTTTAGCGGTGGGCTGTGATGATTTCGTTCGCAAACCCTACCGTGCGGCGGAAATCTATGAATGCCTAGAAGTTCACTTGGGGATGAAATTCTTATGGGAGGACAGTGGTTCTGAGAGGGAAAACGGTGACTTCCCTGTTGGCGACATTAACGCTGAACTGAGCGCAATCTCGGCAGAATGGTTGACCCAATTGGAATTTTTGGCGGCAAGAGCCAAATACAGCCAAACACTCGGCCACATCCAACAAATTGCGACCGATCACCCCACATTGGCACACCACTTGCAGGGGTTGGTTTCTGACTTTCGGTTTGACGCCATTTTAACCCTGATTGAACCGTATTTATCCCGTACTAACGCCTAAGCAGGAGAAAGCCATGACTGAACGAGCCAGCATATTGATTGTGGACGACACCCCCGCCAACCTTAAGTTGCTTATTGCCACCTTGGAGGAAGTGGGTTATGAAACCCTCCCGCTGACTGACCCACGTCAGGCGCTAGAGGTGGCGTTGCGGCAGCAACCCGACCTGGTATTGACCGATATTTCCATGCCCTACATGAACGGGCTGGAATTATGCGCCCAGTTCCACACCCACCCCATGCTGCAACACATCCCCATGATTTTGGTTAGCGCACAGGGTGAGCCAATAGACGCTGCCCGCGCTGCCCATGTTGGCGCGGTCGATTACATGAATAAGCCGCTTGACCTTGATATGTTGCTCTACAAAGTGCAGCAGGTGCTTAAGAGTAAGGTGCGTTAGTTAAGGGGTGTCTAGTAACTACTTTGACAAACTAACATTATAGGAATGAGAGCGCTTGTAGTAAAACAGGAAGCGTGAAAATGAACGGGGTTTCGTGCAGCCCAACGCCAACCTAACCCTGTAGGGGGAACCTGTCTTTTGGGATTCCCTTTCGTCCACAACATTGGAGCCTTTTTCGGCACTTCAAAACAAAGTGAGGATTATTACCATGGCATCCCTAACCAACCAGTCCATACGTGGCTATGAAATTGGCGACCGCATCGGCACTGGCGGCTATGGGGAGGTCTACCGCGCCACCCAGTTGAGCGTGGGTCGTAAGGTCGCTATCAAGGTGATCTTGCCGCAGTATGCCAGCGACCCAGTATTCGTCGCGGATTTTGCTGCCGAAGCGAACCTAGTTGCGCAACTTGAACACACTAACATCGTCCCGCTGCACGACTACTGGCAGGACGAACAGGGCGCGTTCCTCGTCATGCGCTATGTGCGGGGTGGCACGCTCAAGGACATGCTCGACAAGCAGGGCGGGCTGCCGCTCATGCGCAGTGTGCGTTTGATTGAGCAAATTGCCGGGGCGCTGGCCGCCGCCCATGATGCTGGGGTGGTTCACCGCGACCTGAAACCGGTAAACATCCTCATTGATGAGCGCGGCAACGCCTACCTGACGGACTTCGGCATTGCAAAACGACTGAGGGATGATGCTAGCAAGTCCGAGTCGAGCGGTCAGATCAAAGGCACATTGGCCTATATGTCCCCCGAACAGATTCAAGAGGAAGCGGTTAGCCCACAAACCGACATTTACGCCCTTGGCGTGATGCTCTACGAAATGCTCGCAGGGCAGCACCCGTTTTATAAGATGCCGATCCACATCATTCTCCAAAAGCACCTGCAAGAGCCATTACCTAATATTCATCATCTGCGTGCGGATCTCCCCGCGGGGATTGACGACATCATCCAGCAGGCGACCGCCAAAGCCCCCTCAGACCGCTACACGAGTGCGCTGGAATTAGTCAACGACCTGAATGCCGCCGTGAGCGGCGCGCGCTTCTCGGCATCCCCGCCCGCGACCACCAAGAAGAAACCAACCACCGCCGCCGAGCGCAACCGCGACGCGATGCTGACCAACGTGCGCAAGTTCTGGGTGGAGGGAGTGCTGGAACAGAGCCTCCACGAGGCGGCGATGATTGATTTGGGGCTTAAGGCGGAATCTGGCGCGGTGGACAACCCCTGGGACACGCTCGTTCGCACGCCTGCGGGGACTCAAAGCCTGAATGATGAGCGCATCCTCGACGTGTTCGACCGCCTGAACGGTAAGCTGCTCATCTTGGGTGATCCCGGCAGCGGCAAGACGACCACCCTGTTGGCGCTGGCGCGCGATCTGTTGGCGCGTGCCGAGTCTGACAACGCGCATCCGATCCCGGTCATTCTCAACCTCTCGTCGTGGGGCGAGCGCCGACCCCGTATTACTGAGTGGTTGGTGGAAGAACTCAATGCTAAGTATCAAGTGCCGCGCAAGGTCGGGCAGGATTGGGTGGAGAACGACGAACTGTTACTGTTGCTCGACGGGCTGGATGAAGTAGCTGCTGACCGACGTAATGACTGTGTAGAAGTTATTAACACCTATCGCAGTGAGCATGGCTTTGTAGATGTGGTGGTGTGCAGTCGCATTAAAGATTATGAAAGCCTCCACGATAAACTGCGTTTGAATGGGGCGATTGTCATCCAACCGCTAACCGATGTTCAAATTACGCGGTATTTCGATACCTTACAAAACCGTGCTGTGGCACTGCGGGACTTGATCCAGCGCGACACGCAATTGCAGGAGCTGGCGGTTTCTCCGCTCATGTTGAGCATTATGGTATTGGCCTATGGTAAAAGTAAAGTTGGAGACATCCCCGACTATCATGATTTAGAGAAACAACGCGATCACCTTCTTAATATGTATGTAAAGCGTATGTTTGAGCGTAGAACGAGCAAAGCACCCTATACCCAACAGCAGACCTTGCACTATTTGCATGTGCTAGCCGGCACGATGCAGAGCGAAGGGCGTTCAGAATTCTACATTGAAAACTTGCAACCCCGCCTTTTGCAAGCACCTTTGCAGAAACGGTATGTCATCACGGTCAGTATGGCATTCTTCATGCTCTCAACCGCTATCATGGGCGTGGTATATGGGACAAGTATTCCTGTCTTTGCAATGCACATGGCTCGCTATGGTAACCCCCTGTATCTTGCTGTGCCAACTTTCTTGCTCCTCATTGTGAGTGCTTGCGGACTAATCGGGGCAATCTTGGGAGTGGCAAATTATATCGGTGCGCGTTCGTTGGAAATTACTCCTATTGAAAAAGTTGAATGGTCGTTCGTAGAAATGCTATACAATGCTCCTCGGTTTATGGCACTTGGGCTAGGTATAGGGATTGGTTATGGTGTAATCATTGGCGGATTTTACGGGATCATGTTTGGGTCTGACTTGGGTATTGTCGTTGTTATTAGTGTCACTATTGCTAATCTTCTATTTTACCTTGTCACGGGTGGTTTCAGAACATCCACAGTAGAAACAAGAGTGAGACCGAATCAGGGGATTCGTTGGTCTCTCAACCACGCTCTCACCTTTGGGGTTATTTCACCTATCAGTTATAGTTTAGTTTTAGGCATTGCTCATGCGCTTGCCTATGATGCTGTCTTTGGCATTAGTGTTGGACTCGTCTTACTCATTCCATTGCTGTTAATAGCTACTTTGGACGGCGAACCTGCTAATCCGGGCAGTGCTGTTGTGGGGAGGCATATTGTTTTACGCTATCTCCTTGAACAACAAGGGATGATCCCACGCAACCTCGCTGCCTTCTTGGACTACGCGGCGTCCCTCATCCTACTCCGTAAGGTCGGTGGCGGTTATATCTTCATCCACCGTTACCTGCTGGAGTATTTCGCCGCGCTGGAGCCTGACACCCCGGAGCGCGCGACATGACATTATCTGGCAAGACAATTCGTGGTTACGAAATTGGCGACCGCATCGGCTCTGGCGGCTACAGTTGCATTGGCTAGCGCAGAACATGCAGGCACACGGGCAGAGTGTTTTCCAAATTGAGGAAATGCAACCCTCATGGTTGGGGGATCATGGAGAGCGTCAGTTTTTGTGGAGGTATTTCGCAGCGGGTGCCGTTGTGTGGAGCACAATTGGGGCCTTATAAACTCATCGCCCAGTCCTTGCGTTTTGAGTTGTTTTGCAAGTTACTGGTACGCGGGGTCGAGCGTTTCTATCCTCCGCCTGACGGTATTGCGGTCTTTGTCTCGCCCAATTCTGTGATTTATTGACTTTCGCTAGAAGGGGGTGGGGTGTCGCTTTGGGCATAAATATTCAGTGAACTGCTCACGATGAGCACCGTCAGGATAACCAAAATACGCTGTACGTTCGATTTAGCGACCATCAATGAAGCCCTCACACCGGATAATGCCATTAAGCTAAAGGAAGTGTATGGGATTCTAACCGATGTGCCATTAAAACCCCATTAAACATAGAATATTTAGCCATCAGCCAATCGCGCTTGCACCTGATAGCGCATCTGACGCAATCGCGCCTCGCTGACCCTAAAATCCCGTGCAACCGCCCGATTCGGCAAGTTGCAGATATGGGCGTACAACGCGATCACGGGCAAAAAATTGCCGACCTCAGCTGCTAACTCGGATGCCACCGTCTGCAACACGGGTACAATCGCGTCGTTCATCTCAAACGCCTGCATCCGCTTCTTCGGGGCTTGGCGTGGGCGCACAGAGTCATCCTGTTGGGCAGCGATCAGCAGATGCACGCGCTCATAGGCACGCTGCATCCCGCTTTTCGTAATCATGTGCCGTCGTGATTGCTCTTTGGCAGGGATACCCGCCTGAATGCCTGCCAATGCGATCAAGTCGCGTTCGAGCGTCGGCGGTGGATCGGCGCACAAATGATCCCGTACCTGTTGGTAGATATGCGGCGGCGTGTGCGTGTTAGACAGTCGGATGGCCGACATATCCTGTTCGGGGAGTCGTGGGCGTTCGGCACGCATAGGTTTCGTGGGTTGTAGCGGCGCATACTCTTTCAGCCGCGATTGCAGCTGACCGCGCACGACCTCATAGGCATCGTGCATGGATTGCTGCCGCACCTTGAACAATTCGCTGGCCGCCGTCACTTGCAAATGGAGCGCGGTCATGCTGTAGAGCGCCCACAGGCAGCGTTGTTGCGTCAGTCCTTCGGTGGTCGCCAACAGATGTTCAGCAGTGTCACGGATGGCCGTCAGTAGGTCATGGCGGGTGTCGCTCTGTCGGGACTCATGGGAATGGTGGCTATATCCGCCCGATACTTCAGCCAGCGGTATCGCGTTCTCCCATTGGTATAGCTCAAGGTCGGATTCGTCTATCAAGCGCGTAGCGGATCGCCGCTCATTGCGGTAGGCACTGTAGCGCATGAACTTACCAATCCAGCCGATTTCGCGTTCCTGCAAGGCACACGGATTGGATTGCAGCAGTTCCCACAGGCGCATATAGCCGATTTGCAGCCCATCCTCGACTCGATCTGAGGGGATGTACTGGGACACGACGTTCACCGCATAGGGACGTATGCGGTTATACAGCGCTTCAAACGTGAGATTTCCCCACACGGTTGGATAGGTGATCTCAGCCGATTTCGGCGGCGGTAGTGCTGGAACCGCTTGCAGGCGTTGTAGCAGTAAGTGAGGATAGCGGGCAAGGACATCCGGGGAGAGCGACAACAGCCAATCACGCTCATAGGCTTGGCGCGCAATCTCGGTGGCGGGTAGTAGCGTGAGGCGTTCGGGCAGATGTTCCTTTCGCGGTAGATGTTCACTATAGCAAAGTCGCTAATACAAGCCAATCATCGCTACCTCCTCAGAACTCTGCCTTGACGCAGTGCGCCAAAAACGCCTTGATTCCGTGCGGATAGTCGCTGATGTTCTGCATCAACAGCCAGCCGAGCAATCCAGCATCATCTAGCAGATGGGTCTTGA
>JBMOFU010000155.1:0-9585 GCA_049318725.1 Phototrophicaceae bacterium | reverse complement strand
GATCATTCTTTTGGCTAATGGGGTTAGCGGAGCGCCAATCGCGGTATAATAGTCCAGAGCGGTTGGCGGCCTTTTGGAATCCCCCCGACCACGCTTACCCTTGCTGACCTGTTGCCGAGTGACACGCCATGAAGTATGTTGACCTGTGGGGCTGGTACAACCGCCTTGAATCGCAGTATTACCATGAGGGCGATTCTGCCCGCATTAAGCTGTTGAGCTACAACAACCGCAAGTGGCAACTCAAAGAAAAAGACCCCGAACGCGCCTATGCCCTCTGCCAAGAGGCGGTTGGCCTTGCCCAACGCCTGAATGAACCGTGGTGGGAAGCCTACTATGAGTATTGGGCGTGCGAGATGCTCACCTACTACGTGGGGGACTGGCAACGCGGCCTAGACGCCGCCACGCGGCTTGTTGCCAAGCTGAGTCAGCCGCGCTATGTCGGTTGCCCGGTAGCCGGGCGCGCCTATATCACGCTCATGGCAATTTATTATGAGCGCGACGCCTACGGCTACCAAAAAGAAATCAATGAGATGCTCAATTTCATGGAAAAAGACATCCCAATGGATGAGGACACCTACCAGCGCCTGCAATACTTTCGGGCAGGGATGGCCTATGAGCTAGAAGACTACGAATCGTCAGAGGCAGAACTCTATAAGTACCTGAACCTTGCGCGGTCGGCGTTTCGGCAACAGTCTGCGTATAACCTGCTGTTGCGGATCGAAATCGCCCGCAAGCACTTTGACCTTGCCCTCAGCCACGCGGAGCAGTTTGAAGAAACCGCACGCGAAGGCGGCCTAGAAATGAGCATTGCAGAGGCGTCGTTGTGGCAAGCGGCGCTCAACCGCAAAACCGGCGATGCTGTAGCGGGCAGTAGCCACTTGATGCGCGGGCTGACCCGCGCTAGCAACTTGGGCGTGATTAAGTCTAGGGAGTATTTCGACGCCGTAGGTGGATATCATGAAGTCGGCGGCGACTGGGAAAAAGCGCTGGCCTTGCGTGACGAGCAAATCCAGTATTTAGATGGGCGCAACAACCCAGACTTCATCGGGGATGCCCACCTCAAGCGCTGCCATGTGCTACATCGCATGGGCAAGCTGACCGAAGCCGACCTCCAAGCCGCCCGCAACGCCGCCCTTGAACTGCGCGACCAAGCCCATTACGCCAAGCTATTGGCAGATGTCGCCGCAGGCAAGCCCGTGCGCGGCGCGCTGGTGGAATAAAACACGGACGCCACAGGTAGCGTCCGGCGACGCCGAAAAATCGAACCCGTGAAACATGAGCAGGGGAAAACAAACCCCCATCTACAACCCTGTAATATGCTATGATGGTCGTTAATTTACCCTGTGCGCCCTGTGAGTAAACGTACACATGCCTAACGCAAACAGCAATAGCCGTCACATGTCGGGGTCGGATATTTACCTAGAACTTCGAAGCATGGCAAATCATATCCTCAATAGGCACCAATATAAGTTGAGTAATGCTGCTGAACCCCTACTTGAGGATTATCTGACACGGCGCAGCGAACAACTCACTGCCCAAAACCCACTCACTTCAGAAGACATCCGCAAAGAACAAAATGTCGTTGCTGACATCATCAACGACTTGTTGGAAAATCCCCCAAAGAAAAATCCCAAAGATCGCAAGGTGACAGTTCCAATGTTGAAAAAGGCATTTGCGTTCTTTATCAAAGGGTAAGTTCATGCCGCACACCCTGCTGACGATTGGCTTTACCGACGGGCTGCCCGCTGGCCTAGACGCGGAATTTACCGTTATCCCGCCCCCAACGCTGGACGGGTTAGTCCGTTATGGTGTCTTACAGCGCCCGGCCTTGATGCTGGTGGATGGCCGCATTGCCGATTGGCGCGACTGGGTAACAACCGTCAAGACCAGCCCGGCCACCCGTAGGGCGCTGGTGGCGGTTGTGATCGCCCGCGAGCAGTTCCCTGCTGCACTGGACGCTGGCGCGAATGCCGCGCTTGCACCAGAAATGCTTACATTGGCGGCGCTCCGTGAGCTTGTGCCGCCCCCGAACGCCGAACTTGCCGAACAGTTGACCTGCGGCTGTACCGATCCGTTGCCGGAACTGGCACAGCAAGCGCTGGAACGCTTCAATGCCCGCGAATTTTACGCCCAGCATGACCTATTTGAGGCGCTTTGGATGCAGACCGAAGCGCCCATCCGCCAACTTTATCAAGGGGTGTTGCAGGTTGGGGTAGCCTACTACCAAGTTCAGCGGCATAATCGGCGGGGGGCAACCAAGATGTTGTTGCGTGCGCTGCAATGGCTAGAGCCGTTGCCGAACGTCTGTCAGGGGATTGATGTAGCGCAACTGCGCGCCGACGCCTTGACCGTGTTAGACGCGCTCGATACGCTCCCCGCTGATGCAGAATGGGATGAAACGCTTTTGAAGCCAGTAATCACCCAATAGACATGATTCAGAATAATTCTGCGATAGGCGCGGCGTCCATTTTTGCCCTAACCCTGACGGACGACACAGGTGTCGTCCCTACAACCGCCATCCTACGAATCGATTGTGTAGGGGTGAGGCAGGCCTCGCCCGCGAAAGTTCCCAATTGACGATCCCCTGTTTAACTTCGGATAAGGTCTCATGACGATTTACGACATTACCCGCACCACCCAAATGGGGCGCACCGCAGAATGGCCGGGCGATGTGCCGTTCAGCTTCCAGCGCACGGCACAGATGGCCGAAGGCGCGTCCGTCAACTTGACGGCCATCACCTTAAGCCCGCATGTGGGAACGCACGCCGACGCCCACTATCACTACAGCGACGACGGCGAACATCCCGACCAAATGCCGCTCGTGCCGTTTATCGGGCGGGCGCGGGTGATAAGCATCCCGCGTGAGCGCGGCGCGTTCACCGTTGAAGAATTGGGGGAACGGGTGCGCGGCGCAGAACGACTCTTGATCCATACACCGCACAGCGAAAGCGACCTAAGCATCTTCCCGTTGGAGTTCCCCTACTTTGCCGCCGCCGCCGCAGACTGGCTAGGCGCGTGCGGTGTGCAATTGATCGGCGTGGATGTGCCTTCGGTAGATCACCTCACGTCTAAGGACTTGATCGGCCATCACACGCTGTATCGTCACCGCATTGTGATTGTAGAGTCGCTGACGTTGGCGGGCGTTCCCGACGGCGACTATGAATTGATCGCCTTGCCGCTGAAGATCGCGGATGTGTGTGCCACGCCTGTGCGGGCAATCCTGCGGGACTTGCGCTAACCCATGGCTGACTTTACCCCCATCACCCTACAGAACGCGACGCAGCTTGCTATACACGGGCAGGCCACACGCGGCTGGATCAGTGAAACGGTGTGGTCACCGGATGGCCGCCTGATTGCGTGTAGCAGCGCGGGCGGCGTCGGCGTGTGGCGCACGGATTTATCCCGCCCGCCGTTGTTCCTCAAAGGGCATGATGCCCCCGTCAAAAGTGTGGCGTTTGCCCCCAACAGCGCGACGCTTGCCACCGCCAGCAGCGATACCAGCGTCAAACTGTGGGATTTACGCGCCTTTTCCCCCACGATGCAGCCAATTGCGGTCTATCCGCATGGGGAAGCCAGCGTCGAAAAGGTGCTGTTTGCCCGCAACGGTTCACCGATTGCGGCGGCCACTGACGGCAACATTTACGTGCATCACGCCGTTAACCCCCTGATCTTGAGCGGCCACACCGACGAACTCATCACGCTGGCGTTGCATCCCGACGGGCGGATATTGGCCTCTGCGGGGCGTGATAAGACCATCCGCCTGTGGGATATAGTCACGGGCGAGCAGGTGGCAATGTGGGTCGGCCATAGTGAGTGGATTCGGCGCTTGGCCTTTCATCCCGACGGCGAACAGCTATTTTCCGCCAGCCGCGACGGGACGGTGTGCGGCTGGCGGCTCAACGGCGAACCGACCATGACCCTACCGCATACCGGCGATGTGCGTGCGTTGGCGCTGAATGCGGCGGGCGACCTCTTGGCCGCTGGCGATGTCACGGGCGGGATTATGCTCTGGCAACTGCCTAGCCGCACACAAGCGCTGACGCTCACCGCCCACACCCGCCCAGTGTTGACATTGGCGTTTCATCCGTTTGACGCGGCCTTGCTCTCCGGTGGGGGCGACAACGCGCTACTGCTGTGGGGGATTGGCGCGTGAGTGAGCCGCAAGTCGCAATGGTCACGGGCGCACGCTTGCGCCATATCCTGCGGGCAAGCCTCATCTTGTGGGGGCTGGTCATCGGGCTAACAGCGGTTGGGCGCATGATCCCCAGCGCACAGGTGGCCTTTGAAAGCCACCGCCAGCGCGAAAGCGAGCTTTACCTGCTGGATGTGGCGCACGGCATTGAGGTCAACATCAGCCGCCGCCCGCGCCATGATGACCACGCGCCCGCGTGGTCGCCGGACGGCAAACGGCTAGTGTTCCAGTCTTTGCCGATGTTTACCATGCGCTTTAACTTGCAAATGCTCTATCAAATGGACGCACGTTCACGGCAGGGGGCGTATGTTGCCATGCCCGCTAACCTCACGGTGAGCAGCCCGTCATGGTCGCCCAATGGCCGCTATATTGCCTTTGCCGCCCGCTCGACTTCCATGCGCTATAACGACATCTTTGCCGTGAATGTGGTTAACGGGCGTCTTACCCGCTTGAGCAATACCCCAGATTTGCCAGAATCGTCGCCCGTGTGGTCGCCTGATGGGCGGTTTATCGCCTATGTCGGGTACGATTGGGCAGCCGCCGCGCCCAATGATGTGCGCGTGGTGCCGTTTGTAGACAGCGTGTTGCGGCTGGCGCAGCAAGTCCAGTTGGGGGTACAGATCATCACCGAAGAGCCGTTTGCCCGTGACCCGATGTGGACGCCCGACGGCCAGCAACTCTTGTTCATTTTAGAGCGTGGGACGAGCGCACTCTACACGAGTGACGTTGCCTTGAACACGCCCGACGAACGGGTGAATGAGCGCTTGCTCTACATTGAGGAGCCAGAGCTTTCTGCCGATGGGGAATGGTTGCTGTTCGCCACCGCCGACAACCGCGCCGATGCTTGGCGGCGGCTGGCGGTCATGCGCCCCGACGGGAGCGGCTTCCGCTACATCACGGGCGTGTCGCAAATCTCTGGGCAGCGAGACACCGCCCCCACATGGCGGCCTTAAAACCGTAGGGGCATGACGCATCAATGCCCCTAGTGAACCGCCCTACAATGATGGGACGATATTTGTTAAAGCTATGATACAATTGGCATAAACTTGGCACTGTAAGTATCCTTCGGGAGGTTTGTTCTGGACTCTTTAGCATTAGCCCATCAAATTGTAGATGTCATCGAAGACAAAAAGGCAGAGAATATCGTCCTGCTAGACTTAGGGGCAGATTCACCCTTAGCCGACTTTATGGTAGTTGCCACTGGCAACAGTGACCGCCAACTGCGCGCCCTGACCGACTATGTGCGGATTGGCGTCAAAGAACACTTCAATAAAGCCCCCTTCGGCGTAGACGGCACGCCCGAAAGCGGTTGGGTCTTGCTGGATTACGGCGAGGTGATCGTCCACCTGTTTACCCGTGACCTGCGCGACTTTTACGACATTGAAACGCTGTGGCGCGAGCGCGCCAAGGTGATGTTGAGCATCCAATAACACGGCTCGCAAAATCTAGGTTGCGTTGCGCGCTTGGCTTGCCTTAACAACGCGCCCACTTTGCGTTATGATGGGCGCGTTTTGTCTGCCAGTAGCACACACTGAGGAAGTATTCACAATGGAACGCAACAAGCAACGGACGCGCACAAGCGTCGTCGTTTTTGGGGTCTTTATGGCCTCGCTGTTAGTGTTGAGCCTGTTCACCGGCCCGATCTTGAATTACTCGCAGAACCTTGCGGCACAACGTCAAGTAGAAGCCGCCAACCGCCCCACCGCCGTCCCCACCTTTTTACCGCCAGTCAGCGTCAGCGATGTCACCTTTGATCGGGTGGCCTTGCAGGGGAGCGGGCTGTTTACGGTTGCCGTCCCTGCCCCGCCTGCATGGGATACCATCGAGTCGTCTTATGATACGTTTGCCAACCGTGCGCGCTTGGTCATGCGTAACGCCCAAGAGGTGATTGAAACCGCCATTGAGCAACCGACGACGATTGACCTGAGCGCCCCCGACGCGCTAGAACAACTCTATACCGAGCAAACGCTTGGAGCCAGTTGGCGCAGTTACAGCAGTTGGGAAGAAACCCAACGGCTGCCCCTCAACCGCGATGGGCGCGATATTCTGCAAATGGACTTCGCCCTGACCTATCAAAACCGCAACTTTGTGGCGCGCCATGCAGCATGGACGGACGGCACTTACGTCTATAGCGTGCGCGTGATTACGCCCCAAAACGCCACTGAACTGTTGAACTTTTTGCTAGACGGCGTGGTAGAACGCTTTGATACTGTAGACGCCTTAATCACCAGCCCGTTGGCGTGGAATGCGCTCTATGATGCCTCTGCGAACCACATTATCCGCTATCCGCAAGGGTGGCAAGCCACTGTGTCGGGCGTCGCGCTGCCCGCCAGCATCGAGGCGCAAGGGGTTGCCTTGCGTGTGGAGGCGATTGCCGACGCTACCATCAGCGCTGAAGCTGACGCCGAAGCCTTTGCACTAGGCTTGCCACAAGTCACAGAGGTCTTGAGTGTTGTTCCCACTGAACGTGGCGACCTGAGCGGCTTTACAGTGGCTTATAGCACCCGCACGCCCGACGGCGAAATCGGCAGTGGCGGCGTGGTCTTGCTCAACGGGGAGGGCAAGCTGCATGTGGCGAACCTGCGGGTGAGCAACCTCAGCTTTGACCTAAACGCCCCCGGCGATGATTTGGGCGCAGCACAATACGCCAACATCTTAGCCACGTTTATCCCGATCACAGGCGTAGAATATGCTGCCAACGCTGCGGGTTCCTCTGCACCGTTGATCCCCACCGTGCCAGCCGCGCAATAACCCCTGTCACACGCAAGTTTCCCCGTGTATCGGTGCGGGGAAATTGACGCAAACCCAGCATTAACGCGATATTTTAGGGTAGGGGCGACAGCTCTGTGTCGCCCGTGAAACTAAAACAGGGGTGCAACCCGCCATGCCCCTACGGTGGGATTCGTGTATAGGACACCCCTCCCTAAATCCCTCCCCCTAAAGGGAGAGGGACTTTCTGCCCTTGTGAATTGCCCTTCTCCCTTTCCCCCACAGGGGAAAGGGTTGGGGATAGGGGGCAATAACAATACTTATCGGCAAGATTAAAACCCTGTTTTTACAGCTATGGGGCATGGCGCGCCATGCCCCTACGGTTACGGTGATTACGGCGTGGCGGTGACTAAAATCTCAATCGTCGGTGTGGGGATAATGGTCGCGGTAGACGGCGGGCGCGTGCTAGTGACCGCAACCGTAGCGACAATCGTGCTGGTGGGCGTGACGCTAGGTGGGCGGGTATTGGTGGCTGTTGCGCTTGCGGCAAGCGTGCTAGTGGCGGTGGATTCCGCACCGCCGCCCGCACCGAGCGATTCCACGGTGGGCGTGGCGACCACCGTGGATACACGGGTGGCGACGGTAGCGGTTCCTTCTGGCGCAGGGAAGGTAGCCGACGGCGCCAGCGTGGGGCGTGGGGTGCTGCTCAACAGGACGGTGGCGGCAATCGTCGGCTCGCCCTCAATCGGAATCAAGCGCCCGCCTGCGACGTTTGGCCCCACATAGGGCGCGCAGACTTCGGGGATCAAGATGGTGGTGCGCGGCTGGATCGTGCGCGTGTTGATGATTCCATTCGCGGCGGCGATGCAGCGGGGTTCGGCGTTGTAGAACGCGCCAACCGTGTCTAGCGTGTCTCGCGGCTGGATCACATAAATGATGTCGTTGCCGCCGCCGCCAGATTCCGTCACTTGGCCGGGCAAGGGCGGCACAAGCCCATAGGCCGGCGCGCCGGGGGGGATGACCAAAATATCCCCAACCAGCACCGTGCGCGTGTCTACAATGTCGTTGTACTCCACCAGAGAGATCAACGACACGTCAAACGCCTGTGCGATTTCTTCCAGTGTGTCTGCTACCCGCACCACATAGACGGTTTCTGCACTGCCGCCGCCCTGCTCTACTAGCACAATATCGCGGGGGAAGGCCACATACCCGCCGCCGTTATACGGGGGGCAGGCCACACGGATCACCAAGATTGTGCCGAGTAAGATGCGGTTGGGGTCGTCAATGCCGTTGGACTCTGCAAGGCAGTCTAGGCGCACATCAAACAACGCAGCGATGCCGTCTAGCGTGTCACCCACACCGACCTCATAACGAATGTCCGCAGTGATGGGCAGCATATCTTCCAGAGTAGGGGGGGCGGTTGTCGTGTCCTCTTGAGCGCTGACAACCATCCAAAGTGTGGCACTCAAGGCCACCAACATTACAGCTATCCAAACAATTGGGCGGCGCATGGGTTTCTTCCCTCAAGCGGGTGCATAATCAGAAACGGAAACATGCCAAGCATAACACATCTGGCGCAAATGCGCTTGCGCTGTGTGGTAATTTACTCCCCCCACTGATTTGCAAAAGTGTGATACAATATTCTGCTATTCCGTTAATTCAAGAACAGTTGAGGTGCGGGTGTGAACGATTATCGCTTGGTGCTTCCCCGTCGGGTTGAGCAGGAAGTCGCTAAGGGCAACTATGCACGGTTTGTCATCAGCCCCCTAGAGCGCGGCTATGGGTTTACTGTGGGCGAAATGCTCAAACGGGCGATGCTTTCCTCATTGGGCGGGGCGGCGGTGACGGCGGTGCGCGTCAATGAAGGGTTGGCCGTCTATGAGCAAATCCCCAACACGCGCGAAACCGTCTCTTCGTTAGTTTTACAGCTGAAGCAATTACGCCCCGTGATTATCGGCGAGCGCAACCAATCGGTTTTGTTGCAGCTTGACCATGTAGGGGCTGCCAGCGCCTACGCCCGCGACATCCTTTGCCCGCCCAACGTGCGGATTTTGAACCCAGACCTGTATTTGCTCAGCGGCACCACCCCAGAAAGCCGCGTCAGCGTGAGCATCGCCATTGAGTACAGCCGTGGGTATGTTGCAGCAGAAGAACAAGATAACTTGCTAGACGGCTACTTGGCAATAGACGCCAACTTCAGCCCAGTCAAGCGCGTGGTCTACGACGTTGACCCAGCACGGGTGCGCCAAAAGACCAACTACGACAAGCTGATTTATGATGTCTGGACGGACGGCACGCTTTCTCCGCAAGAGGCGCTTTCTCGCGGGGCAGCCTTGATGATCCGTCACTTGCAGGTGTTCGACCCAGAAAGCACCCAACTTTGGCAGCAGCAGGGCGCCAAGTTCGCCGCGCAAGAGGAAGAACCCGAAACAGAGGTGAACCCGCTGTATGATGTACCGATTGAAGTGCTGGACTTAAGCACGCGCGTGTTTAACTCGCTACGGCGCACGGGCATTACCTCGATTGGCGATGTGCTGGATATGCTGGAACGCGGCGAAGAATCTATGCTGGCGATCCGCAACTTCGGGCAGACTTCGCTGGATGAGCTTAAAGAACGCCTACAACAACACGGCTATCTGACGGCAGAATAGCCGTCCCGTGAGGGGCGCTCGTGCGCCCCTCTA
>JBMOFU010000154.1:0-9644 GCA_049318725.1 Phototrophicaceae bacterium | reverse complement strand
CAGGCGCTTCAAGGGGTGCTGATGAAGCCACTAGATAATCGTTGTAATGCTGTAGCGCAGGCCAATATCCGTTATCCACTGGGGGGGATGGGCTATGCCAATTATTTTGCATGGTGTGTAAGCCTTTTGTCCGCAGATTTACATTAAAAGTAGACTAGGGGATGGCGCGCTAGGGTGTGATGTTGTATCTGTTACCTACGCCTAATCACAAGCATAGGGGAGCTAAAATTAAAAAGCAATCAATGCACGCACAGCAGTTGCCAGCGCACATTGATTGCACGGATTCTCTCATACTACTCTGCTCAAAATGAGTTTTTGATGAGAAGTCTAACGGGTTATTTCGTAGGCTTCGCGCTCCATGCTGATAATCGTTTGGGCAACCGCCTCAATCGCAATCTTCTGCTTGCGGAATAAATCGGCTTGGCTCATTGCCAGCTTGCGCGCCACATCGCTCACCCTAGTCCCCTGCACAAAGCGCATTTCCAAAATATTGTAGAGCATCCACTCAAGGTCGTTGATTTTGCGCTCCCCTTGTGGGCGTTGGCGTTCGATGGCCTGCTGCAAGGTGTTCCGTAGCGCTTGCGGGGCGTTACCGGCTTCTTCGGTAGTTTCACGGACGATCCGCAGTTCTAACAGGCGGCTGCTGGTTAGGCCGGGGCCACCCCAATAGTGGCGCAGTGCGGCGTGAACCTGTTCGATGAGTTGTTCATCGTCGGGCAAGGTAGGGATTATCATCGGTTGTGCCTGTACCGCACGCGACGGCAGGTATTCGACCTCTGCCGCACGGCTGCGCGTCATGCTCATCTGCGGGATTAACCCTTCTAGCGCGTTGTAGATTTCCTCTTGGCGGCTTAGGTCATCAAGCATTTGTTCAAGGCGGTGGGTGAAGTGCTTTAGGCGGTCAACTTCTTCTTCAGAGATCGGCGGTTCGTCATCGCCGCGCACGGCAATCCCCAACAGCCCGATTTGGGTCTGCGCCCCGCCCCCGTTCACAATCCGATGGCTGTACAGCCCTAGCCACCAATGCCCGTTCGCCTCTAGCCAGCGGGCATCGCCAGTGGGCTTTTGCCCCAGTAACGCGGTGGGGGGCAAGGTTGCGTTGTGCGTAGAGGCGATGACTTCCAGCGCGGTGCCGTTGGGGACGGCCACCAACGCGCTGGTGACGCGAATATCGTTAGAAACCGTCTGGAGCAGGGCGTCCATCAATTGCAAAAGGTCGCTGCGCGAAAGCAGGCGGGCGCTTAAATCTCTTAGTTGCGTGAGGTGGTCGCGCTCGTCGGGGGCGTAGATCAGCCAGCGCTCAATTTGCGGCAACAATAGCGCGATCAACCACTGCCACATCAGCACGACGGCGACAACGGCAAATGGGGTAAAGCGCTCTGCTGAAATGCCCAAAATCCGCGTGGCTTGATTGGTCAACAAGAGCGTTGCCAGCGCCAAGAGTCCCGTAGAAGGGCCATGCAGGAAGAAGCTCAACAGTTCAGACTTCACAATGCGGTCGGGGATGCTTGAGCCGAAGAACGACAGCGGATACGACAAGAACACCAACATCAACAACACAACGGTATTGGTGAAGTTCACCAAGATCAACGCGGGGATGTTGAACGCTTCTCCGGCGGGGAGCAAGACCGAAAACGGGAACAGACCCAGTGAGGGTGTCAACATTGCCACCTGTAAGTAGGCCATCCGTCGTTGGGTATCTCGCGTGAGGCAGCGGCGGCGGGCGCGGTTGACGTTGAAGAACGCCAACCCAGTGGCAGAGAGGAAAAAGGCCACATACACCCAAAAAACTGGGGCGGGCGCTTGCCCGACCATCCCCGACGGCAGATAGACAATGCGGATCAACACATCATCGGTGAAGAACGCCAATACAAAGAACAAGAGGCTAATGGCGTACAAAATCCGTGTGCCGGCCTTGCGCCGCCCGCGTGACGGTAAGCCGGTGGTTTCTAGCAGCGCGTCAGACAGGTGAAATAGCGTAGACGGGACGAAGGCTAAGGCCAACCATTGTAGGCGGATGGCAACCGCAAAGCTCGGCGGCAAGGGACGTAACGACGTAAACACGTCTACCGTGTAGGCAAACATCACGCAGGCCAACAGCGCCCCAGAGGTGCGCGCTACACGGTTGGTGAGGTTGCGAGACAGGTTGTAGAGCAAAATCGAAATCGAGAGGACGACAATCGCTGCCGTCAGAATCTCGTTGGTAAGACTAAGGATGGTAGAAATCATGACCGAGCAACGCGCCTTTCCAGTTCAACGCAGGGTTTTGCTGAAGAATAAGGCAATCTCTTTGTTGGGGAAGTATGTATCGTGGTAGCCGCAAAAGGTATACCCTGCCTGCTGATAAAAGGCAATGGCGGGGGCGTTTTTCGGCTGCGCTTCTGCCCACAATTGTTCGAGGCTGTGGCGCGTTGCCCAACGTTCCGCCACCTGTAACAGGCGGGTTGCCACCGCTTGACGGCGATAGGCCACATCCACCGCACAGTCTATAATCGTTGCCGTCGGTTGGGCAATGGTGGGTTGTAGCGCAAGGTAGGCCACTGGCGGGGCTTCTGGGGTGAGTGTGGCAACCAAAAAGCAAGCGTCGCTCAACAGCGTATAGCGCAAGCGGCGGTCATTGGCGGGGGATTCTAGCTGAATGGGGTAGGGCAGGCGGCCTTCGCGCAGGGTGATTTGCCATTGCTCTGGGGTGGCTTGCAGGTTGACCTGCCACACGCGGGCAGTCTCGTAGGTGTGGTTCAGCCCAACGCAATGCGGGATGTCTTCAGGAACGCCGTCGCGGATCAGGATCGGTAATACGTTGGTCATGGCACAACCCCGACTAGCTTAGGTAAAGGTCGCCCAATGTTCCCCGCACCTGAAGGTCTACCAATGGGGCGTCGGGTGCGCCGTCGCGGGCGATGTACAAGTTCGGCTCTGTTTCGACGTAGCGGCGCAAATCTACATGGACGTTGAAAAAAGGCGCGGGCATCACACGAATCCGTGATTTGTAGCCCAGTGGCGTGCGTACCTGAATGTTCCCCACTGCCGAGCGCACTTGCAGGGGAGCAAGCGTTTCTTTGGGGCAAACCAGCCGAATATCCCCTGTGCCGCTGGCGATGAGGCCGCCTTCTACAATCAAGTGAGAGAGGTCAAAATCGGCTTGGCCGATGCTGCTAGAGACGAACAGTTGCCACGGCAGGTCTGGGGTGAGCGCCAATTGCCAATCGCTAAAGGTCAACCAGCGCACGGCGGCGCGGTCTAGGCGCAGTTGGGCGTGGGTATTTTGCACTTCTAGCACGGGGCGGGCTTCGGCGGCGTACTGCCCCACAATCAGGCGGCCTTCTTTGTCGCTGTCGCGCAGGAACAGGTCAATTTCGCCCGCGTTGACTTCCAACGTGGCAGATTCCACCGTGCCGCGTGTGATGCCGAAGGTGCGGGCGTTGTCGTCGGGGAGGAAGTCCCCGCGCACCAACACCGCCGCACCGACGATCACCAACAACAGCGGCCAGAGTGCCGTCACTTGAAACGGCTCTAGCAGCAAGAAGTTGTTCAACAGCAATGCGACCCCCACCCCAGTGAACATCAGGGCAAGGATCACCGGGCCGCGTGGCGCTTTAGCAACCACGAGCGCTATTCCTCAAACAGGTAATCGCGCAAGATCACATGCGCCGAAGACTGGCGCAAGCGGTTAAGCGCTTGGGCTTCTAGTTGGCGCACCCGCTCACGAGTGACCCCAATCGTCTGGCCGACTTCCTCTAGGGTGTACACGCGGCCATCTTCCAGACCGTAACGCAAGCGCAAAATTTGCGCCTCACGCGGCGGCAGGCGGTCTAGGGCATGTTCAAGCTGCTCTTGCAACAGGGTGGAAGCCACTTCATCCGCCGGGGCAGGGCTGTTGACATCTTCCACAAAGTCGCCAAAGGTGCTTTCGCCTTCGTCGTCAATCGGCGTTTCAAGGCTGACCGGGCGGCGGGCGATTTCCAGCAGATTTTCGACCTTATCCGGCGTGGTTTCCATGCCTTCGGCCATCTCTTGGATGCTCGGTTCGCGGCCTAGCTCTTGGAGCAAGCGCAGTTGTACACGGCGCATCCGGTTAAGTTGGTCGCCCATGTGAACTGGCACGCGGATGGTACGGCCTTGATCGGCCACCGCACGGCTGACGGCCTGACGGATCCACCAAGTGGCGTAAGTGCTGAACTTATGCCCGCGCTGGTACTCGAACTTGTTGGTCGCACGGATCAAGCCGATGTTGCCCTCTTGGATCAGGTCAAGGAACGGCACGCCGCGCCCGATGTACTTTTTGGCGACGCTAATCACCAAACGGGCGTTGGCACGGATGAGATGCTCTTGGGCGTCGTCGCCGTCGGCGATGACTTCGCGCAGGGCATACACGTCGTCCATTGGCAGGTCGTCGCCGTACATTTCAAGGTGTTGCTTGGCAATCTCTGCTTTTTCCATCCGCTTTGCCAGCGAAACCTCTTCAGCGGCGGTCAACAACGGCACACGCCCCGCCTCTTTGAGGTATAAGCCAACCACATCGTCGGTTTCTAAAGCCTGTTGATAGCCAGCATCCTCCGTGAGGTCATCGCCGCGCCAATCTTGCGGGTCGTCCTCATCTTCAGCGTCGGCTAGGTCATCCCCTAAAGGTTCTAGGCTGTCTTCTAAATCCTCTAAGAGACCCTCATCATCGGCTTCATCGTTGAGGTCGTCCACATCGGCGCCAGTCATCCCACTTACGACTTCGATCTGTGCTTCCATCAGCCGCTCCATCAACTCATCTACAAGGGTCAAATTTTTCTCTGCATTTGGAACAAGTTCCAGAATGTCATCGTAGGTGAGAATATCGTTCTTCTTGGCCTTGAGGCTCAAGGCAGTGAAGAGCTCTTCTACTTGCGGGTTGCCCATGACGGGCGTTGGTGGTGTGTTAATCATCGCGCATCCTCCCCTAGCGGCTTCCCATCCTCACAGTGGGAGCTAGGCTTTCGTGGTCTTTGCAGTCCACTACAAAGAATAAGATACAATGCATCGGGCGAAAAACCTCACTTTTGGTGAAGGGAAAAGTGAGGAGCTTTTGGGCGTTGTGATGGGCTGTTTTCGGGTGGGTTACAATATAAAACCCCACAGGCAGCGCTACGGGGAGCCGAACCCAATATAAACAAGATGCAGCTACCGATAAAAAAATTACGGTGTATTAGGTAGCTGTAAGGTTTTGGAACCCTGACAGACCAGCTAGTGTATCACCAGTGTGCCTTATAATCAATAACGTAACCTGTTTTGATTCGGTTGTCAAGCAGTTTGAAGCCCGTGCTAAGGTTTTTTCACAAATGGGTGACAATGCCTAGTGAGCAGGCCTGCCTCGTCCGTGAGACTCTTACACCCCGATTCACGGGCGACACATGGCGCTCCCCTATATGACATTCCCTGTTAGGTTATCCCAACGGCACCGTGACCTTGCCCAATACGCTCTCGATGATCGCCCGTGCGGACTCTGGACGGCGGTCTTTGGCAAGCAGGCGGTGCGGCATGGCGGCGCGTGCGGCAGATTTAACATCATCGGGCGTGACGAACTCTCGCCCACGAATCAGCGCTAAGGCTTGGCTTAGGCGTTGAATCCCCACGCCCGCACGCGGGCTAACCCCTAACACCGCGTCGGGGTGGACGCGGGTGGCCGTGTTCAACTGCACGATATATTCTTTCAGCGGGCGCATAACATCTATGGCGCGCACCGCGTCGCGTAGCTGGATCACCTCATCGAGCGTGAGAACCGCCTCTAGCCCATCCAATGGGTTGCGGTGTTCTTCGCGCTCTAAAATCGCCACTTCATCGGCGTAGGCCGGGTAGCCCAAGTTGAGCATCACCAAAAAGCGGTCAAGCTGTGCCTCTGGCAACGGGAACGTTCCCGCCATTTCTACTGGGTTTTGCGTGGCAATCAAGAAGAACGGGTCGGGCAGGTCGCGGGTGAAGCCGTCTGCGGTCACTTGACCTTCGGCCATCGCCTCTAATAAGCTGGATTGGGTGCGCGGCGATGCGCGGTTGATTTCATCTACAAGCACGATGTTGGCAAACACTGGCCCATGAATGAACTCGAAGGCTTGGTCGCGCTGGTTATAGATGGCGCTACCGGTGATGTCTGCCGGGAGCAAATCTGGCGTACATTGTACGCGCTTAAAGCTGGCGTGTAAGCTCTTGGCAAGTGCCTTTGCCACCATCGTCTTCCCAGTGCCGGGAACGTCCTCCAGCAACACATGCCCGCCCGCCAACAACGCGCCGAGCAGCATTTCAAGGCGGTCTGCGGCAATGACCACTGCCGATTGAATGTTTTCAGACAGGCGCTTCAACGTGGGGGCAAGGGGCGTGCTAGGGGCGTTGATGTCACGACGATTATTTTGCATGGGCATCCTTACTGGGGTGAACATTGGCCGTTAGTATAATCGGCGGGCTGTGAGCAAGGCAAGCCTTGTGGCCTCACAACTTTATATCCCCTGATTTTGTTCACCCCTGCTGTTGACATAGGCCGCAGAATCGGGCAAACTCTCCCCAATAATTTAACGCCGATTTAAGCGAACTGGATATAGTGTTCATGCTTCACCCTCACCCTATAAACCCTTTTTGAAGGAGAAATTCCGTTGGGTAACAATGTACTCTTAGAGGTAAAAGACCTTGTTGTGCGCTTCTACACCCAAGAAGGCGTGGTCTATGCAGTCAACGGCGTCTCTTATACCCTGAACGAAGGTGAAACGCTTGGGATTGTGGGCGAAAGCGGCAGCGGCAAGAGCGTGCATGTGCTTGCCATGATGGGCTTGATCCCCATGCCCCCCGGACGTGTGGAAGGCGGCCAAGTGCTGTTTGAAGGCGAAGACCTGCTGAAGATGTCTCCGCGTAAGCTGCGCGCCATTCGTGGCGACAAAATTGCGATGGTCTTTCAAGACCCGATGACTTCTCTCAACCCTGTCTTGACGGTGGGCAGCCAAATTGTGGAGGCGTTGCGCCTGCACAAGGGACTTAGCCGCCGCGACGCCCGTAAACGCTCTGCCAAACTGCTGGATATGGTGGGGATTGCCGACGCCAACCGCCGCCTAGACGACTACCCCCATCAATTTTCGGGCGGGATGCGTCAGCGCGTGATGATTGCGATGGCTTTATCTTGCGACCCGAAACTGTTGATTGCCGACGAGCCGACGACGGCGCTAGATGTGACGATCCAAGCCCAGATCATTGACTTGGTGAAAGACCTCAAGCAAGAGCTTGGCATGGCGATGATTTGGATCACCCATGACTTGGGTGTGGTGGCGGGCATTGCCGACGCCATCAATGTGATGTATGCCGGGATGATCTTGGAACGCGGCCCGATTGAAAAAGTATTCGGTAGCCCGGCCAACGCCTATACGTTGGGGCTGCTCAATAGCTTGCCGCGCCTTGACCAACGGGCAGACAGCCAGCGCTTGATCCAAATTGAGGGCAACCCGCCCAATATGACCGTCCCGCCGGTGGGCGACCCGTTTGCCCCGCGTAACCCCTACGCCACCGAGCAATGCTTTACGGACTTGCCTCCGCTGCGCGCCGCAGACCCAGCAAACCCCGATCACCTGACCCGTGCATGGTATGACCTGCGCGAAGCCCGTAAACAAGAGACCGCTCAGGCTCAGTAGAGGATGCCGTCACGATGACTAACGATGCTCGTATGCGTTCCACCAATGAAATCCGCGTCAAACAGGGGCAAGCCCTTGTGGATGTGGTTCACCTGAAAAAATACTTCCCTATCTCGTCGGGGATTCTGTTTCAACGGCATGTTGGCGATGTCAAGGCCGTTGATGATGTGAGCTTTACCGTCTATGCCGGAGAAACGCTAGGGCTGGTGGGCGAGTCCGGTTCCGGCAAAAGCACCACCGGGCGGGCAATTTTGCAGTTGCACAAGCCCACCGCGGGCAACGTGATCTTTGAAGGCAAAGACCTAACCACCATGAGTGCGACAGAGCTACGCCGCACGCGCCGCCGTATGCAGATGATCTTCCAAGACCCGTATGCCTCGCTCAACCCGCGCATGACGGTAGGCCGCATTATCAGCGAGCCGCTACGCATTCATAACGTGCTTTCCAGCGCACGCGAACAGCAAGAATATGTGGAACACCTGCTGGAGCGCGTGGGGTTGAATCCGTTTTACACCAACCGCTTCCCGCATGAGTTTAGCGGCGGCCAACGGCAGCGTGTGGGGATTGCCCGCGCATTAGCACTTAGCCCGACCTTCATCGTGGCCGACGAGCCGATTTCGGCGCTAGACGTTTCGATTCAGGCGCAAGTGGTCAACTTGCTACAAGACTTGCAAGAAGAGTTCCAACTGACCTACCTGTTCATCGCCCACGACTTGAGCATGATCCGCTACATCTGTAAGCGGGTGGCGGTGATGTACAAGGGCAAAATTGTCGAAATGGGTTCAGTGGACGAAATCTACGAAAATCCGTTGCATCCCTATACCAAGTCATTGCTTTCTGCCGTGCCGATCCCCGACCCTGCGGTTGAAAAGAACCGCCGCCGTATCATTGGCGACCCAGAAGAATTCCGCGAAGACAGTTCAGAATTGGTCGAAGTCAGCCCCGGCCACTTCTTGGCCGCCAGCAAAGTGCAAAAGGCGCTACGTGGCTAATGAGGGGCATGATGTAGGGGCATGATGTAGGGGCATGGCGCGCCATGCCCCCACCGATGATAAGGATTCTGTAGGGGCGTCCCATGAGACGCCCCTACTGCGATCCCTTATAGAGCCGTTGAATGTTAACACGATTGCCTGCATGGAAGCACCCTTAAGGGTGCGTTGGCTTTTGTGTAATCAACATAAAGATGACAATACTTACTAGCGCTTTCTTGATAAACTGTTAGTATATAGTGAGAGTTCATGTGACCTGCTTTTGAAAGATTAGGGGTACCTGATGCCACTTTATGCTTTGACCTACGTTAGCGTTGCCACCCGTCCCATGACCGACCAAGATATTCTGCAAATCTTAGAGGTCAGCCGCAAGAACAATGCCCAGCAAGACATCACTGGGATGTTGCTCTACCGAGACAGTTACTTCATCCAAGCCCTAGAAGGCGATCGAGACAGCCTGTTAGCGCTGTATGGGCGTATCAACGCCGACGAGCGCCACCGCAACGTGTTGACCATCTATCAGGGGGAAATTGCCGAGCGCACTTTTTCCAACTGGTCAATGGGCTTCCATAATTTAGATACGGTAGACCCTGCCACGCTGGAAGGCTACACCGACTTTTTGAAGCAACCCAGCAGTTCTGCCTTGTTTACGCAAAACCCAACGCGCACGCAATTGCTCTTGAGCTTGTTTGCAGAGGGTGGCAGTTACTAAATAGTCTTACGAATACAACCGCGCATTTTGTAGGTTTCCGTTGAAAATCGTCTCACGGACGAGGCAAGCCGCGCCCCTACGATCCATGACCTGTAGGGGCGCAAACTATTGCCCCCCATCGCTGTCAAAACAGGGTTTTAATCTTTCCGATAAGTATTGTTATTGCCTGTCTCACCCCCTATCCCCAACCCTTTCCCCCACAGGGGAAAGGGAGAAGGGCAATCCACGCGGGTAAAAAGTCCCTCTCCCTTGGGGGAGGGATTTAGGGAGGGGGTTCATGTGCAAATATGAGAACTCACTTTTTTACAGGCA
>JBMOFU010000153.1:0-9756 GCA_049318725.1 Phototrophicaceae bacterium | reverse complement strand
ACACGGACGCCACAGGTGGCGTCCCTACACAACCCTTGTGACCTGTAGGGACGTGACAGGTCACGTCCGTCCAACGCCGAAAAATCGAACTCGCGTGCCGTGATTGTGTTAAGTGGATACACATGGGGCATGATAACTCACGTCCGTACAGGTGGATAAAGATTCTGTAGGGGCGCAGCGCGCCTATCGTGAAATCTCATGCCACATTACACGCGATTGCCCGCCATAATCGGGCAATCGTCGTTTTGCGCCCGCTGATTTTGGTTATACTTAGCGGCATGTGCTAACACCAATTCAGGGAGATCACCCCACATGGCTGACCGCGCCCAACTAGAAGCAATCCGAGAGTTGATCCGCCAAAAGCGCTACGACCAAGCCCGCGCCCAACTGTTGCCGCTGCAAGGGGACGCCACCGCAGACAAGTGGCTTAACCAACTGGAAAAGCTGGCTCCGCCGCCGCCGTTGGCCGCCCCGCCGCCCAAGCCTATGACGCAAACGGCGTCCCCTGTCAGCGCGGCTGGCAACGCTTATACCCGTGAAGAAGTAGACATGCTCGTTCAGCAAGCGATCAAGAAGCGTGACGAGCAAGGGAAAATTTGGCGGCAACTGGGCTGTGCCTTTCGGATTGCGTCGCTGGCGCTGTTTTTGACCTGTAGCTGCGGGACGATTGTCCCCACATTGCTCTTTTTCAGTGCGTCGTCGGGTAACCCGCGCGCGCAAGCGCTTGTGACACAGGTCGAAGCCTTTCAAGAGTCGCCCATTGGCCGCCCGATCACCAATGTGACCACCCGCATCACCAGCGGCGTGGCCGGGACGGTTGGCGAACAGATCGAACCGCAGTTGGTGCAAGTCTGTGAACAGACGCGCGCCAGTCAGGGGTTACAGGCCGATATTTGCAGCGGCACCGTCTCTAGCGCGCTCACCTGCCTAGAGAGCGGCACCACCAACCAAACTGAGTTGTTCGCCTGCCTTAACCAAGTGGCCGTAGATCAATGTGTCGCGCAGGCCGCCCAGCAGGGGATTCCCAACGCACGCGCGCAATGTGAGGCGTTGGTCGAGCAAGAAAGCCCGTTCTAGCACGGCGGGGGAACACATCGGTTCCCCCCTACAAATAGGTGTTCGTAGGGGACGGCCTGTGTGCCGTCCCATGGGGATTGGGTGTATATTGCATTGGATAAAGTGACGGTGCGATTGTAGGGGCATGGCGCGCCATGCCCCTACTCTGGCGTATATGGCAACGCTGCCAAATCATCCGGCGCGGGCGGATCGGTTGCCAAGCGTGCGCCTGTCGCCCAATCGTAGACGCCCGCACGCAACACGCCATCAACGCTTGGCACCGCGAACTCACTTAACAGGCAGGTATAGCCCGGCGCGGGGAGTGCGTCATCGCGTTGGGCAATCACGCCGTTGGCGGCATCCAAAAAGTACCAGCCGATGCTGTAGGTATTGGCGGGCGTCGTTGGGTTGACCTGCCAACCCTGCCAAATCCGTAGGCTATTGCCCGCCAGCGTTGCGCGGTGATAGCGTAGATCAGCATACGCCCCGTAGCTTGCCAGCGTTGTTGTGGGCGGCGTGCAACACTCTGGGGCAATGGCATAAACGTTCAGGTTTACCCCGCCGAATAGCGTTGGATCGCCACAAGTGCGGTAGCCCTGCGCGGTAAGCGCCTGCTGTAGCCGTTGGCTATCGGGTGACGGTGGGGAATCTTGCGCCTGTGCCACCCATACCCGCCCCGCACCATAGATGAACGCGCCGAAGTCTGGCGGGGTCTCATTGCCCTCTACTAGCAACACGCGGCTCGGCGAATCGTGCAGGTAGAAGGCGGCATTCCCGCGATGCGCCCACGCCAGCGCTTCCCCAACACTGACCAGCACCGCATCATTGGGATGGCTGACACCGTTCAAATAGCGCCCTGCGTCGTCCCAGCGGTTCGGCTCGGTGAATGCGCCCCGAAACACGGGATGAAAGTATTTGCCGTGATAGTGGATGTCTGCACTGACCAGTGCGCCCGTCCCGATCCAGCCGATGAGTAGCGCAGCAGTGGCAGTGTTACGCCACGCACGCGGCAATGCCCCCAACGCCGCGACCATCACCAGCGCCGCGAACAGCGCCAACGGAATCCATAAGGCCAGCAGGTAGCGCACATGGAACACCGTTTCAAAGGCCAGCCGCACCGCAATCAAGGTGAAGATGCCGCCGAGTGCTAACAATCCGCTCCAGCGCAGCCCTTCCCGCGTGCGTTGGCTTAGGGGGGCGCGCCATAGGCCAAAGGCGAACGCGACGGTCAACAGCACGACGAATAGCCATTGCTCATTGGCAAAGCCTAACACGCTCATCTGGACGACGGCAGGTAGCGACCATGCCCCGCCTGTGATGCTGTCTGCGCTGACCAGCTTTTCCCCAAAGCGCCCGCCGATCCCTAGTGTGAGCGGCAGATGCGGCAAGAATAGCCCCCCTGCCAGTAGCGCTAACCCCGCCGCCTGCCACCAACGGCGGTTTTTCGGCCATACGGCCAGCAAGTGATACAGCCCCAACAGCCCAATCATCAGCGCGTTGCCGTAGTGCGTGTAAACCAAGCCCGCCGCACTGATGACCAACAGCGCACCCCATCCCCAAAAGCGGCGCGGGACGTGCATAAACTGCCAATAGGCCAATAACCCTAGCGCCGTCCACAATGCCGCCAGCGCGTACATCCGCATTTCGTGGCTGTAATTGACAAAAAAGGCCGAAAAGCCTAACAAGACCGCCGCCGCAATCCCCACCGGATGCCCGCCCACCGCCCACCCTAGCCGATAGATCAGTGCCACCGTCAGCACGCTACACAGCCCAGAAAACAGCCGCAGGGCAAAATCGCTTTCACCGACGGCGGCGCGCCACAGGCTCAACACCACATAATAGCCCACGGGGTTATTCTCGTGGCTGCGATTGGCGGCTACCCGCTCTATTGTGGTGATCGGGCTGCGGAACTCCACCAGCGGGGTAGCCCCGATGTAATAGACCGACCACCACTCATCTACCCAAATGGTATCGGCGTCTGCGCCCCACACGGCAAACCCCCACAGACACAGCAAAATCGGCAGCACCCACCCCGCCGTATGAATCCGCTTCATAGCCCATCCTCAGCGTGTATCCTGTATTCGGCTGTTTATCATGCCCGCACACAGGCGGGTTTGAATAGGGCAAAAGCCTAACGGAAGCCGATCAGGTGGGCAATGGCGCGGCGGATGTCTTTGGCGCTGGTTTTTGGGGGGTCTGGGGCAGGGTTTTGGGGGGCTTCGGGGCGTTCTGGGGCGGCGATGATCGGGTGACTAGGGTTGGTGTCGTCTTCTGCGATGGCCGGGAGCGCCGTCAAGAAGGGGTTTTCTGGGGCGGCAGGGGGTTCGTCCTCAAATAGTTGCGCAAAGCGCAAATCTACCCAGCCGATTTGCTCACCACTTTTCACGATCACCCAATGCTCATACTGCACTTGAGGGATGAACATCACGCTTTGCTCAGAGCGTAGCATCCTCAAGACGCGGCTGTTTTCAGGGTCGGGCGTCCAGTAAAGCGGCACCCGAGACACTTCCCAGCAGAACAGTGTGCCGCAGCGCCACTGGCTATGGTCTATTTGCGGGCGGAGTTTTCCAGTAGACATGCCTTCACCACTCTCAACTCACGGTCTTTACGCTATTCACAATATAGAGTGTATCATAGTTGTTATACCCAAGAGAATGAAGGCATGTAAAAAACTTGTTGTGATTTGTGGAATCGGCTGGCGTTTGCTATCATCGCAGGCAACGCCAATCGAGTGATTTGAGGGGCATAAGCGCATGTCTGACAATGGAAATTCGCCATTTAAGTTTAACCAAGCCAACTTCTTGGAGTTGTTTTTTCACCCAGAAGTACCGTTCTATTATAAAGCCATCTTGGTCGGCGCGATTTTGCTTTACGGGTTCTTCCCGCTGGATGTTATTTCTGACGCCATTCCGATCATCGGCCAAGTGGACGACGTTGGCCTAGCGATCTTTGCCGCGCAAATCTTCCAGAACTACGCCCGCCGCTACCTAGAAGCCGCCCACGCCAAAGAACAGGCCAAGCAGCCCGCGCAACCGGTCAACGCACAGGCACAATCCAGCAGCCAGCCCGCTGACTCGGCTTACCCGCCGACCGACTTTTTACACGACCAACCGCATGAACAAGTGATCCAGCGCCGTTACGACGAATCTAAAGACGAGTTTGAAGAACTCATGCGTAAACAGCAGGAACGCAGAGACTAAGCCCGATGATGCGATGGTTTCAACAACGCCCGCCCGCCCCCGCCCCTGAAGCCGCCCCCGCCCGCCCGCCTAAAACGCTGGTGATCGGCGACATTCACGGCTGTTATGATGAACTGCAAGCCCTGCTAGATCGGGTCGGCTTGAGCAGTACCGACCAGATCATTCATATTGGCGACCTTGTAGACCGAGGCCCCGCACCGCAACAGGTGATTGAGTTCTTCCGTAAGACGCCTAACGCGCTCAGTTTGCGCGGCAACCGCGACGACAAACACATTCAGGCGTATGAGGGCAAAATCGCCTATGAGCGCTCACGCGCTATCACCCGTTATCACCAGTTTGCCGATGACGACTGCTATGCAGAGATGATCGGCTATTTACGGACGTTGCCGCTCTACCTAGAACTGCCAGAGATTATATTGGCGCACGCCTACGTCATGCCGAGCGTTCCGTTGGCCGAACAAGACCCTGCGGTGTTGATGGGGCATAGCGACGGCGAAGCCGCCCTCAAACGCAACGGGTACGGCAACGGCAGCACTTGGTACACCCACTATGACGGCGAAAAGCCGCTGGCGGTGGGGCATCGCCAATATCCGTTTTTGCACTATCAGCGCAAAGTCTATGCGCTAGACACGCGCTGCGTCTACGGCGGCACGCTTACCGGCCTGCTGCTGCCAGATTTCGTCCTCTACAGCGTCCCCGCCCGCGCCAACTATTGGGAATTGCTGGTGGGAAGATACCCCGAACTGGAAAAAGAATAACGGGAATGCCCTAAAACGGAATGAAAAACGGGCAATTCAACACCGATCAAATCCGTAGGGGCATGATGCATCATGCCCCTACCTCAACGCAACACGATTCGCCCAAACTCCAGTTTTTCAAATGGGATGAGTATATATAAAACAGGAGAACCCCTAACTTGACGACTTATGGACGTGCAGACCTGCACATGCACACCCGCGCCAGCGATGGCCTTGCCCGTGTTGCTGACCTATTGGCGTTCGTCCAGCAGCGCGGCGGCTTAGATGTGATCGCCATCACCGACCATGATACGCTGGAAGCGTCTTTGTGGGCGCTAGAACACGCCGACCAATACCCGTTCGAGATCGTTCCCGGCCTAGAAGTGACCAGCCGCGAAGGGCATATCTTGGGGTTGTGGATCACCCAGAAAATTCAGGCGGGTCTTAACCTAGAAGACACCGTGCAGGCCATCCATGAGGCGGGCGGCGTGGCGGTGTTGGCGCACCCGTTCCACATCAACATTGACGAAACGCGGCGCGGCTACCAGCGCTATTGGAATGACTGGGAACTGTTGGCTAGGGCAGGCTTTGACGGGATCGAAGTGTGCAATGCGGCTTCCCCGTTGCCGGGCGCGAACGTCTACGCGGCATGGGTGGCGCGCACGGTGGGCTTGCTTGCGTTAGGCAACAGTGACGCCCACACCCTGAACGGCATCGGCACTGCCCAGACGCGCTTCCCCGGCAAGACCTCCGCGGATTTGCGGCAGGCCATCCTGCAAAAGTCAGTTTACGCCCAGTTCGGGATGTGGCCGCCCCGCGCTTACCTAGAGTACCTTAACGCGCTCCGCACGGGGGACATCCAAGCCATTGACCTCGGCAAGAATTTTGAGGCGCACGTTTAGCGGGCTATACTCCGCTCAAATACCCTTTTAGGCGCAAATAAGGAACCTATTCACTATGGTTGACCAAGAACCGCGTAAAACTATCGCCCTGATTGCCCATGACGGCAAAAAGGCGGATGTGGTCGCTTTCGTCCTGACGCATTTAGATGTCCTGTCTCGGTATAACATTGTTGCCACCAGCACCACCGGCCTGCTGATTGAAGAAAAATCTGCCCTGACGGTGCAGCGGATGCTCTCTGGGCCGATGGGCGGTGATGCCCAAATTGCCGCACAAGTGGCCGAAGGCAAAATTGCGGCGGTGTTCTTCTTTGTAGACCCGCTTGGCAAGCATCCGCACGACCCCGACATTCAGTCGCTCTTGCGGATTTGCAACGTGCATAATGTGCCGCTGGCGACCAATACCGCCACCGCCAGCTACATTATCTCGTCGAAGGCGTTGTAGGGGCGTTGTTATGAACCGGTTGTAGGGGCGCAGCGCGCTGCGCCCCTACGGTGGAATCATACGGTTTTCGAGAATGGAATTGCCCTACTTTACCGCACCACCGTAAACGGCACGATATACGGCTCTTGGATGAAGTTGCTGTCGTAGCCCACCACAATCAAGCGCAGTTGATAGTCGCCCGCGTTGAGGGCGGGGGTGAACAGCGTTTCAATCCGCCCGTTGCTGACGGGTTCATACTGTACCTGCCCCAACGTCGTCCAGTCTGGGAACTGCCCGCCGATGATTTCGACCTTGTAGGATTCGGCTTGCTCCCTAGAAAACGCCACCGTCCCTAAAATCTCGATGGCGTCGGTCAACACTTGGCCGGGCGTCGGTTGGGTGATGACGGCAGTAATCACCACTGCACCGCCCTGCAAAGACAGCAATTCGGGCGAACAGGCAATCGTCGGCAAAAAGGCCAACCCGCGAGACACCGCGTAACGCTCCGCTTCGACGGCATCCACTGGGGCAATCGGTGGACGCAAGAACAACAGATCGCGTGCGGTGGGGTCAGAGCCAATCAGATCATACGGCACTTGGCAGTAGCGCGGTGGCGGCGGGCTACCGACGCCCGGGTCAGTTTCAAAGACCAAGCTGGCCGCCACATCCTGCGGGATGGCGTGGGCGCGCACCCGCAAGACCCCCGGCGAGATTTCCTCAAGGTACGGTTGGCCGTTGGTCGGTGCGGTTTGGTTGCTGCGCGCCTGCGGATAGTTCAGGTTGCCCTCAGAATCTGGGATGCCCGCCGGGAAGTCCAGCGTCCATTCGGCGACCAACGACGGGCAGTTTTCTACGCCTTCGGTCAAGCGGCGCACGTCGCACACCTGCTGGAGCGTCATCGCACTAGGCGGGTTGGGTTGGTCGGGCTGATGGGTGCCATCTATCGCCAACAGGTTGAAGATGCGCGGGTCATTGTAAATCGTGGTGATGACGCTGTTCCAGATCGGCGCGGCTCCGGTCAAGCCAGAGGTATTCACCATCGGTGTGCCGTCACTGTTGCCGACCCATACCCCAACGGCTACGTTGTGCGTGAAGCCCACCGTCCAGTTATCCTTAAAGTCGTTGGTCGTCCCCGTCTTGACCGACGTATATATCCCATCGGTACGCAGCGGGCTATTGCTGCCCATCGCGGGGGTGCGGGCGTTGTTGTCTGCCAGAATATCGCTAATCAAGTAGGCCACGCGCGCATCTAACACTTGGCGGCCTAACCCCGTGCGGGCGATGGTGTTTTCCGTCAGGCGGTAGCGCGGCGGGCAACCGCCTTCATACTGATAGATCACCTCGCCCTCAGTGGTGGCGATGCACAAAATCGCAGTGGTGTTGACCAGTGATCCGCCGTTAGCGAACACGCTGTAGCCGCGTGTCAGTTCCTCTAGCGTGATTTCCCCGCCGCCCAACGTCAAAGACGGCCCATATAGGCTGGCATCGGTGCCTAAGCTGGTGATGCCCAAGCGGTTCATAAATTGCAGCAAGCCTTCTACCCCAACGGCCTGCTGCAAGATTTGCACAGCAGGCACGTTGTAGCTGTTGGCAAGCGCCGCACGCATATTCACCGGGCCGTGATACGCGCCGTCATAGTTGACCGGCCATGTAGACTGTCCCGGCACAGGGATGCTCCGCACGGGCGTGTCCCAGATGACATCTGCCGCTGAAAAGCCGTTTTCCAGCGCGGCGGCGTAGGTAAAGCCCTTCGCGGTACTCCCCGGTTGACGGCGCGCAGTAGCGACGTTCACGCGCCCGTCAATCGCGTCATTCTCGTAATCCGCACTGCCGACCATCGCCAAGATTTCCCCTGTGAGCGGCTTGGTCACCAATACCGCGCCGTTGCTCACACGGTTGCCCGCCAAGCGTGCCACCTGCTCTTGGATGATCGTTTGCGCTTCGGTATTGAGCGCAAGGTCAACCGTCGTCACCACCTGAAAGCCGCCGCGTGCGATGTCTTCTGGGGTATAGCCTAACGCCGTCAATTGCACTTGGAGTTCGTCTTGGGCGTAAAGCGTGAAGTGTGGCGCCAGCAGGTCAATTTCTGGCTGATAGACCTGTAGCCCATCGCTCAGGGCGGTATTGCGTTCTTCACTGGTGATGTAGCCCTGCCGCACCATCGCGTCTAGGGCAATCCGCCAGCGCTCTAAGACGCGCTCTTGCACTTCGGGGTCTGGGTTGAGCGGGTCAAGCTCGGCGGGGGCTTGCGGCAACCCGGCCAGCAGCGCCGCCTCACCAAGCGTTAAATCTTCCAGTTCTTTGCCAAAGATCGTCTGCGCGGCGGCCTTTGCGCCATAGGCAAGGTTGCCGTAATAGATTTCGTTGAGGTACATCTCCAAAATTTCGTCTTTGCTTAGGCGTTGGGTGATGGCAATCGCCAGCAAGATTTCTTCTGCCTTGCGGCTGATGCTGCGCTCGGTGCGTTTTTCATAGTCAAAGGCCACATTCCGCACCAACTGCTGCGTGATGGTGCTGCCGCCCGTGCTGCCTTCTAACAGCCCGGCGTATTGCAGCGTCGCACGGATGGTGGCCGCCACTTCAATGCCCGGATTGCTGTAAAAGTTGTCGTCCTCAACAGCAAGCGTGGCGTTAATCAAATTCTGTGGGATTTGATCCAGCGCGGCATATTCGCGGCGGCCTTCGCCAAAGGTTTCATAGAGCAAGGTGCCGTTGCGGTCATAGTAGAAGGTCGTCTGAAAGGCCTCATACTGGTCAATCGTGTTCAGTCCGGCGTCAATGATCGGGGTGAGGCGGTTCTGGGCGATCAACAGCAAGATCACGCTCAAGAGCGTTAGTCCGCCACAAAACGACGCGACCACGCCCGCAAAAATCAACAGGCAGCCGTTGTTGAGGCATCCCAGACGGCGGCGCTTGGGGGCGTTCTTTGGGGGCTTACGGTCAATCTTCAACGTACCAGAGCCGTCAGCGGGCGGCGGCGGAACATTGCTGGCTTGCCGTTGCGGTGGCGCGGGGTAATTGACCGGATTTTGATAGCGGTTTTGCTGTGGCGGCGGCTGATTCCGTTGGGTCTGTTGCTGCTGGGCAGCGTAATCTTCGGGGCGTGCGGCCTTGTTCCCGATCACCGTGCGCTTGGGGTCGGGCATCCCCGGCTCACGCGGGATGGGCATCGTTGGCTGGCTGTAAAATCCCTTGTTGGGCTGCGGTGCAGGCTCAATGATCCGCATATTGGGCGTGGTCAGGGCGGGCATCTCGTCGGTGTCATCGTTGGGGTCTACATAGTCGTCTTCTTCAGCCTTCGGCAACCGAAAGGGAATATCGTCGTCAGGGTCGTAGCGCGGGGTTTGGTCGTCCGGCACGGTAATTCATCTCCATCATCAAGGCGTGCGAATGATGGCTCTATTGTAGCAGGGTTGAAGGGGGTTTGTCGGTGGGCGCTT
>JBMOFU010000152.1:0-9790 GCA_049318725.1 Phototrophicaceae bacterium | reverse complement strand
AGCGCGTTCCAGTCGTTATCGGGCGCCAGTGATTCTAACGTCACCAGTTCACCAGACGCCACACCCTCGCTAAAGCCTTGCCCATAGTGCAACGGGACAATATCGGTGTCGCCAAGCGCGATAAACACGCGGTTGCCTGCCGTCACCAGCCCGCCCAACGTCAAGGGGATAGCGTCATCCAGCGAGCGCCAGTAATCCGCGTCGAGCATGGCGGCGGTCAGCGCTTGCCCATCGCTGCTATACAGCGGGTAGCGCGGCGCACGCGGGATCAAGCCATCCACCACAGCGGCGTACTCGGCGGCATCACGGGCGGCGGCCAACGCTGCGCCTTCTTCTAGGGAGATCGCCCCGGCAGTGACGGCGGCGGCAATCGCCCCGCGCCCAGTACCCGCCACCGCGCTAGGGGTAACGCCTAACGCGCCCCACAATTGACCGAGCGCAAATTCCAGCGCAAAGGCGGGGATCGGGTTGGCCGGGACGCCCATCGCAGCACAGGCTTGATCTACCCATGCACGGAAGGCCGCAACCGTGGCATACAGGGCGGTTCCCATCCCCCCGCCGATTTTGCCCGTGTGCAGCAGCGCGATTTTAGGCCGTTGGTTGGCGCGGGCATGACCGCCTAACAGGTTGACCGAAGCGCCATTTGCTACATAATCCGTGAGCGTGCGCTTCAGCCCAACCAGCGATTCCGCACGAATGGCCGCACGATACGGCATAGATGCCCGCCCACTGTTGAGCGTGGTGGCAACATCGGCAAGGCTGGCGTTTGGTTGGGCGTTGAGTTCCGCCACGATCCGTTCGGCCAACACGCGCAAGTCTTCAGGGTGTTTGGTAGACAGCGTGACGACGTGTAACGGGCGTTGCGGCTTCTGTTCGATGGGGCGTTGTGGCGCGGCCTCTACGATGATGTGGCCGTTTGTGCCGCTGGCGCCGAACGAACTCACCGCCGCGATACGGCTGGCGGCGTGGGTCGGGAAGGGCATCCCCTGCGTGGGAACGTGAATGTGGAGCTTATCCCACGCCACATTCGGGTTAGGATGCTCTAGGTTGAGGTGCGGCGCAATCTGGCCGTGATGCACCGTTAGCGCGATTTTGATTAATCCGGCGATGCCCGCCGCCGCTTCAAGGTGGCCTAAGTTGGTCTTGGCACTGCCCACAATCAGCGGATTTTCGCTACTGCGTCCTGCGCCGTAGACTGCCTCTAACGCCCGCAATTCAATCGGGTCGCCTAACGATGTTCCTGTGCCGTGCGCGTCTACATAGCTCACATCATGCGGATTCAAACCGGCTAAGGCCAATGCTTCACGCATGACCAACTGTTGCGCCTGCCCGTTGGGAACCGTTAATCCGCTACTGGGGCCATCTTGGTTGACGGCAGACCCACGAATCACCGCCCAGATGTTATCGCCGTCGCGCAGCGCGTCTGATAGGCGCTTCAGCACCACCACCCCGCCGCCTTCCCCGCGTGCGTAGCCGTCGGCGCTGGCGTCGAAGGTCTTGCAGCGGCCATCTGCCGCCAGCATTTTGGCCTTGCTCAAGGTGACCATTGTTTCTGGAGACAGCACCATGTTCACGCCGCCCGCCAGCGCCATATCTATCACGCCGAGCCGCAGATTTTGGCACGCCAGATGTACGCTCACCAACGACGACGAACAGGCTGTATCTAAGGCCATGCTTGGCCCTTGCAGCCCCAACAGGTAAGACACCCGCCCGCTGACAAAGTTCAGCGGGTTGCCCGTGCTGGCGTAGGCGTCTAGCAAAGACGGGTCGCGGCTGAGGGAAATCAGTTGGGCGTAGTCGTAGGCGGTGATCCCCGCAAACACGCCCGTTTTGCTGTTGGCAAGGCTGTCTGGGGCGATGCCAGCGTTTTCTAGCGCTTCCCACACCACCTCAACAAACAAACGATGTTGCGGATCCATACTGACGGCTTCACGCGGGGGGATGTTGAAGAACAGCGGGTCGAATAGGTCTACACGGTCTAAAAATCCGCCGCGCTGGGTGTACATCTTGCCGAGCGCGTCTGGGTTCGGGTCGTAGTAGCCGTTGACATCCCAACGGTCTGCGGGGACTTCGCGGGTGGCGTCTACGCCGTTTTTGAGCAGTTGCCAGTAGCTATCGGGGGTATCTGCCCCGGCAGGGAAGCGGCAGCCGATGCCGACAATGGCAATCGGTTCATGGAGCGTGCGTTCAGCGGCTTGAAGTTTGCCCTTCAAGTCGCGGATTTCGAGCAGCGAACGCTTGATAATCTCTTGCTGGCGGTTCGGTTCAGGCGTCATAGGTTTTTTCGTTGTCGTGGATAGTGTTCCCAATTACGCCTAACTATAGCCAGTCGCGGGCAACGCGGCAAGTTACAGATGGTCGGGTTGCAAGGCAAAATCATCAAAATATCACAAGGGTGTGAAAAGCGAATAGGGATAGGGCAAATATGAACCCTGCAAACAACGATGTTATCAACGTAGGGGCGCAATGTATTGCGCCCCTACTTATGGCGCGGCCATTTGGGTTTCTGCTTGGCGTAGGGGGTTGGTCGGGCTAGAGGCATAGGCCAAAACCCCAAATAAAAAGGCCAGTGTTGCGGCAATCAGCGCCAATGGCAGCAATACCGCCCGCACACGCGGGGCAAGTTCGCCGCGCGCCCAATAAAAGCCGAGGATTGCGGCCAGCGCTGACCACCCTAGCGCGATCAAAATCACGGTGGCAAGCCCCCTGTGTGAGCAATTTCTAAAGTGGATGGGGCAAATGGTTGCACGCACCCCGCGCAACAGTATATACTTTCGGGCGGTGGGGTGTCTATTGATTTAGGCACTATTTGTGAAAAACCCTTCACAGCCCCCAGCAAATCCCCTTATAAGTGATGTGGGGTAAGTTTAGTTTTGTGCTAAAATCGGGGTAATCTATCCGACGTATCGTCGGTAAAGTTTGATTGGCGATTACGTTGCAACGGGACGGGAGAATGAACCCTTGGCTAAATCACGCACTGAACAATTGGTAGAACGCCTTAGTGAGTTGCGCGCAAGTTCGGGGGATGTGGAGGCCGCGGCTATCGTCAGTGTAGACGGCTTGAGCATGGCTTCGATCATGCCGCCGCAAATTGAGGAAGACCGTGTTTCGGCCATGTCCGCCGCAATGATCTCGCTGGGCGAGCGTATTGCCAGTGAGTTAGGGCGCGGCGAGCTAGAGCAGGTATATGTCAAAGGTCAATCCGGCTACGTCATCCTTACTTCGGTAGGGGAAGAAGCGGTGTTGACTGTCATGGCACGCAAAGAAGCCAAGCTAGGGTTGATCTTCCTAGACATTGGTCGCACGGTAGAAGCGCTGGAAGCGTTGCTCTAGCCTTGATGCTGACAGCCCATCACGCTCCCTATTGGCCGTACCGCTTGGTTCATGCACTCTTGGTGGCGGCAGAAAGCGCTTTAGGTGGCGGCGGGATGTTGGCGCTCATGAGCAGCCATGCAGTGTTTCAGCCTTATGTTTTGCACTTGCCTGCCGAAGATTTTGTACTTGAAGTGCCTTTTGAGGCGTTAGCGGCATTAGATGCTATGCTTGATGACGTGTATGGTGAACGCGGTGGGCGGGCGTTGGCGTTGCGGATTGGCGCACGCGCCTTTGAGGTAGGCTGGCACAAGTTGGGCGTGTTGCAAAGCATTGGCACGCCAGAGTTCCAAGCCTTACCCCTCACCCTGCGTGCGCGGGGTGGGTTAGCCGGTTTGGCGCAGGTATTCAACACCTATTCCAGCCAAAACACCGAATTGCAAGACACGCCAACGGCTTGGCAACTGCGGGTGGCGCCTAGCCCGTTTGCTTATGCACGCTATACCGAACACCCAACTTGCCACTTGCAAATTGGGATCATTCAGGGGCTGTTGCGTTGGGCGGCTTCATCTGCCGAATTCATCGTCCATGAAACACAGTGTCAGGCTTTAGGGGCAGAAGCCTGTGTGTTTGCCATCACCAAAAAGCCGATTGTAGAAGTCAAACAGGGATAGATGTTCGCATGGAAAAGCCACGCTTGCTCATCGTAGAAGACGACCTTGATTTGGCCGAGATGCTTAACGCCTACTTCCGCGTTCAGGATTATGAGGTGTTGACGGCGGCATGGGGGGAAGAAGCCCTACGGGTAGCGCGTGAGCAGTCACCGATTGACCTGATCGTGCTAGACATCCGCCTGCCAGACATTGACGGCTATGAAGTGTGCCGCCAACTGCGCGCCCAACGCCAAACGGAAAACACGCCGATCATCTTCTTGACCGAAAAGCGCGACCGTGTAGACAAGCTGCAAGGGCTAGAGCTAGGCGTGGTAGATTACATCACCAAGCCGTTCGACATCCAAGAGCTACGGCTACGCATTCGTAACTCCATTAGTCGGGTGGGGCGGGCAACGCTTGCCAACCCCGTTACGGACTTGCCCGAAGGCGAATTGGTGCATGAAAAGCTCAATAAGCTGATGGACGGCAACGAGCCGTGGGCGGTACTCCAGCTTTCAATCAACAGCCTGAGCGAGTTCCGCGAGCGTTACGGCTTTGTGGCCGCTGATGATGTGTTGCGCGCCGTCACTTTGATGATCCGCAACGCCATTCGTGAACACGGGTCAGAGAGCGACTTCATCGGCCACTTAGGGTCAGAAGATTTTATCGTCGTGACCACCCCGCCCAACGTTGGGCGGATTCGTGACCGCATCGAAACGCGGATTCGGCAATCCCGCGAGTATTTTTACCCGTTGCGTGACCGTGAAAAAGTCCGTGAGGCCATTGAAGCCAATCACCTGCACCTGAGCAGCGGTGTCGTAGACAACAGCGGCGGCCCCTACAACGGCGTAGAGGGGTTACGTGAGGCGCTCCACCGCGTCGCTACACCGCAATAACCGTTATCACCCTACTGGATAAAGGCTAACGCCCGATGGACGCCTTACTTGCCGCCTTACCGCTTTCTCTCTCGTCGGGGATTAACCTTTACCTGACCGTGTTTGTGGTCGGGCTGGCAATCCGTTTAGAGTGGCTCACCGGGCTCCCGCAAGAATTGCAGGTCTTGGCGTCGCTACCGGTGTTGATTGTGGCGGGCGTCTTGGTCTTTTTAGAGTTCTTTGCCGACAAAATCCCCTACATTGATAATGTCTGGAACTTAATTCATACGTTTATTCGGCCATTGGGCGCCTTCCTGTTGGCGTTTAACCTTGCCCCCGAAGGCGATTCCGCTGCGCTGGCGCTCTCGTTGGGCTTGCTCGGCGGCCTGAGCGGGTTAACGGCGCACAGCACCAAAACCGGCTTTCGCTTTTTGGTCAACGCCAGCCCAGAGCCAGTGTCTAATACCGTCGTCAGTACCGCAGAAGATGTAGGGGTGTTGGGGATGGTGGCGCTGTTCATCTGGAATCCGTTGATTGCAGTGGGCGTGTCGGTGATCGTCTTGGTGCTGTTGATTGTGGCGCTCTACTTCATTGTGCGGATGTTGCGCGGGGCGTTCCGCTCGTTGGGGGATTTCTTATCGCGCTATTCTCGAAACAGATCGAACGTTGACCCGGCCCTTCGGGGCTAGATTCATAGACCCTACGCCCGCCGTAGATTCATCCCCCCTACGACCTGCCTATAATTCGCCAAACCATAGTAGAATGATAGCATCAGTCACCCTGTAGAACCCTGCTGGGGGGAAGGTACTATGAGCTTTATAGACGGACAGCAGATCGGTCAGTACACCATTACCCAGCGGATTGGTAGCGGTGGGATGGCGGTGGTTTATGCCGCACAACATACCAAGCTCAACCGTAATGTGGCGATCAAAGTCATGCACGCTGGCTTTCAAGATGATGAAGATTTGTTGGCGCGCTTCCGCCGTGAGGCGCAAATTGTCGCCACCTTAGAGCATCCGCACATCGTTCCGGTCTACGACTTTGACGAATATCAGGGGCAACCCTACCTTGTCATGCGCCTGATTCAGGGCAAGTCGTTAAAGGCGCACATGCGTAAGCGCCCGCTCCCCCTGCAAGAGATTTCGACCATTTGTAGCGCCATTGCCCAAGCGTTGACTTACGCCCATCAGCGCGGCGTATTACACCGCGATGTCAAGCCCGCCAATGTGATGATTGATGACCAAGACGAAAAGCCCTATTTGACCGATTTTGGCTTGGCGCGCATTGCCGCACAGGGAGAAAGTTCCCTAAGCGCGGGGATGATCGTCGGCACGCCACACTACCTTGCGCCAGAACAGGCACGCGGCGACCTTGACCTCACGCCAGCGGTGGATGTCTATGCGTTGGGGGTGATGCTCTATGAAATGGTCGTCGGGCGGGTGCCGTTTGCCTCTGATAGCACCCACACGATCATCTTCGATCAAATTTACACCGCCCCGCCGCCGCCGAGCGAAGTCAACCCAGAAATTCCGCTAGCGGTCGAGCGTGTGCTGCTCAAAGCGCTAGAAAAATCCCCCACAGACCGTTACCCCACCCCCAACGCGCTGATGGAAGCCTTTGCAAGTGCCATCCAAGCCAGCGGCCTGCGCGAGCTTTCTCAAGACCGCTCTGAAATTGCCAACCGCTCGATTGCCCACATGCCCAAGCGCAAGGCCGACCCGATTGCCGCCGCTGCAATCAACATCCCTGTGACGCCAACGCCCGCGCCGATTAATACCACACTCAACGAGATTTTCACCGACGTAGGGCGGATGATTTCTCCCAAGCTCGAACAAGCCCGCGATGCCATCCGTACCGCGTTTGAGAGCAGCACGAGCCAAGAGCGCCCCTATATTCCCCCCACAGACGCCGAGCTAGAAAGTCAAATCCGCAAGCGCGTGCAACGCCGCATTCAGGCGCGGCGCGGTTGGTGGGCGCATCTGTTCGTCTTTGTGGTTGTCAATACGTTGTTGGTGTTGGGTTCAGGCATCGGGTTAGACATTGCCTCCAGCGCAATTGTGGCAGAAATGCAACCGCTTTCCCCCACTAGCACAGATTATGCACAACTCCAAGTGGCGTTGGTGTCTGTGGAACAAACATGGGCGATTATCCTCACGTTGTTTTGGGCGGGCGCGCTCATGGCGCACCGTGTTCAGGTCAATAACGTGGGGGCGCGGGTAGACAACCGCCGCGAAAAGGCCATTGAACGCAGTTTAGCGCTGGAGTTTGGCGATCAGTGGTCAACTGCCATCACCGAAGGGCAGTATATCCAAGCGCAAAAACGGGTCACCCAACGCTTCTGTCAGGTTGCTAACTTCTGGTCGCATGGGTGGGTATTCCTGTTCTGTAACGTTGCCTTTGCCATCATGTGGAGTATGGTCGGGGATATTTTGATCGCTAGTGCCAACTTGGTCACCTTGCAAGGCGACACAAACGGCGCAAGTGTGCTGGTGCAGTTGGCAGACCAGCCGGTGTTTTTGCTGTTGACGTTCACATGGGGCGTTGCCTTGTTGATTCACGCGCTGACGATCCTGTTTAATCGCGGGTTGACCGAAGAACACGAGTTAGCGCAGGAACGTTCCTTCGCCCAAAGCCGCCGATTCCCCATCCCTGAAAAGCGCAAGCAAGCCACGCTCAATAGCTTGCAGGACGACAGCGCCCCGCCTGTGCGCGTCGGCGCGGACGGCGAACTAACCAACAGCACCGTGCAAGCGTGGGAAAAACAGCGGTGATTGCCCGTTCATGGCTTTGCGGACAAGGACGGCCTTGTCCCATGTGTACCCACTTAACACAACAATCACCGCTCACGGGTTCGATTTTTCGGCGTCGTGCGGACGTGATAGGTCACGTCCCTACAAGTCATAACGGTTGTGTAGGGACGCCACCTGTGGCGTCCGCGTTTTACGGGCAAAAAACAATCGCTTTATACACGTCGGACAAGGGCTGCCTTGTCCCTACAGGATTAAATCGCATTGCAACGGTTTTGACGGACGACACCTGTGGCGTCGGTCTTTGTGGCGTTAAAATCAGCAGACTCCCTTCTTTAGAAGCGTAGCGGCGTGCAACACGGCGCCCTTACATCAACCCAAAGGTACATACCCCATGACCTCTAGCACGGTACCACCGATAGCCTCTGCCAAGCCGAAAAACCGTATCAACCCGTGGCTGGTGATCGCCTTTATTGCGATTCCGGTTTTTGTGGGTAGCCTAGACTTAACCGTCGTTTCGGCCTTTTTACCTGAACTTATTTTGGAACTTGAACTGCCGTTGCAAGACAACCTTGATGAAGCCTCATGGATCGTCAGCGGCTACTTGTTGGCCTACACCGTGAGCTTGACCTTTACCGGGCGGCTCAGTGATATTGTTGGGCGGCGGGCGGTGTATGTGGCCTGCTTGTTGCTGTTCATCGCCGGCAGTGTGTGGGTGGCATTGGCCGAAGGCACGCCAAGCAATTGGATAGAGCGCCTGTTACGACGCTTTGGGCAACGGCCTGACCCGGCCATTGTAGACTTAATCAGTGTGATTGTGGGGCGCGTGATTCAGGCCATCGGCGCGGGGGCGCTGGTGCCGGTCAGCATGGCGTTAGTGGGGGATATGTTCCCGCCAGAGCGCCGCGCCCAACCGCTTGGCTTGATCGGCGCGCTGGATACGCTCGGTTGGGTGCTTGGGCATTTGTACGGCGGGCTGTTGTTGCAATTGCCTGTGCCGATTGCCTTTGCCCGCACCATTGGGGAAACCGTCACGCCGATTGCCAATAACCCCGGCTTTGCAACACTCCCGTGGCAGGGGCTATTTTGGATCAATGTGCCGCTCAGTTTGCTCGCACTGGGGATGCTCTTATGGGGCTTACGCGATGTGCCGCAAGCGCGCAGCGGCGGGCGCTTTGACTACATCGGCACGGCCTTGATTGTCGGCGCGCTGATCTTGTTAAACCTGTCGCTTGGCGGGAACATCGAAACCAGCACGGCCAGCAGCTTTGAGGATATGGGAACCCTGCCCGCCTTTGCCCTACAGGGGACGATTGGCGCGGTGGTCTTGTTGGTCTTGTTCGTGATTTGGGAACTGCGTCACAAAGACCCGCTGATGAACATTCAGATGTTCACGCAGCGCAACTTTGCCGCTGGCAGCCTAAGCAATTTGTTTGTCGGCTTTTGCTTGATGATTGGGCTGGTGGCCGTGCCAATTTTGATTAACGTGCGCCAAGAGAGCGTGAGCGACCTACGCGCTGCCGCGCTAGAGGTGGGGTTGTTGTTGAGTACGCTCACCGTGCCGATGGCAATTGCCACCATCCCCGGTGGCTGGATTAGCTCACGCTTTGGCTACCGCGCTACGACCATCGGCGGCTTGCTGATTAGCGCGGTGGGCTTTGCGATTGTCTGGCAAACGTGGGAATTGAACATTTCTACGTTTAACATTAGCTGGCAGATGGCAATTGTGGGCATCGGCTTAGGCTTGACCTTTGCGCCGATCACAGCGGCGGTGATTAATGACGCCAATGACCGAGATCGTGGGATGGCGTCGGCGTTGGTGCTGATCTTGCGTTTGGTCGGGATGACGCTTAGTGTTTCGATCCTCACCAGCTATTCGCTCAGTGAGGTCAACCGCTTGGCCGCGTTGGTCTTGGGGGACAGTGCCAGCGCTGATCCGTTTTTGTATGCCCAAACCTATGCAGAAATTGCCGTGCAGGTCTTGGCGCAGTTGGGCTTGATCGGCACTGTGGTGGCGCTGGTCGGCTGTATTCCGGCGGCGTTTATGCGCGGCGGCGGGGCGGCCACACACGGATAAAGTTCTTTACCCTAATTGTTAGTGACGGATTTTAACGCCACAGAAACGGACGCCACAGGGGGCGTCCCATACGCACCCACTTAAGGATTTGCTGACATTGTTTTTCGCCTGTAAAACACGGACGCC
>JBMOFU010000151.1:0-9811 GCA_049318725.1 Phototrophicaceae bacterium | reverse complement strand
CCCGCGCAATTGCTATCCTGTGACGGATTGCAATATCCAGTAGCGATCGTGCCGTTGAGCAAGTCGGTTTGCGTCTGGGCGAGTTCTGCTTTGAGGGAGGCTGACAGGGTGCTGTCAAAATCGTGGAAAGGCGCCAACCCCACTGGGCCAATGAAATTGCCAGCAGGGGGGGCGCCTGCAAGGACTTGCTCAATCACTTGATCTAGCGCCTGCGGAACCCCTTTTATGGCGCTGGTGACGAGGCACGGGCGGGCATCTGGGACGGTCTGCCATTGGTCAGTGTCCACGCCGATGCAGTAGACGCCTTCGTTGGCGTGGTCGGCATAGGCGGTTAAGGCGGCGGTTCCGGTTTCGCCAGCAGCGGTAAACACCACATCTGCGCCGCCTGCAAAGGCTTCATCGGCGCGTGCTTGCCCCCACAACATATCACTGAACCCCACCGACGGGCTGCCGGGGTGAAAATAGGTCAGCACAGTGATGGCAGGGTTGACCGACTGTGCGCCATGTTCATAGCCTACCGCAAAGGCTTGGACATCTGCAACGCCCTGCGGGCCATAAATCCCGGCCACGATATTGCTTTGGCTCAGGTGCGCGGCCAAGACGCCCGCAAGATAACCGGCTTTATCGGTTGGGAACACAATCCCGGTGAGGTTGGGCATTGGCTCTGCTTGAAAGTGATCTACCCCAACAAAGTGAACTTCAGGATGGGCGCTGGCAACCGCAATCAGTTCTGTACTGGCGCCAAACGGAACCACGATCACGGCGTAACCTTCAACAGCAAGCGCTTCTAACTGGCTTTGACGGGTTTCGGGTTGGATGAGGTTGGCGGTTTCTACCGTGGCGCCAAGCCGTGCGCTGACGGTCTCTAGCCCCTCATGAATCCCCTGATTGTAGCCGCTGTCTAGCAATTCGCCATTGGTCACGACCATCATAATGCGCGGTGTGCGGGTTGTTGCCGCATCTTGGGGTGCGGCGATAGGCGTTTGTAGGTTGGCATCACGGCTGACGCAAGCGGACGCTACTAAAAACAGTAGGCTACAAGCGCAAAAGCGTAAAAACAGTTTCATTGTGTTCATCCCCGTTTACAATGCCCTTGCGATATAGCGTATGCGAATTTCAGCGGTGGTGAGGGTGGCTGCACGCAACGCGCCCCCTGATGGCCGAATGCCATTATTCCCCACTGGCGGAGCCAGTGCTAACGTTGCCGTTGATGAGGTCTGCGGCTAACTGTTCAAGCTCTGCCTTCAATGTGTCGGGGATTTCTGCATCAAAGTCGTGAAATTCGGCTAACCCTACTGGGCCGGGATAGTTCCCGCTGGGGGGATTACCGCCTAATACGGCCTCAATCACATCATCCACTGCCTGCGGAATGCCCTTGGCGGCACTACTGACCAAGCACGGATGGGCTTCTGGGACGGTCAACCATTGATCGGTATCCACCCCGATGCAATAGACGCCTGCGCCGTCGTTGCGGTTGGCGTTGGCATAAGCGACTAATGAGGCACGGCCTGTATCTCCAGCGGCGGTGAAGATGACATCTGCCCCTGCGGTCAGGCTTTCTTCGGCCACTTGCCGTCCCCATTCTAGGTCAGAAAAACTTTGTAACACGTCCCCCGGATAGAATTGCGTAATCACGTTAATGTCTGGGTTGGCGGCCTTTGCGCCGTTTTCAAAGCCCACCGAAAAGGCAAAGACGGGGGGAACATCGGCAGAGGCATAAATCCCTGCTACGGTGCCAGATTTGCTTAGGTTGGCGGCCAATACGCCCGCAAGATAGCCGGCTTGATCTTCGGGGAAGATGATCCCGGTCACGTTGGGCATCGGTTCTACTTGGAATTGGTCAATGCCAATGAAGTGGGTTTCGGGGTAGTTGAGGGCAACGGCGCGTGTGGCCTCTGCAGAGACAAAGCCAACGGTGACAATGATGTCGTACCCTGCGGCGGCGAGTTCCTCAATGATCGGTTGGTCGTCGTCGGTTTGCGTTGCAGAAATACTTTCCAGTGAGGCGCCAAAGCGCCGTGAGGCGGCTTCCATGCCGATATAGGTCAGTTGGTTAAACCCACCATCGTCTAAGGTGCCGGTGCTAACGACCATAGCGATGCGTGGTGATTCCGACTCAGCGATAGTTGTGGGGGAGGGTGTTGCCGTTGGTGTTACGGCTGCTCCACAGGCGGCTAACACAAAAAGAAGTGGAATATAAAGTGTACGAGACAATTTTTGCATTATAGATTGATCCCTCGCAAACGGACTTGCTAGAACATTGATATAAGCATAACGCATTGTGGGGGGGATCACAAAAGGTTTTTGGCGGGGGGAATCAGGGCGATTGCATCAACGCGGGGTTGACACGCTAAAAACGCATACGGGGTATTTGTAGGGGCGCAAGGGTAGAACAAGCCCTGTTATAGACTGGTCTCGGATGGTTATAAAACGATAGGTGAGGGTTCGCTACAATCAAAGGATAGTCCCTACCGTGAAAGAAAGTGTTGCTATGACCCTAGACCTATCTCCAGACGAATTTCGGCGGCTCGGCCACGCTGCGATTGAACAACTGGCAAACGTACTAGATGCCCATCAACGCCCAGATTCCCCCGCCCGCCCGCCGATCCCTGCCGATGTGGTCAACGCGCTTCACCATCAACCGCTTCCGCAAGACGGCGCAACCGCAGAGTCTATCTTGGAGCGCGTCTTTAGCGATGTCCTCCCCTACCCGATGGGGAACAACAATCCGCGCTTCTTCGCGTGGGTCAACTCGACGGCTGCACCGCTAGGGATTTTGGCCGAACTGTTGGCCGCCGCCCATAACCCTAGTGTTGCCGGGGGTAACCACGCCGCGACGTATGTGGAACATGCCACCCTCAACTGGCTCAAGGAATTCATGGGTTACCCCGCAACCGCAGGCGGATTACTCGTCAGCGGCGGCAGCATGGCAAACTTGGTCGCGCTTGGGGTGATGCGTCACGTCAAGGGCAGCGATGTGCGCCAAACGGGGATGGTCAATCAAGCCGCCCCAATGGTGATTTATACTTCAATACAGGGGCATAGCTGCATCCAGAAGGCGGTTGAAGCCTTAGGTTTCGGCAGCGCGTACTTGCGTCACCTGCCTGTAGACGCCAATTACCGCATGGACATCGCCGCACTACAAGCCGCGATTGCCGCAGACCGCGCCGCTGGATTGCTCCCCGTAGCGGTGGCCGCCAGCGCTGGCACCGTCAGCACGGGCGCAGTAGACCCCTTCAACGCGATAGCAGACATCTGCACGGCAGAAAACTTATGGTTCCACATAGACGGGGCTTACGGCGCGGTGGGGATATTGGCCGACAGCGTGCGCGATCAATACGCCGGGCTAGACCGCGCCGACAGCATCGCCCTAGACCCGCATAAATGGATGTACGTGCCGATTGAGTGCGGTTGCGTCTTGGTCAAAGATGCAGCCGCTATGCGTGCCGCCTATAGCCTTGTGCCGCCCTACCTGCAACACGATAACGAATTGGCGTGGTTTTCTGAATTTGGGCTGCAACAAACGCGCGGCTTCCGTGCGCTCAAACTGTGGATGACGATCCAACAGCTTGGCGCGGCGGGCTATCAAGCGCTCATCACCCGCGATATTGACCTTGCCCATCAGTTAGCGGCCAAAGTGACCCAACACCCTGCCTTTGAACTGATCGCACCTGCCAACTTGAGCATTGTCTGCTTCCGTTATGCGCCAGTGGGGGCAACCGACCTTGACCGCCTGAACCGCCTGCTATTAGAGGCCGTGCAAGCCGACGGGCGCGTGTTCATCACTGGCACGGTCATCAACGGCGTGCAGTGCATCCGTGCCTGTATTGTCAACTTCCGCACGCAGCCGCACGACCTTGACCTGTTACTGGATGTCCTCACCGAACTTGGCGAAAGGCTTACGGACTAGATGTTCATTCTCTCGATTGCCATTGTCGTGATTTCTAGCGTCACCTATCACTTGGCGCAAAAGTACACCAACGGCGCGGTCAACCCGGTGTTGGCGCTGGTGTTGACCTACCTCACAGCGATGCTTGGGACGTTGCCGCTGTTGTTGTGGTTCCCGCTCAAAGAGCGTTTTAGCATAGAGCTTGCGCGGCTTAACTGGGCGAGTGTGCTGCTTGGGTTTTCGATCATCGGCATTGAAATTGGCTGGATTTTGGCCTACCGCGCCGGCTGGCAGATCAACGTCGGTTCGCTGGTGGGGAACTTGCTGGTCGCGTTAGTGCTGTTGCCTGTCGGCTGGGTGATCTTCCAAGAGGGACTCACCCCCATCAAGGGGGTGGGCGTGGTGGTCTGTTTGGTCGGGCTGGTGCTGGTGAATTGGCCGTCGGCGTAGTGCAATCGCATCCTGCCAAAATAGATGATTTTCACCGTAGGGGCGATCCGCCGGATCGCCCCTACAGAACCCTTGTCACCCGCACGGGCATGATGCATCATGCCCCTACTGGAATCAGCGCAAAATACACAGGTGAAACTTATGCCCGACAATCACCCAACCCGGCTCGCCCGCGCCCGCATTTCACTAGAAGGCTTGAGCGTGGCTGACGCACTCGGCGGTTTCTTCGAGTTCCAGAACGACCCAAGCACCCAGTTGCGCGTGATTAGCCACAAAATCCCAGAGGTTACTTGGCACTATACCGATGATACCAATATGGCCTTGAGCGTCTACGAGATGCTGCGGCGCTTTGAGGGGATCAACCAAGATGCATTGGCGTTGAGCTTCGGTCAACACTACGAACGCGGGCGCGGCTATGGCATGAGTATGCACAGCATTTTGCCTAAGTTGGGCAAAGGGGAAGATTGGCGCACAGTCGCCAAGGGTGTATTCAACGGTGGATCATTCGGCAACGGCGGCCCGATGAAGATTGCCCCACTAGGCGCATACTATGCCGATGATATGTCCGCCGTGATCGAGCAGGCGCAGCGCGTGGCAGAAATCACCCACGCCCATCCCGAATCTTTGGCGGGCTGCGTGGCGGTGGCAGTGGCGGCAGCGTTGGCATGGAATCACTGTGAGGGCGAAGCGATGCCACCCAGTGAATTTATCCAACGGGTGTTTGAAGTCACACCAGACAGTGAAGTGCGGCAAGGCATCCTACGGGGGTTAAAACTCACAACAGATACGCCGCTCAAACATGTGGTTACGATTTTGGGCAACGGCAACCGCGTCGCTTCTATGGACACCGTACCATTGGTGATCTGGATTGCGGCGATACACCCCCGCGACTACGAGCGCGCTATCTGGACGTGCATCCGTGCGGGCGGCGATGTAGATACGGTTGCGGCGATGGTCGGCGGGATTGTCGCCTGTGGCGTCGGGATGGAGGGCATTCCGTCCACATGGATCGGCTGGCGTGAACCGCTGCCTGCGTGGGCGCTGGGTTAACCCACAACTTCATCCGATGGGAAAATCTCATGGATGGCAATTTCTAGCCCCGGCAACACATCCCCGCCTGTGAGTATTGCGCTATCGGTCAACAGTTGGCGGTCAATGGGGGTTAACACTTCCACCAGCCGCCGATCTGGATAAATCAACCAGACCATTTTTGTGCCGTGTGCTAGGTAGTAGGCGGCTTTGTCGGCCATGAAATTATCGCTTTGGCCGAACTCGCACACATCGGCTACAAGGTCTGGCATATAGGGCGCAGCGCCGGTGGCGTTAAGTTTGCCCCTGTTGCTAAAGATAAACGAAAGCGGCGGCGTTCGCCAATTATACGGGTCATCGGGCAAGGCATAGTCAGCACTGATGAGGCCATACCCTAGAGGGTAATCGCGCAGGTACAACCCCAACACACCCGCCAATTGACCGATAATATATCCTCGTAGCTGTGTGTGCAGGTGCGGGACAATTTCCCCATGAATAAGGTCATAGTTGCCTTCGTGAGGTGTAGCTAAAAACGCTTCAAACTCCGCACGAGACACACGCACAAGGCTCATGATCGCTAATCCTCTGGCTGGTTCACGGGAACACACGTTCCCCTCTATTATAAGGCATAAATCGCCCATTCGTTGGCGGTGTATTCCCATGACGGCACAGTTTTGCGGACGAGGCAGACCTCGCCCCTACAGGATAGGGTCGCATTTCAACGGCTTTGTAGGGACTATCCCTGTGTTGTGTGGCTTTGTGGCTTAACCGCGCTTCTGTGACGCCCTAGCGCGCCGTAGCCGATTCACCAACGGCTTAAACACTGCCCGCACGCCACGCACCCCCGCACCGAGCCAACGCGCCAGCGCCTCTGGTGGGGGTGGGGTGGCAATGGGATAGGGCGCTAGGGCGTGTTCGGCCAAAACCCCGTTGGCCGCTGCGATCCCCGTTGTGCAGGCGCGTTCCATCCATAGCGAATCGGTTTCGTAGCGCACCCAGTCGCCACAGGCGTATATGCCCGTGTAGGGCGTGTGGACGTGTAACACATCTGCCGTCATCACCCGAAAGGCAGTGTGGGTGGCGCTGTTGCGCCGCACTGCGCCGTGGACTAACGCGCCCTTCAATTCAGGGAAGGCGCGCATGATCTCATTGGTGGCGGTTACCAACAAATACTTATCCGGTTGATTGAGCAATGCCGCGTCCCCATAGAAGTGCAGTTCAACCGCACTACCGCCGAGTTGCGCCCAATCGCTAAATTCGCGGTGGATGCGGTGTAGCCAAAAGTAGTTGTCTGGCACAAAGTCTCCAGTGAACATGCCGGATGAGGCTTGATCGCGGGGGGAAGCGCTGAACCACAGGCGTACAGTGGCGTTGCGTAAGGGCTTGGGGAAGCGCATCGCTTCGGCTTGTGGGCGGGTATCTGGGCTGGTGTTGAGGATCGTTTGGGCAGCGGCGCCGTGCGTGGCTAAAATCACCGATGGGGCAGAGTGTGTGATCGCTTGCCCGTCGTGGCGCTCGGCGCGCACTTGCCAGCCGTCGCCGTTCCGTTGCAGTTGGCGCGCCGTGACCCCACGCAAAATCACCCCACCGTTGGCAATAATGGCGTCTTCTAGCGGCTGGATCACCGCCACACGCGAGTTACAGGGGAAGAAGTACGGGTTCCAGCTATCGCGCCGCAGCAGGGTATAAAAGCGCAGCGCGGCAATCAACCCCGTGAGCGTGATCGCTTCATCGGGCGCGGCCAGTAGGTTACGGGTGACGCCCTCAACGGTGGCGCGCAGGTTGGGCGTCCAACCCCTAAAGAAGTCGTCCATCATCAGGCCATCTAATGCGGATTCTTCTGCCAGCGGATTGTATCCCACCGTCCACAGGATGCTAAACAGCAGCCCCGGCAAGCTCAAGAAATCCAGCGGGGTGATTGCCCCCCAGAATTGCGGATGCAGCAAGAGGTTGACATAGTGGAACGGCGCGGGAATCCACCACGAACGCACAATGGAGCCAGCTTCAACGCGCCGCACTTCCTCACGCCAGCGGTTGATCCACACTTCGCCGCCGCTTGGGAGTGGGGCAAGCGCGGGATCGGTGATAAAGCGCGCCAACGTCGCACGCATGTTCACATAGCCCCCCCACAGGCCATGAATGCCGTGTTCGCTAGGGAAGCTCCACTCGCGCCCGTCGTGGATGAACGTTTCGGTTTCGCCACCTGCCAAGCGCCCGCCAAGCCATGCGCGGTTAGCTTCCAGCACGGTGACGCGCACCCCACGCGCCGCAAGGTGTGCCGCTGCCGTCAGCCCTGCCAGCCCGCCGCCAATAACGATGGCTTCAGGCGGCATCGTCGGTCTTTGGGCGCATCGCCAGCCCAGTAGGGCGTGTGACCAACCGCAGGAATAGGTGTTTGAGCCGAATCATCTCGTTGGCGGGCGTCATCCCCGGTACCGAGCGGTCAGAAACCCACATGGCATACGGTGCGCTAGTGAGTGCCGCCAACTGGATCAAGGGAATATCGTAGTTGACGCGCCAGCCTTTGAAGTCCCGCCATGCAATGTCTCGGTTGGGCTTTAGCGGTACACCGGATGCCTCTAGCTCCGCGCACACGGCGTCAAACTCTTGGCGGCTGATGCTGATGGGGTCGTCTACGGCGGGGGTGGCGTTGTAGGGGATGCCAAAAAAGCTGGCGATGTCTTGCAGCGCCACATATCCCGCACGGATCGTTAACATGGCTTTGGCGTCGCGGGGAATATCCACCACAGACAGGGTGAGTGCAGCGGTGTCTAGCACCACGCCTGCCGCCGTCACCCAAGAACGGTCTGGCTTGGGGGAACGGAAAAAGTTCAAGATCGAAAGTGAGGTTTGGCTTTCGTTGATGGCAGTGAACCAGTCTCGCCATTCGATCCATGCGCGGTTGAGGTTGTCTTCAAAGTCGCCAATGCGGTGGAGCCGTGCCAACATCATCACGGGGGAAGGTGGCGACCCGGCAGAGGTATCCAGTTGGGTGACGGCACGTTCCCGTTCAGAAAACGCAGCGTAAATCGTTGGCAAGTAGGCAATCAGCAACGCGACCAAAATCATGCCAGTCATCGCCTGCACGAAGATCAACGCCACGATCATGGGGCTGTTCACTGGGAAGGGAATGCTCCCCAACGTCAACAGCGAGGATCCGCTTAACAACACGCAGTCCCACAGTGAGCCGTAGCCCACCCCCCAATAGATAAAGCTATAGCCCGCCAGCACCAGCGCCAACCATACGAACGGCAACATCACCAACGTGGTTGGCCCATACAGCGCCATAATGTCGTCGCGCTTCTCATAGGTCAATTGGCGGGCAAAGCGCACGCGCACCAAAAATATCTCATAGATGCCGGTATGTAGCCACGCCGATAGCGCGTTATAGATGCCACGCGGCAGTACCAGCGTTTGAATGGTCGAAATAATCACCACATACACCAACCACAGCCCCAACAACACCCCGAAGGTATGCGTTCCGCTTGTTGCAATCGTTTGTAGCACAGGGTTCGCCTTTTAGTTGCTACTTGAAGATTTCACTCAATTTGACGCTGAAGCCGGGCAAGACATTACCGCCGCCTAACACATCGTTGATACGGTAGATTTTGGCGGGCTGGCCGGGGGCATGGACTTCTACGGTTTTGTTTTCCCAGTCTGCGACCCAGACCGTCACGCCTGCGGCAAGGTAGCCGCTGATCTTGATGCGAAGGCGCTCAAGTTCGGCCTTTGTGCCAGAAGAAATGACTTCTAATGCCAAGTCTGGAACGACTCTGTTGTAACTTTTCTTTTCTAGCTCTTGTTGGCGCTGACTGGAAACAAATGCTAAGTCTGGAACATAGACATCCTCACCAATGAAATAACCCCCGCCTTCCCCTGTAATGTGGCCGAGGTTATTGTCATCTACAAATGGGGTAATATGGCGTGCAAACCGCATTGTAATTTTGGATGAATAGGGGTTACTCATTGTTTCAACAATCTCCTCGTTGATGAACTCAAGAATGCGGTCTAGGTTTTCGGGGGCAAGGGCAATTTCTTCAAACTCTGTCTGCGTTATCTGTACATAGGGTTGTGCAGTCATGGGAATACACTCCAGCGAATGGGCGATTTATGCTTTATTATAGAGGGGAATGTGCATTCGTGTGAACTAGCCGGAGGATTAGCAACAGGGCGATTGCATTCTAACTCACCTTACGCACCAAGCAACAATTCACCGCCAAATCTTGCACAGGTCTGTTAGAAAAGGTCTCACGGACGCCACAGGTGGCGCCCCTACAGGCCATAGATTGTAGGGGCGAGACAGGTCTCGCCCGTGAAACGGTGTTTAACATCCTCTGGGTAGGGGTCTGCGTAAGGTGAGTTATTCACCTGCCCGTGAATTTCAACGTCGGACGTGACAGGTCACGTCCCTACAGGTCACAACGGTTGTGTAGGGACGCCACC
>JBMOFU010000150.1:0-9847 GCA_049318725.1 Phototrophicaceae bacterium | reverse complement strand
ACCGTCGTGAGTGATTCAGCCATGCGAATGTCCGTTCCACCACCCAGCGCTTGGGTTGCACTTGAAAGCCACTTCCTAATCGACGGCTGATTTCCACTACCACGCCAAACAGCGTCTCGCACCAGTGGATCAGCGGGGGTTTATCATAGCCTCCGTCAAACAGGATTTTTTGCCAACGCACTACAAACGGGATGCGCTTGAGGAGTTGTCTTGCCCCATAATCATCGCTGTCATTGGCCGGTAACACCAGCACCCCCAATAACCATCCCATCACGTCCACCGCGATATGGCGTTTGCGTCCTTTGACGCGCTTTCCACCGTCATAGCCCCAGCACTCCCCCTTTTTTCCGTCGTTTTCGTTGACTGACTATCCACGATGATAACACTCGGTTCGGGGTCACGCCCTGCTTGCTGGCGTACCCCTCGCCGTAACACCGTATTGATGCGCTCCCATACACCGCTGTCACTTAATGCGCGGAAGTAGGCATACACCGTCTGCCAAGCTGGAAAGTCATGCGGCAGGTTGCGCCATTGGCAGCCCGTCTGCACTTGATAAAAGATCGCGTTGAGCAACTCGCGTTGCTGGTGGGGCGTTCTCCGCCGTCCACTGCCGCGCACTTGGGGCAGCAATATCCGCAAGTGTGACCATTCTTCATTCGTCAAATCGCTGGAGTAGGGTTTTCTCTCGTTCATGCCCTTATTCTATTACAAGTTATTTCCTTTTGTAAACACGCTCTCATGCCTATACAAAGATATACGTCGTTCAATAATAACCCACAATTTCCCTCTTGTTGCGACCCTAAGGATGAATGCGGCGGCGGCTCATCCACGCGAGAGCGCTGCCCACCCCCACAAAGCTGATGCCTGAAATCCACACGCTGACCAGCGTCCAGCGGTTCAGGTGGGCGATAGCGGCAGGCGTGGGGAGCAGATCGTCGGCAGGCGCTAAATGATGCTCGCGGTTCAGGGCAAAAAACACATCGTTGCGGTAGATGTTTACCCCACCTACGGTATCTACATAGCTCACCCCCTCGACGCCAATCCAATTGGCGGCAATCAAGTGGCTGACGCCCCACTGCGCTAAAATCGTCGGGTTCGGCACTGCGCTAGGGTTGGCATAGGCGATTAACCCTTCATCTTCCACGTTGAGCGGCGGCAACACTACTGAATAGCCGTCAATCGGAATCCCGCTGGCGGCTTCGATCCCGCGCACAACGCCAGCCAACTGGAACGGGTCTACGCCGTAGAACAAGCGCAGTTTTGCCAGTTCTGCGGGGGCTTGGGGCAGTGCATAGCTTGGCGAATAGATGCGCGCCGGGCTTTCGTCAAGTAGCCGTTGCGCCAACGGGATGTATGGGTCTAGCCAATCTTCAAATCCGCGCCACTCTAGCCATGCGCTACCGGTAAGGGTAAGGTCAACAAACACCAGCGCAATCAATGCCGTGGTGACCGCTTGCGACCGCCCACGCCCTAACAGCACCCACAACAATACCGCGCCGATCCCCAAGCCGTTGACGACCAGTGCAATGCCCACAGCGGGCGGCAGTGCCAAGATCGGTGTAAAGGCCAATGTCAACCCGCAGACCGTGAGCGTGCCGCCCACCGCCGCCGCGATCAAGCGCCACCAAAAGACGCGCTTGGGCATCGTGTTTGGCGTCCAGCGTTCGGCGGCGTTTAAGATGGCCTGTGTGCCGAAGCCTGCCAACAGCGGCATGATGAGGCTAATCACCAACCACGCCCGCCCCGGCACACGGAACCACGTCAGGCCGGGGATAACTGTGGCAAGCGTCGTCCAAAGGGGGGTATTGTCGCCCATCGCCCACAACGCAAAAATGATTACACTGCCGCCGAAGAACGCTTGATCGCGGCGGCGTAACGTACTAAAGCCAATCATCGCCAACACGAAGATTGGCAAGCCGACGTACACCAGCGTTTCATAGTCGCCCCCGTGCGGCGGGAGCAATAATCCAGCAAGGCCAAGCGCTGAAACCGCAGGCTGACCGACATCGGCCACCGTCAGGCTGGCGCGGCTCAAATAGGGGAGCCAGCCCCACAACGGCACAATCAGCGCGCAGATCATCCCCACAAACGGGATCGCCGCCACCGCTTGTACGGCCAAGCGCCCCGCTTGACGATCTATGAGGGCGTTCCACAGCGCGTAAGCCGCCCCCAATGCGCCAATGAACACGAAAGCGCGCATATCCGCCAAGCACGCCAGCGCGCCGATGGCGGCCAAGAGCAGGCTATCGCGCCAGCGGTGGTCACTGCGCCCGCCAAGTTGCACCATCCATAACGGGAACCACGCCATTGCATAGTAGATGTCTAGGTGTCCCGCGCCTAAATGGGCGATCACACGCGGCGAGAGCGCATAGCCTAGCGCTGCAATTGCTGCCGCTTCTGGTCGCAAGCTGTATTGCCGCGCCCAACGCCACATGCCATAGGTCGCCAGCGCCGCATGGAGCGCAATCATCAAGTTGAGGTGTACCGTCGGCGGAAAGATCAACACCAGCCATTGCAGGGGATACGCGGTTTTATTCAGTGGGTTGGCGGCAAACGGCGCGCCGCCCAAAATCGTCTCGCGCCATAGCGGATATTGGCCTGCATACGCGCTCTCACGGGTGAACAGCGCCGCACCCCAGTGTGAGATGGTGGAGTCTGAAAAGTGCGCGTCGGGGATGTACGGCAAGCCATCCAGCCTGAAGCCAACCCACAGCCCAAACCCAACCCACAGCGCCAGCAACAGCCCACTAAGGCGTGTAGATGACCACATCGCCAAATTGTTCTTGAGGTTGCAAGTTCAAAGCACAGGGGATCGCTTCGCGCCCATCCAGTTCTGTGGGGCCAACCAAAATGTAGGCGACGCTGAACTGCTCAAGGACAGCGCTACAGATGGGGTCGTTTGGCGTTTCGGCGGCATACCACGCCTCTACCAAGCGCTCATTTTCTGCGGCGTTGATCGTCTCAAAGGGATGGCCGTAAACGACATTGGCGCCGCTATAGGCCGGGATCCACAAGCTGATCGGCTGTGACGCCAACACTGGGCGTGCCGCTTGAGCGCGTGGGGCAAGCCATTCAAAGGCTGGCAGGTAATCCGCAGGGATAAACAGATATTGTTGGCGGCTGTTGATGCCACTAAACCACAACGCGACAAAAACCAAATAGGTCACTCCAGAAAAGCCGTAGAGCGCCACCAGCGCTAAGTCTCGCCAACGGGCGGGGGTGCGCGCCACCCAAAAGTCGTCCAGCGCACGAACAACAAAGTAAACAATGGGGATCATCGCCCCTGCGGAAAAGCGCCGTTGATAGTCTGTGGGCAGGTATACCGCCAACAAGATTGCGCCGAGCCATAATAACATCAGTTGGTCGCCGTCGGGTTCAAAGTGGCGGATCGCCCGCCAGATCGCCGGCAACGCGGCGATCAGCGGTAAGCCAAACCCTAACAAGAAGATCCAAATCGGTGGGGTGAGGGTGATGTTTTGCGCCTGCCAACCGCTGACAATGGGGTTATAACGGGTTTCTGCGATGTAATAGACCGCAATCGGAATCGCAGGCAGGATGAGCATTAGCGCCCAACGGAATTGCGTCAGCGGAAACTGGCGTGCCAGCACCCCACGAATGGCCGTAAGCACCAGCACTGCCAAAGTAATGCTGACCAACATATGCGGCAACAACACCGCCAAGAAGATCGTGAGCAGGATTAAGCGCAACCCGCCGTTGTCGAATTCTGGGGATGCAGTGTAGCCGGGGCTAAATACGATGATATACTGCGCCACAATCAGGGTTAACAACGCCATCGCCAACGGAAAATGGACGTTGGTCACAGCACTGAGCAACGGGTAGGCTTCTGGGATCACGAAATCTGGCGTATTGTCTATAGTTCCGCCCGAAAGCGGTAACGCCAACCAGCCAAACCCCGACGCCACGACACACAGGATAAAGAAGATTCTGCGGGTGCGTTGGCGCTGCCAGACGACCGCCCCCAATTCATACAGGCTCAAAAGCATCAATAACGTGGCGATTAAGCGGGCAATGTGAAAAATGGCCGTGTTAGAAACGCCCAAATAGCGCGAAAAATGCCCTAAGATCGGGTAGATCAGTGCAAGGTAGGACTTTTCGGTGACATTGGGGGAATGGAGCAAGGTGGTTGAAAAGCTCCCCTGCCGCCCCTGCTCTACTTTGGCGATGTAGGTTGCGCTATCTTGCGGGTTTTGGACAAACCCCATGAACGCCCAATCTGGAGATTGCCAATCCTTCCAGATGCCCCAAAACAACGGGATGGAAATCAAGACCATCAGGACGAAGCTAAAGCGTAAAACCCAGCCCCATTCGGCGCTGTGCGGTTGTCCAATTGTGAGGGCCGTGCGTTTGATGTCTGTGGACACCGTTCGCGTTCCTTATCGCTCATCAGTATAATCATCTTCAGCAAACACTATAGACGATTTTGCCCTTGCTGACTAGCAGAGGGAATAAAAAACATGGCAAAACAACCTGTATCTTCACCACCTAAGCCTAGCAAGAACCCAGACGCCGCCCAACTCACGCGCAAGATTGCGCGGCGTGGCAGCCGCCAAATCCAGCGGGCGTTTAGGCAGTTCGCCCCGCTGATTGTGGACACCGTTCGCAGCACGTTAGGGTTTGAGCAACGGCGCGTGACCCGTTATTCTAACCGCAGCACGACAGGCCGCTTGATTAACGAAATCATCTCGATTGCAGAAACGCAACACTTGGGCGGCCAACACGTTGATCTGTCTCAGGTATTGGTCGAGCCGCGCTTTTTGCTCACCCCACAGGTGGCCGAACCGGTAGCTGAAGATGAAGCTGTGACGGAAGTCTACTATGTCATCCCGCATTTGCCCGACCTGCCACATTTAAGCGCGCCCTATAACCCGCCTAGTTTACGAATAGAGAATTTAGCCGCAGGGTATCGGCGGGTGGCGATTGTCGGCACACCCGGCAGCGGGCGAACGACGGCACTCATGGCCTTTGCGCTGTGGGCGATGCGCGCATTAGAGTTTGAAGAGCCAGACGACCCGCTGAAGGCGCGCTTGGCGGCGGAAGAAGCCGCACTTTCTGAAATGGAACGCCAAGAACGGGCGCGTAAAAAGCAAGAGCTATTGGCCGCCGCCCGTGAACAACTCGAAAACGCCATCAAACAGGGGGAAGTCCCGCGGGTGCGCGCCACCAACGCCAAAGAAGCTGCTGCCGAAGCCGAGCGTGCCGCGCTTGGCGCCCTGCCCTTTAACGAACTCGTCCCGGCCATCATCCACATGGGCGATTTGTACATCACCCCACAGGAATTCGGCAATCAGGCTGACCCTGCCGAGCCGCTGGTGCGGGCGATCCAACGGCGGGTCGGCACGTTAACTGCACGGACGATCCCCGGCTTGATCTATGAGCGGCTTGAGCAAAACCGCATGTTGTTGTTCATGGACGGCTTTGACGAATTGCCCCCCACCGATCAACCGCGCCTGTTATTGTGGTTGAAGGCATTTTTGGCACAATATGGCAATAACTTTATTGTGGTCACTGCGCCAGCACGCGGCTATGGCGTGTTTACCAGCCTTGATTTTACGCCCGTCTTCATCAAGCCCTGGACGCCGCTAGAAGTGAATAGCGCCATCGAAAAGTGGCAGGCGGTGTGGCCGCAAGTGACCAAAACCCGCGATAAGGACGGGGAAGCCGTCCCCGCCAACCAAGTGAAGCACGCTGTGACAGACACCTTTGGCTTATCGCTTGCCGAAATTACGCTCAAGATTTGGGCGGCGTTTTCCAGCGCAGATAACCTGCCGACGATTGGCGAATGGGTACAATCTTACCTTGCCGCACACTTGCCCCCCAACACGCCCTACGATAAGGCGTTGGATGTGCTACGGCTGGCGGCCACGATCCAGATTGACAACGGGTTTATCACCGCCCGCAGCCTTGATATGCTGGCCGAAGCACAAGCGGCGGGCAAGGCAACTGACCAGAGCCTAGATAGCAGCCAGTTGGCAGCCGCTACAGAAGGTGAGGTCGTTGCCGACCCCTATGATGAGGACGACGAAGACGACGCCACCAACAGCGAACAAGTGGCGCGCCGCCAACTGTTGCGCGGGTTGACCTTTAGCGGCTTGCTGGTCACGTATCGCGGGGGGCGCTACCGCTTCCGCCACAGCATCTTAGCGGACTACCTTGCAAGTTTCACGCTCACGCCGTTGCCACAAAGCGACCCGGCCTCACTCTATACATTGGCGCAAAAACCGACGTGGCGTTGGGCGGTGGCCTTTGCCGCCGCTCATACCGATTTACACGGCGTGGCTCAAATGAAGTTGGCCGCCAACCCAGACCTGTTCTATAGTGACTGGCTGGATATGTTGGAGTGGTTGCGCCACGTTAAGGGTGAAACGACATGGCGGGCAGAGGTGTTAAACCGCTTACTGCGCCTGTTTGTGGATCCCAACGGCTTTATCGTGGCAAAAGAGCGCATCATTGCTGGCATGTTGCACTCGCGGGATGTTGCAGCGGCGGTGCAATTTATTGAAGGTGGCTTAGGCAGCGGCGACATTGATACGGTGCGGATGGTCTGTTTAGCAAGCGGTGGGCTTGGGCGTCACGGGCGGCGTTTCATCCCCGAACTGATTGAGGCCATCGGCTTACCTGAACAAGACATTCACATTGCCGCCGCGCACGCCCTCAGTGCATTGGGGACGGAAGAAGCCAAAGACGCGCTTGCGGGGTTCTTAGAACAAGGGGGAGAGCGGCTTCAACAGGCCATCGCAGAGGCATTGGCCGGGCTGCCAGAAGAAGGCTACCAGACCTTGTTTGATACACAAGACATTGATGGGGAAGATCAACAATCCATTCTGTTGCGGCGCGCTGGGGTGTTCGGTCTACGGCGCATCCAAAAGGAATGGTCAAATGACCGCATTCGGCAGGTGTTCCTGCGCGAAAGCCAGTTTATGGTGCGCGTGATTGCTCAAGAGGCGTTTTTGCAACAACAGGCGGGGGTGGTGGGGTTAACGCCCCTCCCCAATCCAGAGGATATTTACTGGATTCGTCACTGGGCAGAACGGCGCGGCCTGATAATGGACACGCCCAATCAGGCAAAGGCAGCCTTAGCCGAAACCCTCAAGGATCAAAATAAGGTGTTCCGTGCGCTTGGGGCGCTGGCGCTCGGTCAATTGGGGATTGTGCAAGCCGTGAGGCCGCTTTACGTGCGCCTGACCGATGATGATCGCGCTGTGCGGCAAGCCGCCTACCGTGCGCTAACCACTCTCCAGTTGGTGATGGGGCAACCGCTGCCGAACCCGCTATAGCCTGATTCAGAGCGCGTTATCAAGGGGGTGGGGGCAACTGTTCCCGCCCTGCCTCACAGGCAATCATGGTGTCAAAACTGGTGTGGAAGATGTAGTTTACGCCGTCAAAGCGCAAAACAATGCGGTAGCCGTCTACCTCCGCGGCGGGATATTCTGTATCTGGGAGCGGGCAGTTTAAGCCGGTATCCGTCCAGCGGTAAGTGTTGACTTCCCAGACGGTGAACAACTCTGCGGGGATGTCGAGCGCCTCTGATAGTTGGCGGCGCGCAAGGGCAACAAATTCCGCCACAACCGGGTCAGTTGCTAAAATAGAGCGCACACCCTGCCCCATGTTCGGTGGGGGTAGGGTAGCCGTTGGGGTAGGGATCAAGTCTTGCGGTTGAATCCGCGTGGCAAGGGTGGCCGTTAGCAGTGGGGTGAGGGTGGCAGGCGGCGTGATACTTGGCGGGATAACCGTCAACGTCGCAGGAGGGGGCGTTAGCGGCAATGGGCGGCACGCCCCCCCAAAAACGAGCGGGAATATCAGGCACAGGCAAAATCGCCAAAACTGCCGATTTGCCCCCCGCAACATTAGCGCCCTTCGATCTTGGATTGAATATCCGCCACCGAAACGTCTTGAATGCTCACTAGCTTTTCGCGGCCTTCCACACCCGCCACAATTTCAATCTTGGAAGCGTTGACCCCTAAGAACTTTGCCAACAGTTCAATCAGTTCATGGTTGGCGGCGGGGTCGCCAGCAGGGCTGGACACTAAACGGACGCGCAACACCTGATCGTCATCAATCCCAACAATTTCCGCCTCGTTTGCTTTGGTAGTCACACGCACTGGAATGGCTGCCCCGCTTTTTGCATCGGTAATTTCAAACTTACGTTCAGACATAGTTTGCCTCTCAATACTGGTCGGTGAGGGGATGGGCGAAAGGTAACGCCAAACGGTTCTCATTTATGCCAATGTTCTCAATCAATTGTGGTGAAATTATAACATGCCTGCGCAACGGCGCAACAACCCCATAAGCCATAAAAATTCCGTCCCTTGTCGTTTGGCGGGGCGGCTGGTTATCATGGGGCAATGCAAATCACACCAGATACCTTACCGGATTACCACTTTTTGCTCATCGCTCCACCGCTAGATGCGGAATGGCTGTTCACGGCTACCCGTGCTTACTGGGAGCGGTTCCGCCCAACAGTGGTGGGCGACGGCGCGCTGATTGGTCTGGTGCCAGACGAATATAGCGTGATCGTTTCTGTATTGGCGCGGCGGGACACCTTTCGGGCAGTGGCGGTATTGGTTTCACAAGCACGCCCCGATGCCTATTTGGATGTGCTGACCTACGATACGCCCGCCGAAGCGCAAACCACGCTTGACCAGCGTGCCGCGCAAAATCAACCGTTTGGGGTAGCGCTGCGCCCGACGCCCATCCCGCCAACACGCCAACCGATCACCCCCACGCCGGGCGCAATTTTGCCCAACGCCAGCGGATTTGTGACGCAAGTCCCCACTGCCCCTGCCGGGTTCGTGACCCAAACCCCTAGCCCCACCCCAGACAGCGGGAGCTAGGGCTAGGTCGGGCATAGCTTGTCACGCCCGACCTAGCTACAAGTCCATACTATAGACCGATTGCCAAATGAATGCGATCTCGGTACGATTGACGGCGTAGCGTTGAGTAATCCCCCTCAAGAAAGGTAGCAGCCTTCGCAGCGGATTTGCGTCCAGCGCATTCTGCTGCATCCCACCGTTGAACAAGCAGTAACAGATTGTGTGGAAATTGGTCTATCTCAAAAAGGAGCAAAGCAGCTATTATGCGCCGTTTAACGATGCTTTTGTCCGTGTTGTTAGTCATTTGGGGGGTGGGATGTACCGCACAGCCCGCCGCAACCCCTACCGCCGAACCTTCTGCAACCTTAGAACCGACACCCGCACCGACTCAAACGCCGATTGTGATTGAGGTTGAGCGGATTATTACGGCCACCCCTAACACCCCAGAGCCAACCACTATTCCAGCGGCGACAGCGCGCACCAATGCCTTTGCAACGCGCAGCGCCTGTACGGTCAATGCTGCATGGACGAGCCGTTATACCGTTGCGTCGGGGGATACCGTCGGGCGGATTGCTACTGCCACCGATAGCAACGTAGCCGCCATCCGTGATGGGAACTGCCTTGCAGATGCCAACAGCATTTATGTCGGCCAAGTGTTGCGCGTGCCAAAAACACCAGACTTTAGCAGCGGCAATGCTACAACGGTTAGTCCAACGGCAACGGTGCGGGTGAGTTCAACGGCCAGCACGGCAACGGTCACGACCACACCTAGCACGGCAACCGTCACGACCACGCCTAGCACGGCAACGGCAACCGCCAGCGTAACCGCTACCACAACGCCCACCCCGACTGCAACGTCAACCCCCACGACAACGCCTACCCCGACTGCAACGCCGACCGCCACCGCAACAGCGGAATAGTGTAAAACAAGGGATAATCACGGCGGTTTATTGTAACTCACCTTACGCAGTCCCTTAGAAATAGGGTGTTCTACACGGTTTCACGGGCGACACAGG
>JBMOFU010000149.1:0-9869 GCA_049318725.1 Phototrophicaceae bacterium | reverse complement strand
TGCCACGTCCGTGAGACCTTTTATAACCCTATATTTCTGATCTTAAACACGCTCTATATATTCAGAATGCGATGACCCTGCAAGAGAGGGTGATTTGCCCTCCCTTATAGTGAAAAGGCGAGATAGCATGACCCACATCATTATGTCTTACCGTCAGGGAGACACCGACGGCATCGCCCGCCGTGCGCGTGATTATCTTACCGAGCGGTATCCGTCGGCCAAACTCTCGTTTGGGGTCAATGCCCTGTCTGAAGGGTATGCGCGCGCCGATAAAGAGACCATTACTGCCAAAGTCCAATCGGCTGACCTGTTGATGGTTTTAATTGGCGAAGCGTGGCTAGACTCGGCATGGATTAGCTACCCTGAAAGCGCGGAGCGGGTTGCCATCGAAGCCGCCATCCAAGCCGGCTTGCCGTTGCTGGTGGTGTTGGTCAATACTCAAGACATCCCCACGCCAGAAAAGCTCCCTGCGCCGCTGAATCAACTGATGCAGCGCAACCCGTTCTACCTCACCGATGCGAACTTTCGCGGGGATATGGCATCACTGGCGAACTTCTTAGAGGCGGACAAAATCCTGCCGCGTGGGCTAGAACCCGTGAATTTTGGCGACATCAGTGAAAAACCCAAGTTCAAGAAGGCGGGCGCGGGCTATGAGTTGGCTTCGGCAGGATCACGCTTTGGCGCACGCTTCATAGACAACATCCTGTTGCAAGTGGCCTTGACGATCTGCAATATTCCGTTGCAACTGGCGGCGGGTTCAGGCTCTGACCAGAATACGTTTGGCCTGCTGTTGATATTGTTGGTCAATATTGTCATTGCAGTGGGCTACAATATTGTGTGTTTGGTCAACTTTGAGGGGCAAACGCTCGGCAAGCGGATCGTCGGGATTCGTGTGGTCAGCGCCGAAGAAGGCTATAACGGTTTGACCTATGGCATGGCGTGGCGGCGCTACTTTGGGGAAATTCTTTGCTCGCTGTGCCTTTCGATTGGCTACTTGCAAATCCTCTGGAATGAAGAGCGGCAGGGCTGGCACGACAAAATCGCACAGACGTTGGTTGTGCGCGCTTAAGGCCAATTTGCAGGCGGGTTGTGCAAATCGCCCAAGCAATGGGTTGTAACTGATGGCAAGGTTCGCAAGAATAGAAACCGTCTTACTGGTGAAAAGGACGGTTTTTTTTATGATCCGCAAATTAGTGTTTGTAGTGTTGATGATGCTCTTGTCTGTGCCGATTTTGGCGCAAGAAGCCGATAACCTGCATGTGGAATCGCCCATGTGGGAAGACCAGATTATTTACTTTTTGATGATAGACCGCTTTAACGACGGCGACCCGACCAACAACGATCAAGGGATGGGGGAGTACGACCCCACTGACGAGCGTCGCTTTCAAGGTGGCGACCTGCAAGGCGTGATTGACCAAATAGACTACATCAAGGGCTTAGGCGCTACAGCGGTGTGGATCACCCCACCCGTAGCAAATCAATGGTGGGATCCGCTGGTAGACTTCGGCGGCTATCACGGCTATTGGGCAGAAAACTTCATGGCAGTAGATGCCCACTTCGGCACGCTAGAGACCTATCAAGCGCTGTCTAGCGCGTTGCACAATAACGAGATGTACTTGATCCAAGACATTGTTGCCAACCACACGGGCAACTTTTACAGCTATCCCAACCGCTATGTAGAAGGCGACCCTACAGCGGGCTTGGTGATGAATACCGAAACCGTCCCTGTGACAGCGCCGAGCCAAGCGCCGTTTGACATGAACGACCCGCGTAACCCCGATCATCTGGCGGCGAATATCTATCACTTTGAGCCGACGATTGGCAACTTCAATGACCTGAGTCAGCGGTTAACGCGCCAATTGGCCGACCTTGACGACCTCAACACCGAAAATCCTGTCGTGCGGGAAGCGCTCAAAGAGAGCTACAACTACTGGATTGAGAACGTGGGCGTAGACGGCTACCGCATTGATACGGTGATCTATGTGGAACACGACTTCTGGAACGATTTTACTCAAGCGCCTAACGGGATCAATGCGACGGCGCGCGCCACTGGCCGCGACGACTTTTTCACCTACGGCGAAGCGTTCATTGGCTCTGAACCGTATGCCGACAACGGCGAGCAAGAAATTGTGCAGTACATCGGCACGGCGGAACGCCCAGAACTATCCTCTGTGTTGAACTTCCCGCTGCACTTTAGCATCTTGCGCGTATTCGCGCAGGGCGCGCCCACCGCAGAATTGACCGCCCGCCTAGACATCACACAGGCGACCTTTGCCAATCCGAACCGCTTGCCCGTGTTCATTGACAACCACGACGTAGAGCGTTTCGTCAAGCAGAGCAGCGTGGATGGCCTGAAGCAGGCGCTGCTGTTCATGTTCACTGCGCCGGGCATTCCGGTGGTCTATCAAGGGACGGAACAAGCGCTAGACGAACAACGGATGTCCTTGTTTGCTGAAGGCTGGGGTTCAGGCGGGGTAGACCACTTTGACACTGAATCAGCGATGTACGGCTATATCGCTTCGATTGCCGCCTTACGCACCGATAACGCCGTGTTCCGTCGTGGCGATGTGACCACGCTCTACGGCAACGCGAACGGCGTTGGGGCAATGGCCTTCCGCCGCGACTATGCCGGGCAGTCTGCATTGATGGTGTTCAATACGGCTGAACGTCCGGCACTCATGGCAAACGTCCAGACAGGCTACGCAGCGGGCGTCGTGCTAGAAACGCAGTTGGCACTTCAAGCGCCGCAACGGGTTGTCGTCGGGGTAGACGGATTCATCACGCTAGAGTTGCCGCCGCGTGAGGGCTTGGTCTTGCGCCCCAGTGCTGAACGGGTGGCCGATGCAGGCTCCAGCGCCACGTTGACCGTGACCGCGCCAGCAGAGGATGCGACCTTCAGCGACGATATTGTAGTAAGCGGCACCAGCGCGCCCGACGCGGAAATCAAGCTGGCGCTTAACGGGACGTTGACGGCGCGCAACATCGCCACAGCCGACGCCGACGGCAATTGGTCGCTGACGTTGCCGATTGCCAGCTTCCCGCTAGGGGTGACGCAACACAATATCATGGCCTTTGATCCGTTGGCGGGGGCGGTGTCTGTGCCAGTGGGCTTTAGTACCGATGTGACGTTGCGCGGTGAGCCGCTGATCGTGAGCGATGTTCCCGACGATGATGTCGGCCCCTACGGGATTTATACCATGCCGCGCGACCCGACCTTTAACAACCAGTTGGATATTCTGGAAGCGCGCTATACGGTGTCTGGCGCTAACTTGCTGGTCGAAACGACGATGGCCGAAGTCACAACCGTGTGGGGGCCAATCAACAACTTTGACCATGTGCTGTTCCACATCTTTATTGATGTGCCGGGCGTCGAAAGCGGCGTGAGCGCGCTCCCCAACGCCAATGCGGAATTTATCCCCGGCTTTACGTGGGATTACTTGGCGTTTGTCGAAGGCTGGACGAACCGCTACTATTCCGCGCGTGATGCCAGCGCCGACAGCTACGGCACAGCGATTACACCGTCCCCGTCGCTAGAAGTAGATGGGAATACCATCCGCTTCTTGTTCTCTGCGGAATCGTTAGGCTACCCCGAAACGCTAGAGGGCGTGCGGGTGTACATCGCTACATGGGATTGGAGCGGGCCAGAAGCCAGCTACCGTGATCTGCGCGAAGCGGGCGGTCAATATGCGTTTGGCGGGGCAAATGAATCTGACGGCTACCCATTGGTGCTGGATGACATTGCCTTAGGCTGGGAACCGGAAGGCGGCAGCGCGATTGTGCTAGACCCGGCAATCTTGGCGGCGGTGAATGTCGCGGAGGTCAACATCACGTTTGTGGTGAACGTCCCCGAAGGCACGCCAGCAGATGCCACCCTATTCCTTGCCGGGCCAGTCAGTGCGATGCAGCCCGCCAACAGCGCCTATCAACTGGCGCGCAATGAAGACGGCACGTATCAGATTACGATTCCAGCCCGCGAAGGCAGCGAAGTAGCCTACCGCCTCACGCGGGGGAGTTGGGCGAACCAAGAGGTCATTGACCCGAATGACCGCTTTGCCAACCGTACCTTCACGGTAGGCAGTGGTGATGAAACCGTCAACGTTGATGTGGCGGGTTGGTTCGACCAACGCTAGGCATAATGGGCGCAGATCGTGGTGCAATTGCACCACGATCACGCGCCTAAATCAAAAACAACTCGCGCACGATGATGCTGGTCATCCCTAAGGTTGGGGATTGAAAGGTATCGGTGGGGCCGTAGGCTCCCAAACGCTGCAAGACCTGTAGGTCACGCACATAGACCTCAATCAGGGCGTCGCGGGGGTCAATCATCCAGTATTCGTGAGCGCCGTGTTTTTCGTAAAGGTCAAACTTTTCGGTGCGGTCACGGCGTGCTGTACTGGGGGATAACACCTCTACCACTAGCTCTGGCAGGTTACGGTAGTGCGTTTCCATACGGATGCACTGGCTGCTTGCCGCCATCCACATGGCGTCTGGCTGCACACGGCTCCCATCGCTTAAGCGTATATCTAACGGAGAAATAGCCGCTTTGCCCCCCTGTTGCTTGGCCGCCTCACGGAGCAGCGTATACACGTTGCCTACCACGTCTTGATGGTCGGGGATGGGCGCAGCGGTCATGGTGTCCTCATTCCAGTGTGGATAAACCACAATGCCGTGAATCAGTTCAATAGGGATGTTGACTTCGGCTAGGGCGTCGAATGATTCTGCACGCATGGGCGTGCCGGGGGCAGGCAACCCGATGAGTTCCCAAAACGGCTGTTTTTCCGCTTGATCCGTCATCCCTGTGACCTTTCGCTATTGAATCCCTAACAATTGCACTTCAAAGATCAAGGCCGAATGCGGCGGGATCGCGCCCGGATAGCCGCGTTCGCCGTAGGCCAACTGATACGGAATGTAGAACTTGTAGGTAGAGCCGATGCTCATCAACTGCAAGCCTTCCGTCCAGCCCTTGATAACTTGATTCAGCGCAAACGAAATCGGTTGGCCGCGTGTGACGGTGCTATCAAAGACCTTGTTGTTGATAAACGTGCCGTGATAGTGAACCTCTACAGTGTCGGTGGCACTGGGTTTAGCGCCGTCGCCCTGTGTAATCACTTCATATTGCAGGCCGCTAGGGGTGGTTTTCACCTCTGGACGCTTGGCGTTTTCGCTGAGGTAGGCTTCGCCTTCTGCTTTATAGTCAACCATGTGAAACAATCCTTTTATGCTGGGCAGAGTAATGATAGGCGCATGATAACGCATGGATTTAGCATCTACAACCGTAGGCGCTATAACTGGATCAACCCTAAGCGCGTGGCGCGGACGACGGCTTCGGTACGGCTGGCCGCGCCGAGTTTGGTCAAAATGGCGTTGACGTGGAACTTGACGGTGTATTCGCTAATTTGCAGCTTGCGGGCGATTTGCTTATTGGGCAGCCCTTCGGCCACAAGGTCTAGCACTTCGCGCTCACGCGGGGTGAGGTTGATCCCTGCGGCGGAGTCGGTAGGGGTGTCTGGGCGTAGCAGAATCGAAGCGGTAAATTCCGGCGCAATCACCAATAAGCCGTTGGCGGCGGCCTGTAATGCTGGAATCAAACTATTGATGCTGGCGCGTCGTTGCAGCACGCCATAGCCGCTGGTGGGGTGGGTTTCTTGTAGCAGGCTAAATAGGTTGCCTGCGGCGCTGGAATCTGGCAGCAGGAACAGCGCGGGATGGTCATCTTCGAGCAATGGCACGTCTATCAATTGGCTGAGGCGTGTTTCTGCGTCCCAACCGAGGTCTACCAGCGCAATATCGTAGCGGAAGGGGCTAAGGTCGGCGTCGGCAAGGTGGGTCTGGCCGATGGTCAGCACGGCGTCTTCGGGCTGGAGCAATGCCACCAGTCCCGCACGGGCAAGCGGGTCATCTGCGGCGATTAGCAGGCGTAGGCTTGGCATAGAGGCTCATTTCGGTGATGATAAAGGGTAGAGGCGCTACCCATCTACGCAGTTGACCTGATAACGCCTGTGTCTATTGTGCGGCTGTTTTGTCAAAGCGACGTTGAACTTCTGCAAGAATTATGTCTGAATTTGATTGTGTGCCGCCCTATTTTGTCTCACAAGCTGGCTACAGTGCGTTATGTGCGTGGCATGAGCGCGCGCTTGAGCATTTGCCGCCCTCGCTTCGTATAGTCAGTGTAGAAACGCAGATCGGGAAGACGGTCATGCTCACAGCGGGGGAGTTCGGGCGTCCACCTGTGATTTTGCTGCACGGGATCAACGTCAATGCGACGATCTGGACGGCGCAACTACAGGCGTTAGCGCCCCATGCCTACGTCATCGCGCCGGATGTGCCGGGCTTCTTGGGTAAAAGTGCGCCGGTACGCCTGCCGTACTTCCAGCGTGCCTATGCCGACTGGCTGCGCGATATTTTAGACGCGCTAGGCCTGCCTAATGCGTGGCTCGTCGGCAGTTCCGCCGGGGGATACTTTGCTTTAGAGTTCGCCGCGACCTATCCAGAACGGGTGTGCGGGCTGGTGTTGATGAATCCGTCTGGCGTTGCGCCGTACCGCCCGATTTATCAGCTATCACAGGTGGAGTGGGGGCAGGCGCTCATCCATTGGGTATCGGTACATCTGGCGGCCAACCCACGCTTTGCCCGTTGGCTCGTGCAGCGGGCGATGAACCCCAACCGTGCGCCTACGCCGGACAACATCGAATTGGCCTATCTCATCCTCAAATACTACAAACGCTATCCGCCGCCCGCCCAGATTCCGCGTGCGCTGTTGGCGCGGGTGCTTGCCCCGACGCTATTGCTCACGGGAGCCAACGAAATCTATACCGACCCGCACGCGGTAGCGCGCCGCCTCCAAGCCGAATTGCCGAACCTGACCGCCGCGCACGTCATCCCCAACGCTGGGCATGACCTGAACAAAGAAGTGCCAACCTACGTGACTGAGGCCATCCGTGCGTTTATCGGCTTACGTTCACGGTAGCGGGCTTCTTGAACGTCCTGCCTGTTACTGTGAAAACACCGATCTTAGAGTGCGGTGAAAATCATCACCCTAAAATACTTCGCATAGTCATACACCCTAAAATTGTGTAAGCCTAACTGGTTTGACTTCCCCCGACTCCGTTGGGTGGGGTGAAAGCATTTGTAGTTGTACGTCACCCCGCCCCCCATACGGAGCCGGGGCGGAAAGCCTTCCACCCCTCCCAACAACTTTGCCCTGATGCCTGTGTTCCGCATTCAACCTTATTTTATCTATTTTGTGGGGGTTGTGTTCAGCATGGGGGAGTTTCATCAGCAAGCCGTAGAGCAAGCGTAGGCAACGCGATAAGATCAGCGGTAAAATGAGCGCTATTGTCTAGGCTAGGAAATATTGTTATCCCTATGAACCTCTATCGGCGGCATTCAAAGCACCTGTGGGCAGACACTTTTGCAGGGATTACGGGGGGCATCGCTGGCGCACCGCAAGCGATGGGTTTTGCTATTCTCGCGGGTATAAGCCCGATTTATGGCCTGTACAGCGCATTTGTGATTACCGTGCTGGCAGCGTTGGTGAGCGGCTCTACATTCATCACCTTTGCGCCGACCAATGCTTTAGCCTATGGGCTAGGCAGCGCGGTATTACAGCGGCGCGATGTTGACCCGGTACAGATTATGGTCGTGATGACCTTCTTGGTGGGGCTATTTAGCCTCGTCATTGGTCTGTTGCGCTTGGGAAGGCTGACCCGCTTTGTGTCGAATGCGGTGCTGACCGGCTTCATCACCGGAACGGCGCTGTTGATCTTGCTCGGTCAAGTGAGCCACCTTACGGGCTATGAACCTGTGCATCATACCGTGCAGATCATCCGCTTTTGGGATTGGCTGACTCATGCGCCGCAATTTGACCCGATGACCAGCTTCATTGGGGTGTTTTCTGTGGCGGCGATTTGGGGCTTACATCATACGCGCTTCAAACACTACGCGACCTTGATTACGCTGGCGGCGACTTCTGGCTTTGTCGCGCTGATGGGCTGGGATTCCGTCGCGCTGGTACGCACTATGGCCGAAGTCCCGCGTGGCTTGCCGCTGTTCACGTTGCCAGATTTCTCTTTGGTCTTGTCGTTGGCGTCGCCAGCCTTTGCGCTGGCAATCATCGGGATTTTGCAAAGTGCCGCACTGATTCAAGCCATCCCTAATGCCGATGGTCACTTTACCGATGTTTCACGGGACATCAACACGATAGGGATTGCCAACCTTGTCGGGAGCTTTTTCCTGTGTATGCCGTCGTGCGCCTCACTTTCGCGGACGGCAGTTAACCAAAGTGCGGGGGCGCAAACGCGGCTGGCGAACCTGATTTCGGGGATATTGGTCGGCTTGGCATTGCTGTTTTTGGGCGGTGTGATCGAGCAGATTACGCTGGCGGCACTGGCCGGGCATCTGATTGTGGCGGCGGCATCGCTCATCCGCCTAGAGTCTATTGCGATGGTCTGGCGCGTGTCGTGGACGGGGCGCTTGGCGATGACCGCGACGTTCATCACCACCTTGATTGCGCCGCTAGAATATTCGATCTATTTGGGCGTGGCGCTGTCGTTGATCCTGTATATCTACAATTCGGCCTCACGCATTCGGCTTTCACGCTTAGTGCCACTGGGGAACGGTCACTTTCGTGAAGAACGTGTCCCGAAGGCGCTCCCGGCGCATGATGTGGTGATCTTGTCAGTAATCGGTACGGTCTACTTTGCCGCCGTCCGCCGCCTTGAAGAACTCATGCCAGACCCTGACACTGCCGACCATACGGTGGTGATCTTGCGCCTGCGCGATAACCCAGACTTAGGCAGTACGGGCATCCGCTTCATGGAGCAGTACGCCGAACGGCTCAAGCAGCGCGGTGGGCGGTTGATCCTCTGTGGGGTTGACCCGGCGGCACGCGGCCAAATGGAGCGCACTAGGGCGATTGGCGTGTTCGGCGCAGAGAATATCTTTTACGCCACCGATGTGATCTTTGAATCTACCGAGCGCGCCTATCAAGACGCGCTGGCGTGGCAGGGCAACGCGGCGATGGTGTGAGCGCCGAATCCGAAGGGTAGGGGCATGATGTATCATGCCCCCTGAAGTTTGGCTTTTCTTGAAAAAGCACATTCAACCTGCCATACTCATTTCATAGGGCGGTTGTGACTCGGTGTTGACAGATCACACCCCCCTGAAATGGCCGATGGATTCAGAGGTAGATTAGGAATTTGCCAGTGAGAAAAACTCTCAAAAGCTATCAAAAAAACTAACTGTTTTTCATAGGTCAGCAATTTCTAAGCAGGTTGCACTGAATACCATGCAATGTGGCTAAAAAACGTTGAGAATGCGGTTAAATCGGCCTACGATGTAGCCTAATTCCGCCATAAAGAGCCAAACCTCAGGGGGCATGATGTATCATGCCCCATAGGCTTAAGGATTTGGCGACATCGTTTTTTGCATGTAAAACACGGACGCCACAGGTGGCGTCCCTACACAACCGTTGTGACCTGTAGGGACGTGACCTGTCACGTCCGTCCAAAGCCGAAAAATCGAACTCGCGTGCGGTGATTGTGTTAAGTTGTTACACATGGGGCATGATATATCATGCCCTACATTGAGACATTTTTCACAATCTGTTCATGCTGTCACAGGCAAACCTTGTGTATAATGAGGTCGTGAAGGAATTCACAATCCGTTCAAAATCGTTCGTGAGGATTTTCTTGTGACGACTGCACTATACTCCCTGTATGAACAGGTTGACCAAACACTCACACGCTGGATGGCGCGCTATGGCCTATTGCTTTTGCGCTGGAGTCTGGGCGTGACGTTCTTCTGGTTCGGCGCGTTGAAGTTCTTCCCCGGCTTGAGTCCAGCAGCAGGGTTAGCCACGCGCACCATTG
>JBMOFU010000148.1:0-9927 GCA_049318725.1 Phototrophicaceae bacterium | reverse complement strand
CTACAGGCGGTGCTGAACTTTGTCGTTGACGGTGAAGGCGGCGGGGAGTGGCACTTGATCGCGGCGGCAGACGGCGGCGATGTCGGGCGCGGGACGAAGCCCGACGCACGGTTCACCTTCCGCTTTGCAGAGGCCGATGCGATGTTCGGCGTGTTTACCGCACGAATCCCAATGGATGTAGCCATCGAAACCGGACAGATGGACATTAGCGGCGGAATTGGGGGTATGATAGAGGGGATTGAACTGCTCAAGCGCTTCTCTGCTTCTCCGCCCAAACCTTAGCGCCCGGAACGCGGCGGCGGTAAGGGCGTCGGCGTAGCGAATAGCTCGTTGATCCGCGCTTCGGTGAGGATGTCCCCTTCGGCGGCGTAGAAATCGTCTAACAGCGCTTGGAACTGTGCTTCCCCGCCGCTAAAGGCCACTGCCGCCTGTAGCCAACGCTCGGCTTGGGGCAAATCCCCCGACAGGCGGTAAGCCGTACCCAGTTCAGCGTAGAGCGCGGGATTTTCTGGCGCCAGCGAAACCGCCTGAATCAGCGCGTTGAGGCTGGCGCTATAGTCTTCACGGCGGCGGTAATGCAGTGCCAGCAAAAAGCGAATTTGGGCATCTTGCGGGGCAAGGCGCACGGCCTCAAAGATCGCCACTGTGCCGTCTTTGCCGTTGCGCTCTTGGGCAAGGCTCCCGTAGGCCAGCGCTTCTGGCAACGCTTGGCCGTATCCCTCTAGCGAAATGGCATTTGCCCAACGGAACGCGAGTTCGGCGTAATCCCACACCCTGTATTCCACTAGCGTTAAGCCGACCAACATCGGCAAGGTGGGGTCAAGGTCGTCTAAGGCACGGAACTCTAACAGCGTCACGCGCACTGCCCGCGCAACGTCGGCATACAGCGGGTCGAGCGCGGCCTGCCGCAGATACGGCTCGGCCTGCGTCGGGTCGGTGATGGCCGTCAACAAGCCCAGATGATAATTTGCCCATGTATTATCGGGCTGGAGGGCATAGAGGCGTTGTAGCGTGTCACGGGCGCTTGACCAATCCTCACGCACCAGTAAACGCTCGGCCAGCGCCGCCAGCACTAACGGATCATTGCTCGTGATAGCAACCTGCTGCCAGTGATATTCTGCTGCGTGCGGGTCGCCCGCCTGCTGCCACAATTGGGCGGCCTGCTGATGCAGTTCTGGCGTCCAGCCCACGCGGGCAACGGCAGATTCAAGATAATACAGCGCTTGCATCGGGCGGTTATCGGCGGCGGTTTGGTCAGCGGTTTGGCGCAGGCGTTCTGGGCTAAGGGTCGGGACAGCGGGAGCCAACAAACGCGGCAAGGGGAGGGTAAACAAGGCGAGTAGGATGAGCGCGCCTACCAGCAATGCAAACAGAGGGACGTAAAGCCTTACTCCCCCAGAGCGTTTGAACAAATTCTGAAGTGCCACCCACATTATTTGGCGTTGAGTGCCTTCTGCACAACTTTTTCCACCTCATCGGAGGTGAACGGCTTAATCAGGTAGCTGTCTATGCCTTGTAGCTTCCCAATCAGGCGGTTGGCCGGGTCACCGTAGGCGGTAATCACCACCACACGCGGGAACTTGCTATCGGTGTGTTGCTTCATGTATTCGCGCAGTTCTTCAAGCACTTTCCAGCCTGTCATATCAGGCAGGCCAATATCCAACAGTAGCACATCGGGCGGGTTGGCCTTGAGTTTGTCTAGCCCTTTGCTACCGTGAGACACCCACTCCACATGCATCCCCATGTTTTCGAGGGTCGCTTGAATCACTTCGGCAAGTTCGGCGGTATCTTCAACAATGAGGATAAGGGGCTTTTCCGCTCGGTTCATCGGTGTTTCCTGTAATTTAGCTGTTGGGCTAGTCGCGGGTTTACGAGGTTGAGTTTCTTCTATGTTACGTTTGGCGTCTTGGCTCGCGGGTTTGTCTTCTTCGCCTTCGGTTTGCATTCGCACCTCTGGTAGGTGCAAAATACCGGTTGCACCGTGCGGGGCTTTTGCCAAAGACACTGCCGGGGCAGTTGCCGTCCGCAAGATTGAAGCCCCATCACGAGCAAGTTCATCGAAAACGATTTCGCCTTCGGCTAAATCCCGTAGACTTGGGGAAACATTCTGGTTATTCTTGCTCATGATTGCCACAATATCCTTCGATCCACCGATACAATGAATGAATGAAACATCAGGTTAATCATCCCAAATGATAACACATTTTACGACGAATCCCATGATTTCTGACGGCATCTCGACAATTCATCACACGGTTTTGCCTATTGGTGGTCATACAGAACTGATTGGAATCACACCGACCGGCGGCCTGTTAGTAGATACGCTCTACGGTGAGGAAGACGCACGCTACCGCGTGGTCATCGAAAACGGCCAAATCACACGGCATCAAGACGACCTTATTCCCGATGATACCCCCATAGACGTGCCAACAGGCACATGGGTTCCCAACGCTTGCCCTACGCTGCATCCGTTCAACTTCAACGCGGGGGGGTTCACACGCGGCTGGCGGGAACTCAACCGCATAGACAGCCTGCTTTATCCGCTGGAAATAGCAGATCGGTTCGCGCTGGCGGAGCGGCTTGGGCTGATGCCGCCGCAAATACTAGGGCTACAATCCAGCCAAGTGCTTTCTGTCGTGGCGTTCAGTGCCACGCATACACTCATCTGCCGTCGGGTAGGGGTATGTTATAGCCTGTTCCCTGCCGCCACTGATGCCGATTACGACACCGCACGGCTGGCGCTGTTACAGGTCATCGCCAACAGCCTCGCCCCCTACCCGGACGACTTTAGTGCGGAACTGTTGCTGGACGGGGTGCGCCACCCCTCGCAGGCGGCGATCTATAATAGGCGGTTGATCGTGTGTAGTAACGGCGACGCCACGACCCCCAGCAGCATTCACACCTACCAGATAGCCGAAGCCTAGCCGAATAGTGTATCATCCCCTGACGAGCCAACATGAAGGGATTGACCATGCGCGTAAGATGGGGATTGGCGTTACTATGCCTGTGTTTTGCCTTGCAGACCCACGCGCAAGCGTTGCCCACCGCCGTTTGCCCCATCAACGGGGTTGCGCGCCGCACCCCAGACTTTGCGCAGGGCGGGATCATCCTCACTACGTTTGACCGCGACGCCATTTGGGTCTACAACATCGAACAAGATACGCGCTATCCGCTGCCAGAAACCGTCCCATGTACGCGCAATTGCCGCCTTTCCCCCGACGCCACATGGATCAGCCGCATGGATACCGTCGAGTTCGTCTACCAGAAGATGCGGCTAGACGGCACGCAGCGCACGACATTGGCTCCGTTTGCCGCTGATGTTGAATGGTGGACGCCCGACACGTTACTGGTCTGGACGCTTGACCACCGCGCCTACCTTGTGCCAGAAGCCAATGCCAGCGATCCCGCCACGCCGCGCCAGCCCATAGACACACACGGCGTGATTGACCTCCAGCCCGGCGGGGACTATGCCCTGACGGTAGCGCTTGCGGCAAATGGACTATTTGAGCGGCAGCTAGAAAACCTAGAGTTGCGCGGCCTCAACGGGATTGCGGGCGCGGCTCCGATCATGTTAGGGCGCGATGCCCCTTACTACAACGGGGCGGCGTGGTCACCCAACGGTGCATGGCTGGCAATCGTCACGCAAACGGCGCTTGACCCAGCGACCAACGCGCTAAGCAGTGAATTGTTCGGCATCCGTGCGGGGGATGCTGCCCCAACGCAGTGGACGAACTTGTTTGGCGCTTACGGCGCCACACGGATCAACGGTCACACCATTGGCGATATAAGCTGGTCGCCAGACAGCACAAAGGTCGCCTTTTGGGTGATTGAACTGCTCGGCGCAGACCCGCTCACACAGGGCGGTAACGCCGTCATCCACCTGTATGATTTGAATACAGGCGAACTGCGCGCCTATTGTGGCTACAGCACCATTGAGCATACCCCTAACCCGCCGCGCTTGATCTGGTCGCCAAACAGCACGCATATCGCCTTTGGGGGCAACGTACAAAACGACGACAAAGGCTACTTGCTGTTGGCGCTGAACGTACAAAGCGGCCAATTCACCGAACTGAGCGACGGCATCTATCCCGCACTCGGCGCGCCGGATGTGATCGCATGGGGGCGCTTGCCGTGACCCCAGAGTTTTTGATGTGGCGCTTGTGGTGGAGCCTACGCCAATGGCATAGGGGGGCAACGCCAGCGTTTCGCTTGATCTTGCGACAGTCTACAATCCACCGACCAGACGCCAACATCTTAGAGCCGGGCGTGTTGTGGTCGTTGCAAATCGCCCGCCGCATGATGGCGCTCAATCAATCTCACCTGCTTGACCTGTTAAGCGTCAGCCCCATGGGGCAATTGCGTAGCCGCTGGCAACTCGCCCAGATGATGATGCACTATCCCGCGCCATTGCATCAAGCCGCATGGATTGGGATGTGGTGGCTGCGCTTGATCTCGGTCAACCTGTGGCTATTCGGCTTTTCGGGCGGCTACTTTGGCGTGCTGGACTTCATCACTGATTGGGCGGTGTTGATTGTCGCGCTGTTGGCGTTGAACATCTACGATGTGGTGTTGGGGGCATTGCTTGGGCTGTTGACCCCCATGCTTGGCCTTGAGGATAACCTGAGCCTGTTATTGACGGTCATCGGGCATTTGGCGCTGATTGTGCTTCCGTTGGTGCTGGTACTGCTCCCCAACAGCTGGATTTTACATCACAGCGGGCAGGCGTGGATGTTTGCCCTCTTTCGGCTAATCCAGTTGGCCGCACTGATTGGGTTACTAGAGGGTATCGTGCGTGGGCTGTGGCAGCGGTTGCTTGACCTTACGGGTGCAACGGCGGATGAAGTCAATGGGGTATTATAAGGATAACAACAATAGACATTATTCCGAATAATCCCGCGATAGGCGCAGCGTTCATTGACGCCCTAACCCTGACGGACGACACAGGTGTCGTCCCTACAACAGCCCTTATAGGAACCCATTGTGTAGGGGCGAGGCCTGACTCGCCCGCACAACGCCGAAAAACCGAAAACATCAGACAACAGTTCCGTAGGGGAATGATATATCATGCCCCTACAAATACGTACATTGTTCAATAATAATTTGTGGATTTAGAACACGATTGCCCTATTCGCCTTCGTACCGTGCGATATAGTCGCGGTACAGGCGCGAACTATGCTCCAGCGGCGCGTCAAAGTAGGCATCTGGCGTGACATCCAGCGTGACGGTGCGCGTCGCAGGCTGTACGGTTGGGTTGGTAGCCGCAAACGCACGGATCACGTCTGCATGGGGTTTCAGGCTACCATCGGGGCGGACTAAGCCGAAGAAGCGCTCATGGCGCTGATAGTCGCACGGGGGCGAGTCCCACAATTCCGGGACGTAATCGGCAAAGCACCACAACAAGGCGCCCGTTGAACCAACTTCCAGCAGGTTCGGCAACACCTTGCCAACGTAATCGGCAAAGTCCGCTTCAGACGCCATAAATTGCTTGTGCGTGCGGTTGTAGCCTTCCCACTCCCACACTTCACTTTGCGCTTGATCGGTCGTGCAGCCGCCCCATTCTTCGGCCAGCGTCGGCTTGCCACAGAAGGCGCTGACCAGCGCGCAGGCGTAGGGGACGAAATCGGGGTCAAGCGGCTGACGTGACCAGCCCGCATACATCGGGTAACCGTGAATCACGGCTACATCCGTTTCGGCAAAAACTTCGTTCGGGCGTAGCCCGTTGTTCTGGACTACGCTATCCATGTGCAGGCCGCACGTCACCGGATGGATCGGGTCAAGCGCCTTAATCAGCGCGGTCATTTCACGTACCCACGCCTGCCCCTGTGCATGATCGGCAGGCCACGCGAACAAGTCTGGCTCATTGCCCAAGTTCCACATCCACACCCCTGCGTGATCTTCGTAGCGGTCTACCACCGTGTGCAAGAGCAACTTGGCTGCGTCAATCACCAACGGGTCGTTGAAGAAGTTGCGATAGTTGGTGTGGACTTCTTGGCCGCCACTTATTACCTGCCGTTGATGGCTACTTAATGCCGGGACAGGGAACGGCACCTCATCACTGAGCATCCAGCCCGGCGCCCAGTTAGGCCCGCTCATGTGACCGGTAAAGAAGGTAATGTCCAAGCCCAGATTGCGCTCGGCGGCAATATCCAACACCGTGCCGAGGTTGTCTAGGCAGGCGGCGTCTACGGTCGTTGGGGTTGGCATCCAGTCGTCCCACAACAAGAAAATGCGAACAACATTCATCCCGACACTGGCGATGATGTCGAATTCTTCGCGCACTTCGTCGGCGTCAAACTGCTTCCACCAATTCATCGCTTTGCGGCGCGGCCAATAGTTCACACCAAGTACAAATGGGGTTGTCATCAACAGTTCTCCAAACGGATATGGGAGCGTTCTCAATAAAGGTAACTCAACAATACCGCGATTATAAAGGAGTGACAATAGAGGAAGCGTAGGGGCGGCTCGGTGGATCGCCTCTACGGTAAAATCGTCTGGTTTTCGAGAAGGCAATGCCCCGCCCCCCTGTACGAAGCACTACTTGTTAGGCAAGCGTGATATAATCGTACTATCTAACTGCTAGACCCTGCTTGGGAGTACCGCTCATGGAAAACTATGTGCTTTCCCCTGAATTGACCCGCCGCCTATTGGCCTTTGCCGCTGAACAACAGCGCACGCCGGATGAAGTGCTAGAGGTTGTTTTGCCATTATCGAAACCTGCCGAAGTTGAAGAAACGGATGTTGCAGCTCAAGCAAGAGTTGCACGCACACTTGCAATCATAGACCAAGCAGATTTGCGATTTGGTGCAGAAGTGACGACGCATGAAGGCTTCAAAGACCGTTTGCGCGAAGAATACACAGACTACCTTATCAGTCGCATGAAGGATTATGAAACTGATGAGCAGCAATAAAATCCTGTTGGACACCAGTTTTCTGTATTCATTTCTGAACAAAGATGATCCGAGTCATGAACGGGTGCGGTCATTCTTTGTTCAAGAAAAGCCCCGCCTGATTATCCCGCTGGTCATTTTGCCAGAAACAGCTTTTCTTTTTCGCAGAGCAGGGGGGATGCCAGCAGTCGCTGGATTTTTACGAACGGTGGTTGCTTTAGAATTCCCGTTTGAAGAAACAATCAAGGCTGACCTCACCCGCGCCCAAGCGATGATGCAAGCCTACCCCAAAGCCGAACTGGACTTTGTAGATTGTGCGATCAGCGCCATTGCCGAACGGCTGAACATCACCGAGATCGGCACGCTAGACCGCCGCGACTTCAGCATCATTCGGCCTAGCCATGTGAGCTATTTTGCCATTTTGCCTTCACCCTGAAAGCCTTGCCCGATGACCCAAATTTACCGTGAAGCAGACGCCGACCCTACCTTTTTACACAACCGCCTTGTGGCCGTGATCGGCTACGGCAAAATGGGGCGTCCAATGGCGCTGAACCTGCGCGACAGTGGCGTGAATGTGATTGTTGGCACGCGTGCGGGGGAAAACTTCCAGACCGCGCAAGCCGACCAAATGACCGTGATGCCCATCCCAGAGGCCATTCAGCAGACCGATATTGTGCTGTTGACCATCCCCGACGAAGCCATGCCCGAAGTCTATCTGGAACAAGTGGCGCCACACTTACAAAAGGGGGACGCGCTCATCTTTGCCAGCGCGTATAACATCGCGTTCGGCTTCATCGAAGCGCCGCCGTTTGTGGATGTCGGCTTGATTGCCCCGCGCACGATTGGCGAAGCCGTCCGCGAACGCTATTTGGCGGGCAAAGGCTTCTACAGCTTTATCTCGGTTGGGCAGGACGCCAGCGGCCATACGTGGGAAATCGTCTTGGCGTTAGCCCACGCCGTTGGGAGCCTGCGGGCAGGCGCCATTGAGATGAACTTTGAGCGCGAAGCCGAGCTAGACTTATTCATTGAGCAGGCGGTTTTGCCGGCCTTCCAGCATGTGATGCTCACCGCCGCCCAATTGCTGATAGATCAAGGCTACCCGCCAGAGGCGGTTTTCACTGACCTGTACCTGTCGGGTGAATTTACCGATTACCTAGCGCGTGCCGGCAAGCACGGCCTACTGGACGCCATCACCTTTACTGCCCCGCACACCCAATATGGCATGTTGAGCCGTCAAGACCGCTTTGACGACCTCAAGATGCAGCGCTTGATGGAAGTTACGCTTGACCAAATCAAAGATGGCAGTTTTGCCCGTGAGTGGGCTAAAGAGTATGCCAACGGCTACCCAAGATTAGGCAAACTGTATAAAGAGCGCCGCCGCAATGAACTGTGGGACTTGGAAAAACAGGTCATTGAAGACCTTAATCAAACCCCTAACTCAGATTTATTGTGAGTTTTCCTTTGGTGTGTTACATTAATTTTGTAAATATAGGTTAGGGCGGCAGTCATGCCAATAGACATTGTAGACATTATCCAAACCTTGATTTTGGACTTAAGCCATGCCAACAACGACATCCGTGAGCGGGCGGCTGTGCAACTGTTAGATAACGCCCCCGACAGTGTGCTTCCCCTGATTGCGGCGCTGAAAACGAGCGATGAGGTACATGTACAACGCTTGGCCGTGTGGGCGCTAGGGGAAATTGGCGATGCACGGGCAATCCCGGCATTACTCGGTACCCTACATCATCCAGATGAGCGTGTGCAAGATTGGTCAGCCCGCGCTTTAGGGGAATTGCGCTCGTCAGAAGCCGTGCCAGCACTACTGGAGTTGCTTCATCATGAACACCCCTCCACACGCCGTAACGCCATCAGCGCGCTTGGCTGGGTTGGTGACCCCAGCGCGATTAAAGGGATTGCCGCCGCACTCAACGACCCAGAAAATCTTGTCCGTAGTTGTGCGGTAGATGCACTCTGGCGTTTCCGCAATGGCGATGTCATCCCGCTGATTATCCCAATGTTGGATGACTCGGACGAGTGGGTACGTAGCCAAGCCGCTCACGCGCTTGGGGAACTTGAAGCCAACCAAGCCCTTGAGCCGCTCTTGGCCGCGTTGCAAGACCCTGCAGACTGGGTACGTTACAACGCCGCATTTGCCTTAGGCAAAATTGGGGATTTCGGTGCTGGCAAAGCCTTGATGCAGTGTCTTGAAACCGACCCTAGTGCCAACGTGCGGCGGGCTGCCGCAGAATCGCTTGGGCGCGTTGGCGACTTACAAGCCATCCCCTACCTTGAAGAAGCGCTAGAGCGTGAAAACACGCCGAACCTGCAACGCACCATTCAAACCGCGATTGCTATGCTCCAGCGCTGACCTTTCGATAAAGGATACCCTGATTGCTAGTAACGGGTTTTAACGCCACAAAGACGGACGACACAGGTGTCGTCCCTACAAAACCGTTGCAATGCGACCTCATCCTGTAGGGACAAGGCAGGCCTTGTCCGCAAAACAACCCAAAAACATGAACTAGCAATCACCGTAAAGGATATGCTCTACCATGCACGAAAAAACCGTATTGTCCCACAGCGACGCCGCGTTCTTGATAGACACCATTCGTACCCGCCTAGAAGCAGAAGCGCTTGGCGCAGCGGCGGCAGTCGTAGACGAACACGGCGAACTGTTGGCGTTCATCCGTACCGATGGTTGCCGCCTGCCCAGCATCCAAATTGCCATCAACAAGGCGTATACTGCCGCCCGTGAGCAAATCCCCTCTGGCGAATTAGGGCGGCGCTCCCGCGAAGGCGGCTTCCCCATGACGAACTTTGGCGAACTGCGCTACGTCACTTGGGGCGGCGGCCTGCCGATTGTCATCAATGGTGTGACCGTCGGCGCGCTAGGCGTCAGCGGATTGCCAGAAGCGAAGGACATCGAAATTGCTCAATCTGCGCTTCATGCGTTAGAACAAAAGCAGGAAGGGCAGTAAAAGCAGGGATGAGGGATGAGAGCCTGTTTAAGATCAGAAAGATAGGGTTATAAAAGGTCTCA
>JBMOFU010000147.1:0-9963 GCA_049318725.1 Phototrophicaceae bacterium | reverse complement strand
TCAGGGAGGATGCTACGCACAAGGCGCTTATCTGCCAATTGGACGTTAGCCTGCTTGAGTTCTGGCGCGACTTCTTCCGTAATCCCTAGCGTGGCAATCAACAGTTGCCCGACGTAATTGCTTGCAGGGGGGAGTAATAGCCCCGTTTTGGCGGCAATAAAGGTGATGGTTTCATCGGCCTTGAGCGCTAACTTATCCACTTCGCCAGTGTCGGCGTTGACCCCGCTAGGGCAGTCTAGGGCAATGATGATCGGCTTAGAAAAGTCTGGCAGTGGCTCTGAAGGCGAAGATGGGTCAATCAGTAGCCCTTCTGGGGGCAATGGAATGCTTTCGTTAAGCGCTTGTTGGATGTTACGGAACACCTTTACAAGGTCGCCCTCAATGGGGAGGTGTGCGCCAATGCCAAAGATGCCGTCTACGATGAGGTTGGCGCTGGCGACCATGTTCCGCAGCACGCGGTGTTGCTGGTCGTTTTCGGCGTCGGCCACAAATAAATTGGCCGCTTGTACTTTTTGTAAATATGGGTCATCCGCGGCGCGCGGTTTGACCAAATACACGCCAACTTGTACGGATGGGTCTTGGGCAAGTAAAGTGGCTACCAGTAGCCCATCTGCGCCGTTGTTGCCACTACCCACCAGCACGGTTACACGCGGCTCTGGAACGTCCATAATCCATTGGCGAACGCGCCCAGCGACGACTTCGGCCACGCGCTCGAACAGCGTATCAATGGTAATGCCGTTTTTTTCTGCACTGGCTTCAATGCTACGCAGGGTTTCTACTGAGACAACTTTTAACACAGCAGTCCTCTTTCATCTGTGGGTAAGGGCATGAATGACCTCATTATAGCCCCGAACAGATAAAGAAAAACCGACAGGGCTACCGTCGGTTAGGGGTTCTATTGAACTTTATATAGAGCATCGGCGTTAATGTGTGCGGTCTATGACCTGATGGGCGAGTTCGATTAACTTGTCTTTTGGCGCACTGTCTGGAACCCCATCAAGGTCTTCTAGCGCGCTTTCGATAAAGTGATTGGCCTGTGCGCTGGCTTGCTCTAGGCGGTCACCTTTCATCATCTCTGTTTTGATGCGTGCCATTGGGTCATTGGCGGTTGGGTCGGTAATGTTGGTGAATCCCTTGCCTTGTTGCAAATCTAGGCCAGCCGTTTTACCCAGTTGTTCAGTGTTCCCAGTGATGTCTAGCACATCGTCCATAATCTGGAAGGCCATGCCCACCTTGAAGCCAAACTCGCTTAGGCTATCCTGTTGGGAAGGTGTTGCCCCGGCCAAAATCGCCCCGCTGAGGGTGGAAGCGCGGAATAATTCCGCAGTTTTGAGGGCAATCACGCGCAGGTAGACATCTGGCGTAAAGTTGCCTTCTTTCACTGCAGCTGCTTGTAGGGTTTCCCCCTCAACCAGCGCCTTTGTCGAAACGGCAAACACACGGTTGACGCTGCTATAGTCTGCCATCAATTCATAGACTTTGGTGAACAAAAAGTCCCCAGTGAGCAGTGCAAATGTGCGCCCCCACTTGGCATTGATCGAAGGCCGTCCACGCCGCAAAACCCCATGATCGTTAATATCGTCATGCACAACACTGGCGGTATGGACTAATTCTAGGGATGCTGCAACTGGGAGTACATAATCAATATCCGTCCCACCCAGTGCCAAATAGCTCAACAATAACAGGCGTGGACGAACGCGCTTGCCGCCGGCACCGATAATGTGATGGCTGGTTTCAGTGAGCAGTTGTACATCGCTTTCAGTGCTGCTCATCATCAGCTGGTCTACAGCTTCAATCATGGTATCTGTATCTAGCCAGTCAATTTCTCTTAGGGCTAGGGTTTCAGTAAAGGCGTTGGAGTGGTGTAGTGTCATGATTTCGTAGGCATCCTAAGGTAGGCTGGATCGTTTGTTACTTTCAGAACAATCTAAACGTATTTTACATAAAATCTGGATTGAACGCAACCAACCCTTAACCATTACTCTACAGAAGATCAGCCAACGGTAATACAAACCAAAAGCGACTATATTTGCCCAACACACTATCTACTTGGGGAAGTACATTTTGTTTTTCAAGGATTAACTGAACAATAGCAAGCCCAACGCCAATCCCGCCATAATGCTTGGTGCTAGAGCTATCTATTTGATAAAACGAGTCAAATATCTGTTGGGTTTTGTCGGGGGCGATGCCGATCCCACGGTCATTCACGCTGATCTTGACCCCGTTGTTCACCCTGCTGATTTCTACAATGACTGGGGTGTCTGGCGCACTAAATTTGAGCGCATTATCAATCAATTCTTGTAGCACAATCCCCAAGCCTTGTTTATCAGACATAACCGCCGGCAGTGACGGGCTAATGCGGCATTCAACGCGGTGAACAGCGTCTTTATGCGCCCAACTGCGCCGTAAGTTACGGATGGCTTGGTCAAGGCTTTCTTGTACCAGCACAACACCGAAGTGACCGTTGAGGCTGTCTGCCAGCAGGGTGATTTTCTTGACCACGTCTTCAAGGCGGGTGGTGGCAGCTACCGCCATTTGAACGAGGCGGTCTTCGTTAGAATCTTCTGCAATGAGGGCAATGGCAGATTTCACCTGCAAAAGCGGCGTTTTTAACTCATGAGACACTGTATGCACAATGGACGTTTTTAGGATGTTGATGGCATCTTCAGTTTGATGTTGGGCGATGTGATGTTGATGATGGTGTAATTGCAGGGTCAACACCTGCATCAAAAATGAAGGGTGAATGGGTGGCAAAATCAAATCCGCATGGCTTTTCAGGTATGATGGGTCATCGCTGATGAAGGTGATAAGCGGATGAAAGGTTTTTGTTGGTTTTCTGGATGCTGTGATCTTGAGCAGCGCTATGCCAGTGGCAGTGTCGTCTAAGATCAAAACGTCTGGCGGGGTTTGGCTCAAACAATCTTCGGCTTCAACAATAGAGTACACTAACGAAACTATCACGGAGGCGTCGTTGATAAGATAGTCATGAAGGTGAAAAAGATATGTAGAATCTTCAGCCACAACGAACAAAATGCGCTGAGGCCGCGCCAGTTCCCTGACCATGAAATACCTTAATGTGATAGTGGTAACGGCTTTTCTTAATCCTTCTCATGGTAGCACAGAGCGTCACACAACGAAAGCGGTGTAAGGTTTAGGTTGTGCAACATTATTTAACCCGCAACAAACCCTTCAGTCGCGGGTCGGTTTGCCGCGGGGAAAATTATGCCGGGGTGGGGGGGTAATCAATGGTCGTTAAGGTAGATTCAATGGCTGCCCAATCGGCTGGGGCTTCCCAATGAATTGTTACCAATTGGCTTTGGGTGTTCCCAACCACAGAAGTCACCCCACTGAGCGCCCCAACTTCCTTTTGGATGGTGCGAACGCAACCGTCACAGCCGATGTTTAGCACTTTCACGGTTTTCTCTTGCATGATGCCCTGACCTCACGCTTGCAGGTTGTTTTTGTCGTTGGCAGACTACATAGCTATGCACTCTGTTTTACGCCCATCTGATGAAATTGAAAAGGGGCGGCTTGCCAACCTTTAGGGAAAAGTGAACCATGCAACAAACCATTATGACGTTAACCATGAATCCAGCCGTAGATGTCAACACCACCGTAGACCGTGTAGCGCCAGAAATGAAGCTCCGCTGTGGGCAGGCTGTGTATGAAGCAGGTGGGGGCGGGGTGAATGTGTCCCGTGCCATTCACAATTTAGGCGGCGAATCTGCTGCATGGTATTTGGCAGGTGGCACTACAGGCCGATTTTTAGAAGCGCTTTTGGCCGCCGAGCAACTTCAGCAGCGGGTGATCCCTGTGCAATCTATGACGCGGGAAAACTTCATCGTGTACGAAAGTGTCACCGAGCAACAGTATCGCTTTGGGATGCCCGGCGGGATCGTTCAATCGAGCGAGTGGCAAGCGGTGTTGGAGGCGTTAGCGGAAATCCCCGAACCGCCCGCGTATTGGGTACTCAGCGGTAGCCTGCCGCCGGGGGTGCCGGATGACTTTTACGCCCAAGCTGCACAAGTGATTGCCGCTTCAGGCAGCCGCCTAGTGTTAGATACCTCCGGTCAGGCGCTCCAAGCCGTATTAGACGCCCATGCCCCGTTGTTTATGCTCAAGCCCAATTTGCGCGAATTGGCAGCCCTCAGCGGCGCGGAGGATATTGCCGATGATCGCCATCAAGAGGACGCCGCCCGCTCATTGATCCAAGACGGCAAGTGTGAAGTGGTTGTCGTCTCGATGGGCGCACGCGGCGTATTGCTCGTGACACAAGACATTACCCAACGCTTTCGTGCGCCTGTCGTCCCCATGCGGAGTGCGGTGGGGGCGGGGGATAGCATGGTCGGGGCGATCACCTTGCGTTTGGCACAGGGCGCTCATATCATTGATGCGACGCGCTATGGCGTGGCGGCTGGCACGGCGGCAGTGATGAACCCCGGGGCGCAACTGTGCCGCCTTGAAGATGTCGAGTCTGTGTATCAAGCCTTATTACGGGATTAAGCATTTGCGAATCGCTGTAATTCTTGAAGTCTTCGCGCATTCACAACCGTGCTGATACAAAACCAGTGTTGACAATGGGTGTGTGGGGTAAAAAGGCATCCGCTTCAAAATGGGATATGTCATGCCTCACACATATCCCGTATGCGGCTTTATTTTGTCCCCCCCAAGTTTGATGCAATCACCCTGCGTGGGGTGAAACTTCCACTGGACAAAATTGGCGAATCTGGTATCATTTCCATTGTCATGTGGTGGGTATAGCTCAATGGCAGAGCGTCTGATTGTGGTTCAGAATGTTGTGGGTTCGAGCCCCATTATCCACCCTACTTACAAAAACCATCCAAACTTGGGTGGTTTTTTCATGACCTTAATCTGCTTGCGGATCAAAGCCGTATAAAAAACGACTCCCCAAGCGCGGGGAGTCGTTTTTTGATTTGGCAAAATGACCCAGAAAATGCTCGTCTAGTTGGCCTCTAGCACGATGACCGTGCTGGCTTGCTTACCCTTCCTGCCGTCGGTGATTTCAAACTCGACCTGATCGCCTTCGTTGAGCGACCGATAGCCGCGTCCCTGAATCTCTGAGTAGTGGACGAAAAGGTCTGGGCCATTGGGTTGGGTGATGAAGCCGAAGCCCTTTTCAGCGTTGAACCACTTTACGGTTCCGCGTACACGATCTGCCATGATTAGAATCTCCTAGAATTGATCTGGCTGGTTTTGGGCAAGCCTTTTTTTAGTACACACATGCCACCCAGCAAAATCTAGGAGCTTGATGCGGTACTCGTGAGAGTACATTTTGCAAGAACCACAATCTCTGAAGCACAAGGTATTGCAAACTTCCCCATCTGGCTTACGGATGCCTCGCCACAACATCCCATGTGGTTGAGGCGAACTGCCTGCGTGACACCCACATGCCTTAATATGCTATACCGATTTGGGGGAAGTTGTCTAGTCACATTTGCCGAGCGTTTGGCAAATTTGCGTAATATGCAATCGGTCGTGTTGCGCGGTGAAATGAGCCATCTCTAATAGTGTGGTCTTCCCAAATGTACTATGATTTGCTGGCCGCGCCCATATCTCTGGCGGCAATGGGCGCAGCAACGCCAGTGTGACTTCCCGCGCTTGGACGAATGCCTCTGCTGTGGCCCAAACATCCCCGCTTTCTTCAGGATCAGGCGGCAACGGTGAGGGCATTAAGAACGGGTTGTCTTGGTAGAGGATCGTTTCCAGTTCGGCGCGTTGTACGCTGGCTTCGCGCTCTGCCAAATGCCGCACAATTTGTAAAATTGACCACTCGCGTCGGTCAGGGTGCTGCATCCATTGGTAGGGTTTGACTTCTGCTAGGATGCCAAACAATGCCCCTAAATTCCCCTCAAGTTCGTGAAGCACCATTGACGGAGACACTGGGATCGGCTCTAGTGTTTCAAGCCAACCCTGCTGGAACTGGTGGAATAGGTCGTTTAGTGTGCCGCTATTTTGGCTGGCAGGTTCGCCTTCCTTGAGGATGTGATAGGTCTGGATTCCCACCGCCCGCGCCGGGGAAATGTCATTCTCTAGGCTGTTGCCCACCATTAGCGTTTCGTCAGGCTCTACGCCAAGCCGCGCAATCGTCTCGATGTAGTAGCGCGGGTCTGGCTTGGCAAAGTGCATGGCCTCGCCAGTGGTGACAAAGGCGTAATCGCTCAGGTTGCCAGAAAGCCCAGCCCATACAAGCCGTTGTTGAATCGCTTGGGTGGGGTACACCGGATTGGTGGCAATGGTGACAGCAATCCCTTGCGCTTGTAGCCACACGACCAACGGTTGAGCCACGGGGTTAGGGCGTGTTAGGCTATGCAATGGGGGGAAGGCTTCTGCATAGAATTGCGCGAAGCCTTGCGATAACGTTTCGTTAGGGAACGCGCTTTCGGCAGCGATGCTGTCTATCGCAGCCTGCATATTGCTCGCCGCGTAAGATTTTGGCGCCATCATCGCCTTAAGTGATGTGCGGATGTGCTTAGACATCCCGCTGTAGTTGAAAGTTGCCTGAAAGTAGCGCTCTACTGCCTGCAGATAGGCAGGGACAAACACCTGATCGTCATTGAACAGCAGGGTATCGTCAAGGTCTAACAAGACGGCTTTAATCATTCTGGGTTTGTGTCATTTTCAAGGGCTTTGCGAAAGATGTCTAGGGCTGCACCGCGTTCTTCACGATCTTTGGGGCAACCGATATACGGGTCTTCAATCGGGATGTTATGCCGTAGGCAGTGGGCGGCGACGGTCAACTTGCGCCCCAACCCTAACAGCCGCGTGCGGACGGTTAGGGTGAGTTGCATATCCTTGCTGGCGTTGGCGTTGAGGATTTCTGGCACAGGGCAAAGGCTACAGTCCACCGGCTTCCAGCGCAGGGACTCTGGATTTTCTTTGACGAGGCGGCACTCTTGGATGTTCCGCCCACGGTGAAAGTCTTGGTAGTAGTGACGGCATTCTTTGCCTGCTGGCGTTTGCATTGCTGTCCTCTTCTGGCTAGGGTGAACTAGGGTCGCGGTGGGTTTGCGAGCCAGTCTTTTGCGGTGGCGCTCAGTTTGGCTAGGCTGCCTTTGACGCGCGTGCAATCTGGCAGGGAATCTAAAAAGGCTACCCCATATTGTTTGCTGATGATTCGGCTATCTAATACCACAACAATCCCTCGATCTGTGTTGCTACGGATCAACCGCCCAAACCCCTGTCGGAAGCGTAGAATGGCCTCTGGAACCATAAATTCGCTGAACGAGTTGTCGTAGGTTTCTCCGCGTGCAGACACAATCGGGTCGCTAGGGATCGGGAACGGAAGCCGTGTGATGATGACTGCGCTTAACGAGTCTCCGGGGATGTCAATCCCTTCCCAAAAGCTCCGTGTGCCAAGCAAAACGGCCTTTTGTGTGGTTTTGAACCCCTCTAACAACGATTGGCGGCTAGAGCCGTCGCTTTGGTCGTAGATGGTGATATTCTGAAGCGCCAACTGTGATGTAATAGCCTTTGAGGTTTGGCGCAATTGGGCATAGCTGGTGAACAACACGAGTACACGCCCGTCTAAGGCAGTTGCAAGGTCAATCACTGCCCGCTCAATGGCCTTTTGGTAGTTCTGGAACTGTGACGGGTCTGGCATGTCGTTGGGCAGGAACAATAAGGTAGAGCGCTTGTAGTCGAAGGGTGAACCGACCTCAATCGTTTTGACTTCTTGCGCGTCTATTCGGTCACGGATGTGGGCAAATGAGCCAGCCGTGCGGAGTGTGGCGCTGGTGAGGATCACCGAACGGCGGTTATTCCACAGGTTGCTAGCGATCATTTCTCCAACATGAAGCGGTGCGGTGTGCATCGAAAGCCGCCGTCCATCGGGGGAAACCGATACCCAATAAATCGTGTTGCCGCTTGGCGAGTCAAAGAACTTTTCTAATTGGGTATGCGTCTCTTGCAGGTAGCGTGACGCTGCCTGTACGTTGCGGAGTAGCTCGCCGTAGTGGTCAATCGCATAGATGTCTAGGCGGCCTAAGACCTCATAGAGGTGATTAGCGGCTTCACTGATGGTCAGCATGAACTCTTGCAAGATTTGCCAGCGTTGGATGGCCTCGACAAAGGACGGCATCACACGCATATTGTCAATAATGCGGATGCTGGTCACATATTCGCCCTCACGGACTTCCCCTGTGCTGACCGCAAATTGGTTCATCGCCTTAAACAGATATTGCACATGCTTTTGCATCTTGTTGGCAGCGTCGGTCACGCTCAGGGCGTAATCGTTGATGCGTTCGATGGTTTTTGCCGGAACATCGCTGCGCTTGAGGGCGGTGGCAAGGTCTACTAACAGGCCACGTTTGCTGTCGCCTAAATCATCTAAGCGCCGCAATAACGTGATTTCATCAATCAAAAATTCCATGCTGCTAGTGACGGCTTCTTCAAGATGATGGGCTTCGTCAATCACAATGTACTGGTAATCTGGCAGGACGCGGTTTTCTGCGCGGGCGTCGGCCACCAATAGCGAATGATTGACCACCACCAAATGTGCCGCCTGTGCAGTACGGTAGGCGCGGTAAAATGGGCAATCCACTCCCAGTTCATCCACACAGGCGTTGCCTCGGCAACCTTGCCCTTCGGCGGCACTGAGGCGGTTCCAGATGCTATTTTCAGTGATCCCGCGCAGGCTGATTTCGGTTTTGTCGCCGCTGTCACTTTCCAGTTGCCACACCAGAATTTTGACCATCACCCGCAATTCTTCAATGCTGGTCGGGCCACGGCGCTTCATATCCTCTAGCAAAATCGGGCAGAGGTAATTCGAGCGCCCTTTGAGGACAGCCGCACGCAAATTGATCCCCAGTGCTTTTTGCAGCGCTGGAATATCCTTCTGCATCAATTGATCTTGTAGGGCAATGGTGTCTGTGGAAATAATCACGCGCTCGTTGTTCAACATTGCCCATTCCACAGCAGGAACCAAATACGCCATAGATTTGCCTGTACCGGTGCCTGCTTCAATCAGCAGGTGTTCAGACTCATTAAAGGCTTGGGTGATTTCCCGTGCGATTTCTGCCTGTTGTGGGCGGTACTCATAGGCCGACATGGACTGGGCAAGCTCGCCGTTGGGCATGAAAATCTCTGCGATTTGCTTGGGGGGCAGCTTTTCGATGTCGTCGTTGGGCTGCAAGGGGGGGAAGTCATCCCAGTTAATCATGCGGCGGCGGGGGTGTAATTCTGTTTCGTTGCTCTGCCCGCGCCGTTCCTCATAAGCAGCGGCAAAGGTGGGGGCAGCGTGCCAGCCCAACCCTGCGGCGGCCTTGTTGACTAGGGCAAGTACATCCAGCGGGAGCGTTAACACCTTTTCGTAAAGCCGCCAATACAAGATGCCAGAGGCGCGTGCGTCATCAAGGGCGCGGTGGGCTTCTTCTAGCGAGATGCCGAACATGGCGGTGAGGTTATGCAAGTTATAGCGCGCCGCAGTGGGTAAAATCACTGAGGCAAGGTCATAGGTATCTAATACCGTGTTCGGGAGGTAAACGCCATACTTATTTAAGAAACCGAGGTCAAAATCTACACTATGGCCGACAATCGGTGCATTACCGATAAATGCCACCAAATCTGGCAAGATAACCCGCGGGCGTGGCGCGCTAGCAACATCGGACTGTTTGATCCCTGTGATGAGGGTTGCGCGTTCTGAAATGGCTACCTCTGGGTTGACAAAGGTCGAAAATTCATCAATGACCTGACCTTCTTTGATCCGAACCGCCCCAATTTCCATAATGCCGTCATGTTGGGGGTCAAGCCCGGTCGTTTCAAGGTCAATGGCGACAACCACGTCGCGCATAGTGGCTCCGTTCTAGGTAATGAACCGCTGAAAAGTGAACATTAGGCCGAATTATAACACACCGCGCTGTGATTCACCCCATGAACGACAGCCTTAGGCAGGGCAAATGTATTCTAAATTCTCATTGGGCAATGGGTAGGGGCGCAATACATTGC
>JBMOFU010000146.1:0-9970 GCA_049318725.1 Phototrophicaceae bacterium | reverse complement strand
CCAATTGCACGGATCAACGTCATCCCCAACTTGCCAGAAGCCCTTCAGCGGCTGCAAGAGTTGGCCTACAACCTTCGTTGGTCGTGGGATCATGAAACGATTATGCTGTTCCGCCGCCTTGACCCCGCTGTATGGGATCAGACATACCATAACCCAGTGTTGATGTTGGGCTTGCTCGACCAATTTAAGCTAGAAGAAGCCAGTAAAGATGCTGCATTCATGGCACACTTTCATCGGGTGTGCGAAGCCTTTGACGCTTATATGGCAGATACCAACACTTGGTATAAGACCACTTACGACAGCCAAGCACAAGACATGCTGGTGGCCTACTTCTCTATGGAATTCGGCCTGACGGAATCCTTTCAGAATTATTCCGGCGGCTTAGGCATCCTCAGCGGAGATCACCTGAAAAGCGCCAGCGACTTAGGCATCCCGTTGATTGGGGTTGGCCTGCTTTACCAAGAGGGCTACTTTCACCAATACCTGAATGCAGACGGCTTCCAGCAAGAAAGCTACCCGATCAACGACCTTGCTCACCTGCCGCTGCAACTGCAACGTGAAGCGGACGGCAGCCCAATGCGCGTTAGCGTTCCCTTGCCGGGGCGTGAACTACAAGCGATTGTCTGGAAGGTACAAGTGGGGCGTGTGCCGCTGTACTTGCTAGACAGCAACATCGAAGAAAATCCGCTTGCCGAAGACCGTAACTTGACCTCACGCCTCTACGGTGGCGACCGCCGCACCAGAATCCGCCAAGAAATCTTGATGGGGATTGGCGGCACCCGTATGTTGGCAAAGCTCGGCTATAAGCCCAACGTCGTCCACATGAACGAAGGGCATTCGGCCTTTTTAGCGCTAGAGCGCGTCCGCCGCATGATGCTTGAAGAAGGCGTGACCTTTGAGCAAGCCAAAGTGATTACTGCCTCTGCGAACATTTTCACCACCCATACCCCAGTTCCAGCAGGGCTAGAGCGCTTTGGCTTTGACCTGATTGACGAGCATTTCACCGAGTATTATCAATCATTGGGGTTAACCCGCGACCAGTTCATTGACTTGGGGCGCGAACAACTGGACGGCTATCAATTGTTCTCCATGCCGGTGATGGCCGTGCGCCTCTCGAATATGTCTAACGGGGTGGCAAAGCTACACGGCGTCGTGAGCCGCCGCATGTGGCAGTGGAACTACCCCGGCGTGCCTGTGGATGAAGTGCCGATTGGCGCGGTCACCAACGGGATTCACGTTCATACGTGGCTGAGTCGTGAAATGCAGGGGCTGTTTGACCGTTACCTTGACCCAGAGTGGCACAAGAAGCTAGACGACCCCACGATCTGGGAAGATGTCCGCCGCATTCCCGACTCTGAACTGTGGCGCACCCACGAACGCCGCCGCGAACGGCTGGTGTCGTTCGTCCGCACCCAACTCAAGATGCAATTGGAACGGCGCGGCGCAGCGATGTCTGAAATCAAGGCCGCCGAAGAAGTGCTGAGTCCAGATGTGTTGACCATTGGCTTTGCGCGGCGCTTTGCCACCTACAAGCGCGCCACGCTGTTTATGAGCAACCTTGACCGCCTCAACCGCATTCTCAACCATCCAGAGCGCCCCATTCAATTGATCTTTGCAGGCAAGGCGCACCCGCACGACATCCCCGGCAAAGAGTTTATCCGTCAAATTGACCAGCTGTCACGCCAGCCCTTGTTCCGTAACCGCATCGTGTTCCTAGAAGACTACGATATGAATATTGGGCGCTACCTCTATCAAGGGGTGGACGTGTGGCTCAATAACCCGGAACGCCCCAAAGAGGCCAGCGGCACCAGCGGCATGAAGGTGATCGCCAACGGCGGTTTGAACTTCAGCGTGCTAGACGGCTGGTGGGATGAAGGCTATGCGCCAGAATTGGGCTGGGCAATTGGCAATGGCGAGGAATATGCAGAAACAGACCACGCCATGCAAAATCAAATTGAGAGTGAAGCGCTGTACAACATCCTTGAAAACGATGTTGCCACCCTGTTCTACGACAGTGGGCGAGACAGCCTCCCGCGTGAGTGGATTGCGAAGGTCAAGAACAGCATGGTGCAACTGACGCCATACTTCAATACCCACCGCATGTTGCGCGAATACACCCAAGATTATTACATCCCCACCTATCACAAAGCTAAATCCCTCACGCAGCCGATGGAAAATGGCAAGGCGCTAGTGGAGTGGCAAAATCGTGTGCGGATGGTGTGGGATAAGATCAGTGTGGGCGCGGTGACCCTAACCTCGACTGAAATTAAGGTGGGGGCAGAAACCGAAGTCAGCGCAAAGGTCTACCTCAACGGGCTAACCCCAGAGGACGTGCATGTGCAGGTTTACTATGGGCAGTTGAACATGCGCGGCGAGATTGCCGAAGATGGCCGCTCGATTGAAATGTTGCCAGAGCCAAGCGCCTTACCCGACGGCGCGTATGTCTTTAAGGCCAGCCTTGCCTATGATACCAGCGGCGAACGCGGGGTTTCGGTTAGAATCTTGCCGCGCAACCCGTACCTTTCCAGCCCGTTCCAAATGGGCTTGATTAAGTGGGCATAGCGTCGTTGTAGGGACAATACCTAGTCCAATCGCGTTCTAAATATCAATCAAGGTATTATGGAACGATGTACGTAATTGTAAGGGCATGATATATCATGCCCCTACAGGCTACAACGGGTCTGTAGGGGCGTAGCGTGCTACGCCCCTACGGTGAAATCGTCTGGTTTTTGCAGAACACGATTGCCGTAGGGACGACACCTGTGGCGTCCGCCTTTGCAGCGTTAAAATTTACGCGGGATGGGCGTTTCGCCCACTACCCGCCGCTGACGATGCGGTCACGCGCCTCACGCGCCGGGCTGAAGTTGGGGTTGAACTCTAAGGCGCTGTTGTAGTTCACCATCGCCCGTTCCATGTCGCCCATGCCTTCACGCGCAACCCCCGCGTAGTAGTAGGTTTCTTCTACATATTGGCCGCCACCATCATTGAGGTTGGCATGAGACAGCGCAAGCGTGTCTTCATAGCGCCCGACGGCATTGTAGGCTTCAAATGCGCCAAACTGATACCACATCATGCGCCACGGCACGCCTACCGCCCGCGCTTGGTCATAGGCCGCTGCCGCTTCGGGATACATCCCCAACATGACAAAGTTACTGCCCATGTTGAACCATGCAAAGGCATTGGTTTGGTCGGCAATGGCGCTTTGGCGGGCTTGTTCCAGCGCATTTTGGATATTTTGGGTGGCGTCGGCGTTTGTGCCGAGCAATGTCATCAGTTCGGCTTCGCGCTCAACGTCGTACAGCACTAGATACACGTTGTTGAAGTGTTGCCAAAATTGCTCGATGTGGTCATACGTGTACGGAAGGTTGCTGCCGTCGTAGGTGTCTTCGGTGATGAAGTGTTGTGCAGCGTCATCATAGGCTTTGACCAGCATATAATGCCCCATCCAACCGAGCCGATCGGGTTCGGGGTCGTAGCCGGCCTCAATCACTACGGGGAACTCGTTGCTAATCAACGTCTTGAGCAGGGTCAGGTCGCCGCCATAGCGCAGCAGCGCACGGGTGGTGCCGGGCGCTTGCGTGTTGACAAATTCGGTCATTTGCCACGGGCTAACGTTCTTATCTTCTGGGTTCGGCTTTAGCCAATTGGCGGCAGTGGTTTGGTTGGGTTGGTAGCCAAAATAGCTCAGGGCAATGGTGATGGTCGCTGGGCCACAGTTGTTCCACATTTGCGCCTCATAGCGGAAGCCCGTCAACGTGTAGGCGCTCGGTAGCAGCGCAGACGGCGAAACAAGGCTAGAAGTCGGCAGGGTGGTTGTGCCGCCGGTCTGTTGTGCGCCGATCAGCGGTAAGGCGGTCAAGAGCCAAAACAAGAGCATCAAGAGGGGAAAAAAACGCAGTTTCATGGGGTGACTTCCTCAGACAATAGGCTGCCGCTTATCCTATTATTTTACACCGCTCCCCCCTTGAAACCAGACGATGTTTGCCCGCCGCACCCCCTACGCTACGGCAACGGCGAAAACAAACGCAAACCTAACCAAACTATACCGCGCTACTAGCCGACATTTCTTCATTTATCGCTTATAGTATCTATAACGCGACGCGGAATAAAAAGCGCGTCCCATAACCCTAGTAAAAAGCTCTGGCCTGCCCGAAGACACTCTCCCCCTCTGCTCCCAAAAGTTTTCGTCGGAGGGTAGTGACCAGAGTTTTTTTAATTCTCCAGCGGTCGTGTAGCCATCCCCTCAAACATCCCCACCCATTGCAGCCGTTTGATCTGTCCCGACACACCATGAACAATTCGTATTGATTAGGCTGCTATCCCATCTCATTGGCAATCCGTGCGATAATGGCCGCGTGCCTTTGCCCACAAAAGGACAGCCGATGCAGCTTATTATAGAAAACACCCCACAGACGTTTATCCCCCTGCGCGATTTTAGGGCGCAGTTCGGCCTACCTGAATCGTTTGGGCTGGCGGGCTTCCAGCCAAAGCCACCTGAAGGGCTTGCCAGCCTAGACGCCGCTGGCGATGCACTGTCTACGGTGCAGGCGGCCACGCTCGACGCTTGGCCGCAGGGCGTCCCCCCTGCTGAATGGCTTACCCACGTCCCGCCGCTGACCACCCGCTTTGAGGCCGCATTGATGGCGATCAACGCCCGCGTCGGCCTGCGGGAGCAAGAAATTGCCTATGCCGTTGACGGCTTTAGCGATGTGATCGGCGCGGCGGCCTTTGCGCTGTTGCGCGCCCACTTGACGCATACGCCCGCGCCGACTGCCGACACAATCTATGCCGACTGGTTACAGGCAACGGTGATGCTTGGCACCCCATTTGAGATTGAGCATCACGGGGCAACATGGGAACTTCGCGCCGTTCATCACGCTTACGGGCGTGTGGGATTGCAGATCACCACGCCGCAGAGGATTTACTACGTCAGCGATAAGGCGTTGGCCTGCCCCGCCGAAGGCTTCATGGCGGGCTTGCTCAAGGCGGCGGTGGCGGCGATGATCGCGGGGACGGCATGATAAAGCTGTGGCGTGTGCTGTGGACGCTCGGCGGCGTGGGGTTATTGGCGGCGATGACGGCGATTCAGGCCGCACGCTATGCCCCCCCAGAGTGGGTACAGTTGTCGGTGTGGGTTGGCGGGCTGGCCGCGCTCGGCGTGGGGTTGGGCTGGCCGTTATGGAGCGTTGCTCGGCGCAATACGCTGTTGGACGTGCTTGGCCTGTTGATCGGCGCGTTGGCGGTGCGTGCGTGGCAATTGCAAGAAGCGTTGCGCGTGCTGCTGGACGAGCGCACGACCATTGTACAGATGATCTTCTTGCATGAGCTAAACCTGCACCTGTTGCACCCCATCAGCCCGGTGATTTTGCCCTACCCGTGGATTTACGCCTACTTCGAGTATCTGAGCGTGCAGGTGTTCGGCTGGAACTTTGCCGCCATCCGTGTGCCAGCGGTGATCTTTGGCGCGCTCACGGTGGCGATGGTCTATCTGTTGGCGCGCACGCTCACCCAAGACCGCATCACGGCGTTGGCCTGCGGGATGTCCGCGCTTGCCATGCCGGTGATGATCCACTACAGCCGCATTGCCATCTACAACGGCCCCGATCCGTTTTTTGGGACGGCAGCATTACTGGCTCTGGCGCGGGCATGGCGGCATGGTCGCCGTGCCGATTGGGTGATCGGCGGGGTGTGCTTAGGCTTGACCCACTACTTCTTTGAAGGTGGCAGGTTATTTTACGCCCCGTTGGTGATAATTTGGCTCAGTTGGGCAGCGCTGTTTGACCGTGCCGCAATTCCAAAAATATCACCCAGTGATAACTATAATTATCATGAGCAATCAAAAATACCGCGCTGGATCGGGCTAGGGCTGTGTATCTCGGTGTTTGCGCTCGCTGTTGCCCCCCTATACATCACATGGCAACAACGCGGCGATGCCTTTGCGCCGCGTCTAGCATCCAGTGGGTTAAATGGGACGGTGCTGTACGATATGTTGACCAGCACGCTCAACGACAACGAATTTTGGTTTTACGCCCAACGGCTGATAGACGCCTTTGCCGTCTGGTTTGTGATCCCAGAAACCAGCCCGTTTTATGGGGGGAATTACGCTTTAGTGTTGCCGTTCGTGGCACCCTTCACGCTGGTGGGGATTTGGGTCACGCTGCGGCGGGCGTTTGGGTTAGAGGTCTTGCCGCTGCTGTGGATTGTGGCGCTTTCGGCGGCCAACGGCCTGTTGATGGCTGAAACCACTGGGTCGCCACGCTTTGTCGTCGGCTTCCCGGCGGCGGCCATTTTGACGGGGTTAGGCGTGCGAGCCTTAGCCGCTTGGTTGACGCCTAAGCGGGCAAGCGCGGCGACGCTCATCACGGCGGCGCTGTTGGGGGTGGGGCAAATTGGCTACTACTACGGCGTGCATCTGCCGCTGCTGAATGTGGAACTGCGCCTGCTACGCCCCAATACGCCAGATATGGAAGACGGTCTGTTTCGTGTGCATGACCTGCCGCCCGATGTCGGGGTGGTGATGGTCTTTGAGCAAGCCCCCGACCATAACTTCATCAGGCAATTGTTGCAGTTCTTAAATCTGGGGATGGAACCCGTTATGCCCGCCATTTACGTGACTGACGAATTTATGGCGCGCATCGAAGATTGCCGACTACTAGACGCAGTGCCAGCGGGCGGGCTGGCAATTTTGGTAGACCCCTACACGCACGGGCTAGATGAGGTGATCGTGGGGTGCTATGGGGAACTGCCCGCCGAACTCAGCCCGTATCCGGTGCCGAGTGCAGGGCAGTTCCGCTTATATCGTGTGCCTAACCGATGAGTGCCTGAAACGCCAACATCGCCAATACAGAGACCGCCATTGTAGAGTAGGCCGTCGTCCGTGACACTTCATGGGTGGCGTCTGGCAACAGTTCGCTGAATACCATCCAGATCATTGCGCCAGCGGCCAACCCTAGCCCGACGGCCAAAAACGGCGCGAAGGCCAACACAAACAAGAACGCTGGCACGGCCATAATCGGCTGCGGCAAACTGCTGAACACGCTCCAGCCCGCCGCCCGCCAGACCGACACCCCGCGTGGGATCAAGACTAAGCTGATGGCTAACCCTTCGGGGATGTTGTGAACGGCAATCGCCGCGCTGATAAACCAGCCAAACGATTCCCCGTTGCCGTAGGCCACCCCAACGCCGATCCCCTCTGCAAAGGAGTGGATGGTCATAATCCCAACAATCAGCAGCATTTTCATTGCGTCTGCGCCGTCTACCGCGCCGATGTGCAAATCATCGCGTTCCCCAATCAAGCGCCGCGCCAGCACAATCAACAGCAAGCCGAGCAGCACACCAATCCCCAAACGGAAGGCGTTTTCTTGTACGCCCTCGACAATCAACCCAATCGAAGCACCGAGCATCAACCCCGCAGCGGCGGCATTTGCGATGCCCATCACCCGTTGTGAAACGCGCTTGACGAAGAAGAACGGCAACGCGCCAAACCCGGTAAAGACCGCTGTGATCGTGGCGGCCAGCAGCACTTCCCAAACTGAAACAACCATGAACGCATCTCTTTCTGGTATGTGAACTTGATGTGTACCCCTAGTATAGCACAAATTTAACCCACGTACATGATTTTTGAGATGAAGGTTAACTTTATGATTCAATAGACGCCGCCGCGTGCCAAACGGTTAGGTTCGTAGTATGATGGGAGGAATCTCGGCGCATTTGGCTCCACAAGAAAGGGAAGTGTTACCGATGCAACCCCGATTCCGCGCAATGGTGTATGTGACGCTGTTCAGCCTGTTGCTCTTGCTTGCTCTGCCGGCGCTTGCCGCTACGCCCAACGCCCTATCCTTAACGCCCACTTGTACGGGGCTGATGAGCGAGGGGGGCAGCATCACCTTAACCCGCGACAACACGGCCACAGGACGTGAAGCCTTTGTCTTGAGCGCTGTAGATGGCGCTGGCGTGACCGTGTTCACCCCAGCCACTGAATCCTTTTGGGTAGGCGGGACGGTGAGTTACGGCACAGGCGTCAACTACGCTTGGGCGACCCCACCCACCGCCAACCCCATCACCCTGACGATTGTCAGCCTTGCCGGGAACGGCCTTGCCCAAGAGACGGTCTATACCGCCACAGGGGGCTGTGACGGCTTGCCCGTGGGCGTTGCCAGCACGCCGATGCTGAGTGCGCCGTTGGTTAGCGCGCCGTTGGGCGGCAATGTGGCGGTGTCTGGCTCTGTAGCTCTCGGCGGTCAGGTTCCCGTGCCGCGCAATAATCCCGCTGCCGTTGAACAATTGGCGGGCTACGCCATTATCAACGCTGAAGCGCTCAACCTCCGTAGCGGCGATGCCCCCGAATATACGGTAGTGGCGGTGGTGCGCGGCGGCGAACGTGCCATTGTGCGCGGGCGCAACGAAGATTTTTCGTGGTGGCTGCTGGAAGTCGGCGGGGTTCGCGGCTGGGCAAGCAACGAGTTCATCTACCTGCGCGGGGATTTGACTGATGTCCCCGTGTTGGTCGCTCAGGGAGAGATCCAGCCCGTGACGATAGTCACCTTCTTGGTACAGCGCGTGTACAACCTGCCACAAAACACCAACCGTAACTTTGCCTGTTTATTGCCTGTCGGCGAATATCGGGTGATTGGCCGTACTGCGGACGCCGCCTACTACCAAATCAGCGCAACATGCAGCGATGGTCGCAGCTTCAGCGCATGGATTGAAGCGGCTAACGGTGCGCTACGCAACCCGGCGGCGCTATCTTTGGCGATTACTGGGTAGTTTCTCACGAACCCGCGCAGAAACCCGTAGGGGCGGCCTATGTGCCACCCCCTACGGGTTTTTGATAATGCGATTGTCTTAAGTCTATGCAAGATTAATCATCAGATGGTTGGATGTACAAAATACCTTTCCCTAATACAATGCTCTATAGAAGCTCTTTAGGGACTAAAGGTAGGCCGTTAATGTACAGCCGAATACGACTCACTCCCGCCAAGCTGGTTATGGCATTAATTTTTTTACTAACTGGGTTGCCAACCTTCGCCCAATCACTCCCGCTAACCTGTATCGGCATTGTCAACGATGCCTTACTTGCCATTGAAGATAACTGTAACACGCAGTTGGTCAACAGTGTGTGTTACGGATACAATCATGTTATGACGACGTTCTTTAATCCACAAATAGAGGGGTTTTTCACCCTGCCCGGCCATACCAGCCCGCTGGCAGATATTCAAACCCTCCACACCGCTCCGATGAATGATGCCCGTCAAGAGTGGGGGGTGGCGGTGATTAAGGCGCGGGCGGATATTCCAGACACATTGCCCGGCCAAGCCGTCACCTTCTTGTTGATGGGTGACACTGAAGTCAGCAGCGACCCAAACGGCACCACGCCGATGCAAGCCTTCACCTTTCGGGGTGGGGTAGGCGCGCCTGCGTGTGACCAAGCCCCCAATGCGCTCCTCATTCAGGGGATACGTGGGTTAACGATTAACCTCACGGTGAACGGCGCAGAAATCACGCTGGCTTCCACTGCCGTGCTGCAAACGCTCCAAGACCCGACTAGCGGGCAATTGCAACTGCGGATTTCTATGCTGGACGGGATGCTCACCGCCAACGGTGGCGCAACAGTGGTCGAAGGTGGTTCAAGCGTGCATTATGCACTAGACGACAGCCTACAAATTATGGGCGACCCGCTAATCATTGAGGACATCCCCGATAGTTTAATCACAACCTTTGAAACCTTCCCCATGCTACCGACAGCCGTTGTAGGCTATGGGATTAAGCTCCCGCGCCTAGAAATAGCGGGGCGCTCCGCCAATCCATTGGGGGATGATGACAAAATCAGCACCTTGCCACCGCTGAACTCGATTCAACCTCAAACGAATCAAGAAGATTCAGCCTCTCATCAAGACAATAGCGGTACAGATAGCGGCACTGCTGGCGATAGCGGCACGGGAAGCGGCACTGCTGGCGATAGCGGCACAGG
>JBMOFU010000145.1:0-10159 GCA_049318725.1 Phototrophicaceae bacterium | reverse complement strand
GGACGGTTCACGGTGGGTATGCGTCTGGTTTGCGTGCCGCAGGGGAGATATTATCATCGCGTTAGTAAAACGCGGACGCCACCTGTGGCGTCCCTACACCACCGTGGTGACCTGTAGGGACGTGACCTGTCACGTCCGCACGACGCCAAAAAAACAAATCCGTGAACTGTGATTGTGTTAAGGGGGTAAAGCGATTGTTTTTTGCCCGTAAAACGCGGACGGCACAGGTGGCGTCCCTACACCACCGTTGTAGCCGCTAGGGGCGCAAACGATTGCCCTCTATCTCACCCTAATTTTTACACCCTTTTTAGAACTTTTGTGCTATAATAGGACTATAAGATTTATAAGAGGAAGCCCACGATGTCACAGTCCCCTAGTCGCCCGCCATTAAACAGTTCGCTCAACGCACACGAGTTCAAACAGCACCATTGGCTAAAAGTTGAACTGCTGGATTTCTGTCACGCGCACGGCCTTTCTGTGGAGGGCAATAAGCATCAACTGAAAAACCGCATTGTCGCGTTTTTAGATCATCAGCGTTTTGCTGCTGGCATCGCTTCTCAAGACATAACCCCTGCGGCCTAGCGCAAGATTCAACGGTTGATACACGGCGGTGATTGCGAGTTCATGTTTTTGCCCTGTTTTGCGGACAAGGCAGGCCTTGTCCCTACAGGATGCGATAATTTGCGGGGGCAAGGTCTGGCAACGGGGTAGTCAGTGCGCCTAGCTCTGGGACAGTCTTTGCCAACTGCTGACAGGCTTCTGCTGTTGTGGAACACAGAATGGCCTTGTTATAGGCATTTCTGCCTTTTGCAATGTATATGGTTTGCTCAGCCATAAACCGTACCAAGCGGTTGGAGGCAACCACCACCTGCCAGCCATGATTGGGATGGGCAAACATGCTAAAGCTACTGGCTAAACTGAAGATGTTTTTAGGGTAGTCGGTCATTTGAAGAAAATTGACGATGAGATCCACACGGTTCGATTGTTTGTCAAGGTAGGCGATAATCTCTGCGTTGGACAACGCATTTTCTTCAGAGAGATAGCGCCCCCAAACACAGGTATACAAAACACGGTTGGGGACGTACTCAATAATTTTATAGGGCATGATATTTACCTGTTGTACATGGCGAAGTGCTTAGTATTGTATTCTTTAAGGGATGATGATGGTATGGTAAATCAACGCCATTGCATCAAACGTGCGGGTGACACGGTGGGATGTTACATGTAGGGGCATGATGCATTATGCCCCTACAAAAATAACGATTCAGAGGGTGTTGCGCTCTCTTCAGCCCTCTAGCGTGCCGGCGGTGATCCCCTGCCCGTACCATGACAGCAGGCCGAGCGCGTCGGTACGGCTAGGCGGCGTTACAGCAACCCCATAGTCTGGCGCTAACAAAATCCCGTAGGGGGTGGCCGCGTTGAACAACGCCGCCCTATTGTCTGGCTCGCCTTCGGCAGGCCGTAGCCCTAACGACATCGCTGATTGCTGTTGCGCGTCCGCCAAGAGCCAATCCACGAACAGGTCAGCAGCGGCGGATTCTTCGGGCAAGACGTTGGCGCTGCTCCAGCGCAGTGCCGGGAAGGTCAATTGATATTGATAGGCGGGATAGGCAAAGGTGAAGCCGCGCCCGTTTTGCGTCAAGCCGTTGACGTTCTTCAGCCACAGGTTTTCTGGCAATAACGCCACATCTGCCAGCGTAGTGCCACGCACGGCGATGCTTTGCGCGGGGTCTGCGCCGAGCGTGGTGCTGTTGGGGACGGCAGACAATGGCGCAATCATCCAATCCCGAAAGGCTTCATCGCGGATGATTTCTGGCGTAATGGCGGCGCTTTGGTGATAGTTGGCGGTGGCGCTGAACAACGTCATCAGCCCCACGCTCGAACGTGACGGAGACATAAACGCCAAGTTCAAGAAGCGCCATGACGGGTCGCCGCCAATTTGATCCCAAGATTGTTTTGCCGCTGCATCGCCCACCGCTGACCAGTCCAGCGGGAGCGCGCCATTTTGGGTGAGCGCCTCTACTCGTTCGCTAAAGCCGCCCCACACCAACGGCGTACGTGCCAACGATGGCGCGGCTTGTTCAAACAGCAGGCGGCTTTCGCTGGCGGCATAGTCTGCGGCAATGGCCGCCGCTGGAATCCAGAGTGTCACGCGCCCATTGGCCTCTAGTGCGCCGTCGCGCCAATTGACCTGCCCCTGCCAGACGGGGGCGTCTTCGGTGACTTCTACACGCACCACCACCCGACGGCTGGCGTTGACAATCGGCTCGGAAGCGTTAAAGCTGTCTGCGGCGGCGCGTAACCATTCTTCCGCTAACGGATTCACCGCCACACGGATTTCAAGAGGCGGGCGCGACTGGAGGAAGAACCCTACCCCCACAATCGCGGCGGCCACTATCCCAAACACGATCAACACTATCGTTCCTCGGCTTAATCGCATACCGTGCATCCTTCTCTGTAGGTTGAAAACTCACTGTGTAGTTTAGCGCATCCCCGTGCATAGTGAAACGCTATTGAATTTCTTATGCGTCCCTAGTCAAATGGTCAGGGGCGGCGGATTGACCCCATCCCCTGCTTAGGCGTATGATAAAGTCACCCTTAAATTCATTTGAATCTTGGAGAAACGCGCTTGAGCAACAATTCTCCCCCACCCAAAAAGACCAACAACAATGAGGACAAGCAAACCCCCAACAACGGTAACCCGATGGGGCGCGGCCAAAACTTGTGGATCATTGCAGTGGTCGTTGCTGTGGGGTTGTTCCTATTTGTGCTGCTAAATTCAGACTCGCGCAGCACCGCCAACACCATCACCTTTAACGCGCTTGCCGAATATGTGCAAGCCGGTGAAGTGACAAGCATTACCATTCGTGGCGGCCAACAAGTTGCCATTGAACTAGACAGCGGCGAAACCCGCACGCTCTACAAAGACCCGAATACAGACATCCTCCAACGCCTAGAGCAGTTCGGCGTCACCCCAGCACAATACACGGCGGTGGCCTTCAACGAACTGCAAAGCGACGGCACCGCCAACGCGCTGTTTCAAATCTTGATTTCGGTTGGCCCGTTGCTGATTATCGTCTGGTTGCTGTGGCGGATGATGCGTTCGGTGCGCGGTGGTCAAGACCAAGCCATGAACTTTGGCCGTAGCCGTGCGCGTGTTGCCCGTGACTTAGAGCGCCCACAAGTGCGCTTCACGGATGTAGCGGGTAACGAAGAAGCCAAAGAAGAACTGGAAGAAATTGTCGAGTTCCTCAAAGAGCCTGAAAAATTCATCCAGCTTGGCGCACGCATCCCCAAAGGCGTCTTGATGATTGGGCCGCCCGGTACGGGTAAAACCCTCATGGCGCGTGCCGTGGCGGGGGAAGCCGGTGTGCCGTTCTTCCACATTTCTGGCTCTGAATTTGTTGAAATGTTCGTCGGCGTCGGCGCAAGCCGCGTGCGCGACTTGTTCGACAACGCCAAGAAGGAAGCCCCGGCCATCATCTTCATTGACGAAATTGACGCCGTAGGCCGTCAACGTGGCGCAGGCTTAGGCGGCGGCCACGATGAACGCGAGCAGACGCTCAATCAAATCTTGGTGGAAATGGACGGCTTCGAGAACGATACCAACATCATCATGATTGCCGCCACCAACCGCCCCGATATTCTCGATCCCGCGCTGTTGCGTCCGGGTCGTTTTGACCGCAAGGTCACGATGGACACGCCCGACGTACGCGGACGCCTAGAAATTCTAAACGTCCATGCACGCGGCAAACCGCTGGGTAGCGATGTCAACCTAGAGGCGATTGCCAAAATCAGCCCGGGGATGAGCGGGGCAGACCTTGAAAACTTGCTCAATGAGGCGGCACTGTTGGCCGCACGCCGCAACAAGCGCAGCATCGGCATGAGCGAGATGAACGAAGCGATGGAGCGTGTGGCCTTAGGGCCGGCGCGTAAGAGCCGCGTCATCAGCGCCGATGAGAAGCGCTTGGTGGCCTATCACGAAGGCGGCCACGCCTTACTATTCCACATGCTGGAACACGCCGACCCCGTTCACAAGATCACCATTGTGCCGCGTGGCCGTGCCGGGGGCTATGTGTTGCCCCTGCCAGAAACTGAACAGATGATTTATCCGCAGGCCAAGTTTGAAGATTTGATCTGTGCCGGGATGGGCGGGCGTGCTGCTGAGTTTATCATCTACAACCGCTTTACCACTGGGGCCGCCAGTGACCTTGAGCAGGCGACCAACCGCGCCCGCGCCATGGTCACGCAGTTTGGGATGAGCGAAAAGCTCGGCCCGCGTACCTTTGGCAGCAACAGCGGCAATCCGTTTTTGGGGCGCGGCTGGGTGGATGAGCGCGACTACAGCGAAGAAGCCGCCCGCGTCATTGACGAAGAAGTTCGGCGGATTGTGTCTACGGCCTATGACCGCGCCGTCAACATCCTCAGTGCCAACCGCGGCAAGCTAGAGATGTTAGCGCAAGTGTTGATGGAGCGCGAAACGCTAGACCGCGCCGAGTTTGAATACTTGATGGAACACGGCGAGCTAGATTCCCGTATGTTAGACCCGTTTGCCGAAGTACCGCTCCCACCCGAGCGCGACGCTGAACGCGGCGACAGCCCCCCTCTTTCGCCAGATACCACCCCGGCCACCGGGACGTTAGGCACCGCCCCCGCCTAAGGTCGTGCATGTAAAGTAGGGGCATGAACCATCATGCCCCTACAAATGCCCCTCTCCCCTACAATCTATGGCCTTGTAGGGACGCGACCTGCCTCGTCCGTAACACCCCCGTTGCAAAAGGTCTGTGTTGGGTGAGTTAGCAAAATCTAATGGGCTGTATATGGAAAGTAAGCGCAAACAGTGCTAAATTGTCAGTAGTGTCGTCCCGCAGTATGTAATTTCATGGAGCAAAGCCCTCAACATGCCAACCTATACCTACCGCCGTGCAGACGGCACCACCTTTGACATCCGCCAGAGCTTTTCTGACGCGCCGCTTCGTGTTGACCCTGAAACGGGTCAAACGGTAGTGCGCGTGGTACAAGCGGCAGGGATTGTGTTTAAGGGGTCTGGTTTTTACGTCAACGATAGCAAGGGGTCTAAGACCAACCTCAGCAGCAATGCAGCCAACAGCGCTGAAGCCAAGCCCGCTACGCCAGAGCCTAGCACCAACAGCACCGCAGACAGTGCGCCCGCTGCAACGTCTGCCACGGCCAGCGAAAGCAAACCGAAAGACGAGCCAAAAGCCAAAAGCGAGAGCAAAAGCGCTTAAAGGGTATTGGTAGGGGATGCCCCCCGACAGAACCGTTATCACCCATTGATTACCCAAAACCAGCTACTTCGGGGGAATTGCACACATGACCGATCTATTGCGCTTTGGCACGGTTGGCTCACCGCAGACGACGCCCGACAGCGGGACGCCCGCCGCCATTAAGCATACCCGTGACTTGGGGTTAGATCATCTTGAAATTGCGTGGACGCGCAGCGTGAGCGCTACCCCCGCCACCTGCGCGGCGATCAAAGCCGCTGCTGAACAATACCGTGTGTCGCTCAGTGTTCATGCGCCGTACTTCATCAACTTGAACAGCCAAACCGATGACAAGATGCAAAAGAGCGACGCCCGCCTGTTGGCGGCAGCCCGTGCCGGCTACCTGTGTGGCGCGCACGATATTGTCTTTCATCCCGCCAGCTACCACACCCAACCGCCAGAGGACGTTTACCCGCGTGTGCGCGACCAACTGTTACAGATTGTCGAAACGCTACAGTCCGAAGGCGTTACCGTCAATTTGCGGCCAGAGACCATGGGCAAAAGCGCCATGTTCGGTACCCTTGCCGAAACCGTCCGCCTCAGTGCAGACATCCCCCATGTGTTGCCGTGCATAGACTGGGCGCACCTTTATGCCCGCGACGGCAAAGGCAGCTTTAACACGCCCGATCACTTTCGGGCAGCGCTGGATTTGGTCGGGGAACAGTTGGGCGAGCACGGCCTAAAACAGGTTCACTTTCATATCAGCGGCATTGACTACACCCCTAAAGGCGAGCGCGCCCACATCCCCATGTATCAAAGTGTGCAGCGCTTCCCCGAATTGTTTGATTTGTTTGTCGAATACGAACTGGCCGGGACGGTTGGCGTAGAAGCCCCAGAGCCGTTCCATACTGCGGATGCGCTCACCATGCAGGCGCTTTACCGCCATCGGCGGGACTTGCTTGCCGGCAAAGGGACGCAACGCGCCGAAGACGCCGACGACGAATAGCCGAATGGCGTAGGGGCTGGTGCGCCCCCTACAGGGGATGCAACGTTATTAGGCTATACAAACCAGCGATGTCGTGCAAAAATGAAGCCCTAACCGACATCACCTGAGGGAAAACACCCATCCATGACGGATGAACCGCTTCAAGCCGCGCTACTCTCACAGACCGCCTTTGCCGTTAGCCCCATCCACCCGAACGATTACCGTACCTACCACAGCTATTTTGCCCAAGATGCCCGCCCCATCGTGTACGGCAACACATGGACGTACATCACCCAAGCCTGCCGCGCCTTCGGGCTAGGGATCAAGTGGCAACAGCCCGACCGTTTGGTGTCTGTCGGGGCGCATCGCGGGCATTATGTGGTTGTGCGTCCGTTGGGGGCGCTGGATGCAACTTTTATCGCCTTTGTGCAGCAATTGCGGGCGCTTTCTGGCAAGCCTGTATTCTTGAAAAAGCTGTTCCCTGACCAAACCGAATTTTTGGCACAACACAGCGGCTTTGAGCCAGTGATGACGATCCAAGACGGCGAGCCAGTGGCCGGGCGCTATGTGTGGGACGAGAGCGCCTTTGCTGATGACGACACTTACCCCGAATTGATCTATGACCGCGAAGTGATTGCCAATCACGGGTTGAGCAAGGCCGAATGGGGCAAGCTGTTCAATGCGCGCCGCCCCGGGCTAACACTAGAGCTACAAGACACCTATCAAGAACGGATGAGAAAGTTCAACCGCGACCATAGGCGCTTTGTCCAAAACCTGCGTGACTTGCAAATCATCCGTTACAACAGCACCCACGCCAGCGATGTGCGTGCGTTCTTGGCGGCTTACTTCAGCGGGCGTGCTGAACAAATCGCCGCGTATGACAACATCTTCACGTTGCCGCGTGAGGCCAAGCGCGAAGACTACTACAACCTGCTGTCGTATGTGGGCAAAACGCTGGTGGGCGTCCACATTGGCGAACGGGTGGGGGCAGATGCCGCCAGCTTTTGCGTGGGCGTAGCAGACCGTTCCATTCGTGGGCTAGGGGCGTTCGCCCGCCTATATATATTCGACTTCCTCACACCGTTCAACATTCAACGGATCAACGTCGGCGGGGCAGAAAGCGCCACACTGCAAAAGTTCAAGCAAACGCCCTGCCCGATTGAAGAACGCCAGATGGCGATGTGGGTCTACGGCGTGGATGATGTGTAAGGGAATTGCATCAAACGCACGGTTGATAAAATAGAATCACACACAGCGATCTGTAGGCGCATGGCACACCATGCGCCTACCCTCGTCCCTTATCCCTCATTCCTCGTTACTGTATTTGCTGCCCTAAACAACCCCGTGAAGTACAGCCGCAACAGGTCTGCGTTGAGCGGCGGGCAGGTGATCCCCAACGGCGCGAGTAAGGCCGCCGCGCGTGTATCGGCGTAGATCGGCAGGCGTGTTTCTGCCGCGAACATATCCGAGAACAACGGCGATAATCCCGCTAAGGCAAACGTCGGTTCAACCTTGCTGCGCGCCTCGATGGCCGCCTGCCATTCGCCATAGCTTACGGTCTGGACGGGGTAGCCTTCCGACTGCATAAACGCGACCATTTCTGACCATGTGCGCCCGCCCATATTCACCATATGGAACGTTTCTCCAATGCTGGTAGGCATCAACGACAGCGCGACCATCGCCCGCCCCACGTAGTCAATCGGCGCGGCCTGCACGGTCAGGTCAAGGTCGTAGGGGGCGCTGCCGAGTTCCACGCAGCCATTGAGCAACAACGGCAGATAATCGTTCGGATTATACGTTCCCGTGCGGCTATCCCCACCTGTGTTGATGCGGTAGAGCGTCACGGGCAAGCCGCGTGCGCCCGCCTCACGGACAAGCGCCTCACCGACCCATTTGCTTTGGGCATAGCCGACGTGTAACACGCCCGCGTTTTGAATCGGCTCGTTCTCGTAGACGGCATCCCCCGCAAAATCAGCGGAGGAGAACACGCCGACTGTGGAGACAAACTGGACGGGCGTTGCCCCGCCCATACACGCCAAGCGCAGGATTTCTCGCGTGCCGTCTACGTTGGCTTTCGCCAGCGCCATGTACGGATACGTCCACTTGACCAGCGCGCCGTTGTGCCAGATCAAATCTGCGGTGAGGGCTAGTGCGCTGAATTGCTCGTCGGTGAGGCCAAAGTTCGGCTCGGCAAGGTCGCCCAGTAGCGGCACAATCCGTGCGGCGTGGCGCGGCTTCCACAGTTCGTAGCGCTCAAGGTTGCGCTGGAGCCGATCTAGCGCGTCGTCCTCATCCAGCCCGCGCACTAAGCAGATCACATCAGCGTCGGTCTGGTTGAGCAGTTCTGCCAGCAGGTAGGCACCCACAAAGCCGGTTGCCCCCGTCAAAAAGACGGCCTTTGGCGCTTTGGGCGTATAGGCGCGGCTAGGGCGAATATCTTCTGGCAGTACGGCCAACGCCTGCATCTGCTGGACGTTCAAGCCGCCGCTTTGGGCGCGGGCGACCTTTACAGGACTCCCACCGCCGTTGGCAAAGTGAATGGCGCTCATGCCTGCCGCTAAATCTGCGATGCTCTGGCCGTTGAGCAGGTCGGCAACGGGCAAATCTACGCCCAAATCCGTTTCGATTTGATTCTTGAGTTCCACCGACATCAACGAATCTACAAGGTCTAAAATCGGTTGCCCGGCGTCTAGCCGATCTGCTGTGGTTCCCATGATCTGCGCGGTGGTGCTGATGAGGTAGGTTTGCAGCACGAGCGGGCGTTGATCCGGCGCGGCGGCCAACACTTGTTCGCGGCCAAACCCGCTGGATTTCGTGGCAGTGCTGGCCTGCGCGTGCGCCATCCGTTGCAAAGATTCTGCCGTTGCGCGGCTGAAGCTGACGCTACCGAACTCGCCGACCATTGCGCCGTTGTCGTCAAAGATCAAGATGTTGGCGCTGATGGTATTGCCGCGCCCGCTGTGTTCGTCTAGGATCACCAGCGCCCACACTTCTGGCGGGAACGGTTGATACATGCGGGTGAACGCCTGCCCAAGCCCGACGTACACATCCCCCAGACGTTGCGCGGGCGGCAAGGCGGCGATCATCAACTGAACGCAGGCGTCCAGCGTCAACACTTCGGGGTGGATCATGTCGGCGGGGTTGCTCACCGGGACAAAGACGCGCGCTAAGGCTTCGCCGTCGCGTCGCCAGACTTCCTTCACACAGCGGAAGCTCTCTCCCAAGTAGAATTTAGGATGCCAAACATCGGCGTAGAATGCCTCGGCGCTGTAATGGTCGGTCATGCGCGCTAAAGCGGCTTGCGGGTCGGGCGCACGGTCTACTGAGGGGCGTAGGTCGTCCACGTTGAGGCGCACGCGCATATCAGCGTTCATATGCCATGATTGGCCGTCTGCGTCGTAGCTGAACACCTGCAACGCGCCGCTGTGGGCATCTTCTGGGGTATAGACCGACTGCACACGGTACTGGCTACCCTCGTTAAAGATCATCGGCTGGCGAACGGTGAACTTTTCTAGGCTAAAGGTGCGGATGTCGGTTTCGCCCGTGCGCGCCATAATCGCCTGAATGCCCATTTCAATCCAGACCGTGCCGGGCATCACGGGCATATTGTAGATCACATGCTGCTCGACTAAGGCCGTTGTGTGGCGGTGAAAGGTGTTCTCATACATCACCAACGGCGAGCTTAAGCGCTCCCCCAATAGCGGATGGCGCTCGCCCGCCGTGTGGGAAAATCCGCTGGTACTTTGTAGCGCGGGCTTAGGCGCATCAATCCAAAAGCGCTCACGGCGATAGGGGCTATTGGGCAGGCGAACGATACCCGCTGCAAACGGCTGGTCGAGCAACTTCCAACGGATGTTCACTCCCAATGTGAACAGGTGCGCGGCGGCAGGCAAAAGCGCGTTCCAGTCGTTATCGGGCGCCAGTGATTCTAACGTCACCAGTTCACCAG
>JBMOFU010000144.1:0-10226 GCA_049318725.1 Phototrophicaceae bacterium | reverse complement strand
GCGTAACTCTAGCAAGACAAGGCTGCCGACAATCAGCACGCTGCCGTAAAGTTGTGGCGCGGTCAGCCGTTCGTGGAGCAACGTCCACGCGAAGATTAACGTAATCACGGGTTCCAGTGTGCCGACCAACGCTGAACGACTCGCCCCTAGTAAGCGCCCGCCGAGCATGATGGCAAAATAGGGGACGACGGTAGACACCACCGCCAACCCTGCGATCAAACCCCAGACTGCCCAAGATTCCGGCCAATACACGCCGTTCCACAGGGCAATAGGGGTGATCGTGAGCAACGTCCCCGTCATCACCCAGCCCAACAAGCGCGGCGAAGACACCTTCACGCGCCGCTGTACGCGCACGTTCCCGACGATGAACACAGCAATCACAAGCGCGTTGACCAGCGCCAAAATCACGCCCGTCACGTTAGAGCCAGCTTGAATCGGTGGGGTGACCAGCACCAGCCCACCAGTGGTCAGCGCCAACGCTGCCCACCCGCGCAAGGGGATTCGTTCGCCAAGCACCCGCGAAATCAACAACACCATTGCCGGATAGCTGAAGAAGATGAGCGTATACAGCCCTGCATCCATGCCGCGTAAGCCGTACATGGCTGTGAGCGAAGCCGCCGCCACCAACGTCCCCAAGAGGATCAATGGTACACGCACGGGCTTACTGCCAGCGGGCGGCGATTCAAAGGGGATGAAGCGTTCCCACAGCCCTAGCGCCAGCGTCCACAAGAAAACAAACGCAATCACAAAGCGCCAGAACGCCAGCGAAAGCGAATCTATTTCACTGTGTTGATAGATAAACTTGACGAAAACACCAAAAAGCGAATAGGTGAGGGAAGAAAGAAAGATGAACAAAAAGCCGATTTGGGTTGTTGTTGGGCGTGGCATAGCAGGTGGTGGAATCCTTTGGTTGACCCGCCTAGCATATCACGCCGCTGATAGACCATGTAATGCCATTGATACCTGTGTTCCGGGCAATCGTATTCTCGAAAACCAGACAATTTCACCGCAGGGGCGTAGCGCGCTACGCCCCTACAATCCATAACCTTGTAGGGGCAAGGACTGCCTCGTCTGTGAGACAATTTTTCAACGGAAATCTACAAAATGCGCTGTGGTGTACGTACCAAACACCATTATCCGCACGCCAGCCGATAGCCGACCCCCGGCTCGGTGATGATGAGTTCAGGCAGGGCGGGGTTTTCTTCAATTTTTTGGCGCAATTGGGCAAAGAACACGCGCAAATAGTGGGTTTCATTCACATATTCAGGCCCCCACACTTCACGCAAAATCTGCCGATGGGTGAGTACCTTGCCCGCGTGTTGCACCAACAAGCGCAAGAGCGCATATTCTGTCGGTGTGAGCTTGACGGCTTCGCCGCGCACACTTACCACACGGCGGCTTAAATCTACCGTGAGGCTACGACAAGCGAAGATAGCATCATCGGCGGTTGGGGTGGCATGGCGCAAGGCCACCCGCAAGCGCGCCATCAGTTCGTCAGTGCTAAACGGCTTGGTGACGTAATCATCAGCGCCCGCGTCAAGCGCGGCCACCTTATCACGGTCGGCGTCTTGAACTGACAGCATCACCACGGGGGTGCGCGTCCACTCCCGCAGGCGGCGCAACACCTCTAGCCCGTCCATATCGGGCAGGCCGATGTCTAAGATAATCAAGTCGGGGCGCACTTGGGCTGCCTGTGCGATCCCCGCCTGACCTGTTTCTGCCTGATAGACGACGTAATTATTGGCTTCCAGCGTGATTTTGAGGAAGCGCCGAATTTGCACTTCATCATCAATGACTAGGATGCGTGCGCCGTCGGTCATTCCCGCACCTCTGTGACTGGCGGCGGTGCGCCCTTGATCGGCAACAGCAAGATAAAGCGCGTGCCGCCGCTATCGGGGCGCTCGGCATGGAGCGTGCCACCATGCGCTTCTACCAACCCACGCGATACCGACAAGCCCAAGCCTGTGCCGCCGCTGGCCGTACCGGGAACGCGATAGAATTTGTCAAAGACGCGCTCTAGGGAGTCTATCGGGATTCCAGCGCCGCTGTCGGTCACCGTCAAACGCACCCATTCGTTGGCTTGTTCAGCGCTCAGGCGAATCAGCGCGCCTTCTGGCGTATAGGCACAGGCGTTATCCAATAAGTTGACCAAGACCTGCTCTATCAGCACAAAATCCAACTGGAGCAGGGGCAAGCCCTCATTTAACGTCACCTGCATGGGATGGCTGGCGTTACAACCGTTCATCCGCCGCACGGCGACGGCAATAATCTCGTTGACATCGCACCATTCACGCTTGAGCGTCAAGCGACCACTATCCAACCGAGACATATCTAGGAGGTTTTCCACCAAGCGATTGAGGCGGTTGGCGGCCAACTGAATATCATACGTGAGGGCGTTACGGTCAGCGGGATTAAAGCTATTCTGTGGATTCAGCAGACTACTACTCGCGCCCATAATCGTGGCAATGGGGGTGCGTAACTCATGGGAGATGGTGTTCAGCAGTGTGGTATACAATCGTTCAGATTCGCGCAATACCAGCGCTTCTTCGGCGGCGCTGTCTAGCATTTCGCGCTGGATCACCAACGCCACTTGGTTGACGAACGTTTCTAGTAGCACTTCTTGGTCAACCGAGAGCCGCTGCTGCTGATGCAGCCCAACACTTAACACCCCCACCGTTCCGCCCGGCGTGAGCAGCGGCAAGTGTTGCGCCCCTGCCAGCGGTAACGTTTCGGTAAAGCGCCCGGCGGTTTTGCCGTTATCAAACACCCACTGCGCCACGCTCAACTCTTTGGTGTCTAACACCAATGTACTACAGGGATGTGCTTGGCCGTAAAGCACCCCATTCCGAGACAGCGTGATCGAAACTTCAGCTTCAAACACTTGCCCGATCTGTTGGACGGCAGTGGCTAACACGTCATCCATACTCACATCGGTAGACGTTTCCCGCGCCAACGTGTAAAGCGCCATCGTTCGTTCGGCATTCCGTTGGGCTTGGCGTTCTTGGTCACGAATGCGGGCGGTCAGGTTCCCCGCGAACAGCGCAATCAGAAAATACATCACCAACAACACGAAATCTTCCGGTTGAGACACGCTAAAGGTCATGCGCGGCTCAATAAAGAAGACATCCCATAATAGTGCGCTTAAGGCCGCTGCCAAAAGTGCTGGCCCACGCCCAAAGTAGACGGCAACCAGCAAGACAGCCAATAGTTCAGTCAAGCCGACAATCTGATAGCCAATCCATGGGAAGTTGCTCACCAAGAAAAAGTCCATCACGGTTACGAACACAATCATCAGTGTCGCCCACAGGTATTGTTGCCACCTAGAAACAAAGACGGCCTTACCGCCCGCATTCCGTTCTGGGCGGGTGAGCGCTTCACTGGCGTCGCCGCTGACCACGTACACGTCAATGTCGCCGCTGGCACGGATGACTTGATCTACCAAAGAGCCGCCGCGCAAGAGCATTTGCAAGCGGGTATGTTGCGGTTTGCCCATCACAATTTGGGTGATGTTGCGTTGGTGTGCCAGCCGCAAGAGTGATGGCACTACATCGCCGCCAGAGGCCGTAACGATTTCTCCGCCCAGTTCACGGGCTAAGGCCACATTCTTGGCAAGCTGTTCTTTTTGCTCATCGCTTAACAACGCAGAGGTTTCGACATAGACGGCAATCCATGGGGCTTCAAGGTTATAGGCCATGCGCCGCGTCCAGCGGATGAGCCGCGCCGAAAACGGGCTAGGCCCAATGGCAACCATCAAGCGCTCGCCAGACTTCCACGGCCCAGCAATGTGCTTGATTTCCATGTAGTCTTGCAGTTGATGGTCTACCCGTTCAGCAGTCAGGCGCAAGGCCATCTCGCGCAGTGCGGTGAGGTTGCCGACCCTGAAAAAGTTCTGCGAGGCGGTTTCCACCCGTTCCGACGTGTAGACCTTGCCTTCTGCCAAGCGCTTACGCAAATCCTCTGGAGAAAGGTCTATCAGTTCGATCTCGTCGGCTAAGTCTAGCACGCTGTCGGGAACCGTCTCATGGACGGTGATGCCGGTGATTTGGCGGACGGAATCTGCACGGCTTTCAAAGTGTTGCACGTTGATGGTCGTGTACACCGTCATGCCAGATTCTAACAATTCGGTCACGTCTTGATAACGCTTGAGGTGGCGCATCCCCGGCGCGTTGGTGTGTGCCAGTTCATCCACCAACACCACTTGTGGCTGACGGGCAAGAATGGCGTCGGTAGACATTTCTGCCAGCGTTGCCCCGCGATATTCCACCTCTTGGCGCGGGATGACCTCTAACCCGTTGAGCAGGGCGTCGGTTTCGGCGCGGCGGTGGGTTTCAACATAGCCCACCACCACATCAACGCCTTCGGCACGCAATTGTTGCGCGGCTTGCAGCATGGAATAGGTTTTACCCACCCCGGCAGACATCCCCAAGAAGATTTTCAACTTCCCGCGATGGCGGCGGGCTTCATCCTTTTGTACCGCCGCCAACAGGCGGTCGGGGTCTGGGCGTAGCTCATCCATAAGGGTTTATTCCAGTGCATCCAAGTCAAAGTGGGGCGCCAAACCGTTTGCGGACGCTTCCACTAGTATACTCTATGGCAATTGCGTCAGACCACTACGCGCCCCACGTTGCTCTTTTTACCTCACGCTGAACTGATAGCGCCCGGCATCAACCGCTTGAATGGGCGCTTGCACAGCTTCCCCATTGCGCGTGATCGTTTGCCCTTCGCGCACTGGCACATGCAGCGTTGCGCGGGTGTTGGGCGGAACCACAACCTCCCAAGTAAGGGTGTCGTTTTCCAGCGTCCACTCAGACCGCAATTCGCCGTAAAGCGTTTGGAGCTTCGCACGGGCGTGGGTTAGCCCGCCGCCCGGTTGCGGCTGTAGGATGCTGTGCTTGTAGCCGGGTTCGGTTGGGTCAAGCACAATCCCCGCGATGGTGTTATACATCCATGCCCCAATTGCGCCATAGGCATAGTGATTAAACGAGTTCATTTCTGGTGTCTGGAAGCCTTTTTCCTCCGTCCAGCCGTCCCAACGTTCCCAGATGGTGGTCGCGCCCTGTGTGACCCCATACAACCAAGACGGCCAAGTGGTCTGTTGGAGCAAGGTATAGGCCACGTCTGAATACCCGTTGGCGCTCAACACATGATTCAAATACGGCGACCCAACAAACCCTGTGGAAAGGTGCATCCCGCGCCGTTCAAGGTCAGCGACAAGCTCATCAGCAGCCAGCGGGCGTAACTCCGTCGGGAGCAGGTCAAAGTACAGCGCAAGCACGTAGGCGGTTTGGGTTGGGGTGAATAGCTTGGCATTGAACACCTGCGAAGTCACCGTACCGTAATCTGTGACGCTGAGGTTTCCGCGAGAAAGCGCATCGGCTTCGTCCATCAACCGCCGAATTTCAGACGGCGCAACCTCTGTAATGACAAGCGGACTCCCTGCCAGATAGCGGTTGTTGAAGGCGGTTTTGACATCCTCAAACAAGCGTTGATAGTGCGCTGCATCGTCGGGCTTGCCCAAAATTGCTGCAATTTGCGCCATCAAACTGGCGTCGTAGGCCAAAAATGCCGTGCCGATCAGGTCACGCGGCGTATTGGCGTTGATGGAGAGCCAATCGCCAAAGCCCGGCCAACCTTCATAGTCTGCCGCACAACGGATGTAGCCGGGGCTGGCCTCTAGCAGAAAATCCATGAAGCGCGTCATCGTGGGGTAGCTTTGTTTAAGAATGTGCGTGTCGCCGTAGGCTTGGTAAATCGTCCACGGGCAGATGATGGCCGCGTCTGCCCACGCCGGGCCGCCATCTTGGGGAACATCCGCCGCATAGGGGACAACCGCCGGGATTGACCCATCAGGGTTTTGCGCGTCGTCCACATCCAACGCCCACTTGGTCATAAATCCGGCAACATCCATGTTGAATGCCGCTGTACCGACAAACACCTGAATATCGCCCGTCCAGCCTAGCCGCTCGTCGCGTTGCGGGCAGTCAGTGGGTACGTCCACAAAGTTACCCTTTTGTCCCCATAAGATGTTGTGCTGAAGCTGATTCAGCAGCGGGTCGGAGCATTCAAAGCTGCCGGTTTGATGCATGTGCGAGTGCAGCACTATGCCCGTGATCGTGTCTCGGCTGACTGGTGCGCCATAGCCTTCAATCTCCACATAGCGGAAGCCGTGAAAGGTAAACTTCGACTCCCAAACTTCCTCACCGCCGCCCTTGAACGTGTAGTAATCGGTGGCGTGGGCTGTGCGTAGGTTGGTGTAATACGGTGAGCCGTCTGGATTGAGGACTTCAGCAAAGCGAATCGTAACGGTAGAACCAGCGGGCGCGGCGCCCTTAAAGCGTACCCGCCCAACCATATTTTGGCCGAGATCGAACAAAAAGCGCTTGCGCCCCATAGTGGCACGGTTGATGGGGTCAATCACGGGGGCAAGTTCTTCAATCCGCTGCACGGTGGGGCCATTCAGCGCGACGATAGCCAGCGCTGGATGTTCAAACGTGGCAACTGGGAACCACGCCTTTGCCTCAAAGTGGGGTGAATCCCAACCGGGCATCTCGCGGCGGGCATCGTAGGCTTCGCCTTCCAGAAAATCGCTGTGGGTGATGGGGCCAAAGTGATATGACCAGAGGGCATCAGACGTGATGGTTTGCGTGCTGCCGTCAGTGAGCGTGACTTCTAGCTGTGCCAACAATTGTGGCCGATCTACATAGTTTTGGCGGTGCAACCACCCGATATAGCCCGTTGCCCAACCATCCCCCAACACCGCGCCGATGGCGTTATCCCCCTGCTGGAGCAGATCAGTCACATCATAGGTGAGGTACTGCACCCGTTTATGGTAATCCGTCCAGCCGGGCGCAAAGACATCTTGCCCCACCGTTTGCCCGTTGATTGAACACTCAAACAGCCCTAGCGCGGTCACATAGAGCCGTGCAGACGCCACCGCAGAGGGCAACGTAAAGGGTTTACGCAAATACGGCACAGGGAACGCGCTGCGAACCCCACCTGCAAAGGCTGTACCAATCCATTGGGCCTGCCAGTCGGTGGCTTCGAGTAGCCCCATCTCAAACCATGTCGGCTCACTGGTGCTTGCCACACCCGTTTCATCCCACACGGTGACCTGCCAGTAGGCACGCTGGCGCGATGTTAGCGGCAACCCCGCATAGACCACATGCACCGATTGATCGGACGATACCTTACCACCGTCCCATAAATCTGCATTGCCGCCCGTCAGCCCATCAAGCTGGGTTGCAACACGGATGTGATAGGCCGTTTGCCTTGCCCCGATGCGATCTGTGTGCATCTGCCAACCCAAACGCGGGCGTTGCACATCAATGCCAAGCGGCGTCGTTCGATACTCACAAATCAAATGGGTAATGTTGGTCATGGGCTTTTCCCTTTGGTGAACAGTTAAAAAAATATAACACGGCTTGCGGTGATGGCTTAAATGAAAACTTCTTCTTGCTTGACAAATTCCAAATTGCTTTATATCCTCAATTTACACGAGTAAGGTGATTCGTGTCAATTCAAATGTTTGGTTGGACTTGGTTTTTTCTGGGATTGTGTCTCTCAAATAAATAGGTTCATCGGATAGGATTTTATGAGCGGCTTGCAAACTAACCCTAACCTTGAGCATCCACCCTATGGGAAGGCTTGTACAGCGCTTTATCACCTCTGTGAACCGATTTTTTGGAATAAAGGATTGCTTTCAGTCAAGATGAAACGGCCTACACAAGTGGACGTTGCCCGACTCGCGGGGGTTTCCCGTGCAACAGTCTCTTACGTCCTTAACGACCCAACCAACCAGAAAGTACCGATCTCGCCAGAAACCCGCCAACGGGTGTTGAAAGTGATTGCCGAATTAGGGTATGAGGTGGATGCCCGCGCACAAGCATTGCGAAGCGGCGATACCCGAGCGATTGGTGTACTGCTACCCATGTATGAAAACCCTTACTTTTGGCAAATGCTCAACGGGATTGCAACCGAGGCAGAAGCCAATGGCTACAGCTTGCTGCTGGCACACAATTCCCTCACGCCTGAGCAAGAAAACCAAAGCATTCGGGAATTAGCCGAACAGCGCGTAGATGGCTTGGTCTTGATGATTGGGTTCAAGATGTTGCCCGAACAGGTCGTGACACAGCTTCGCAATTCCAGCCGCCCGATTGTCGAGATTTCTGGCACGGCGTCGAGCTTCGACTATGTGTATCAAGGCTATGGCGACGGCGCACGGGCGTTAATGGCGCACCTGCTAGAGCTAGGGCATCGGCGCATTGGATTTGTGTACGGCGTTGTACTAGCCGCACAGGGCTTTGACCGCCTAGACGCCTATCGTCAGATGCTAGAGCAGGCTGGCATTGCCTATGATGAAACGCTGGTTTACCAGTGTGGGCAACACCTAGAAGACGGCTACCAAGCCACCCTAACCTTGTTGAACCAACCCAACCGCCCCACCGCAATTTTGGCGATCAATGACCTGTTGGGCATGGCGGCCATCCGCGCCGCTGTTGACTTGGGGTTAAGGGTGCCGCAGGATGTTTCTATCGCCAGTTTTGACGATATTCCCTTTAGCCCCTTTATGGTGCCACGCTTGACCAGTATTTCTGGCAATCCAGAAGAAAATGGCCGCGATGCCGTCCGTTTGCTCATTCAACGGATCAATGATCCAGAACGCCCCCATGAGGTCATTGCAAGCGGCTGGCAACTTCACATTCGGGAGTCTACGGGCGTTGCGCCACAGGGATCGGTTTAGCCCTTCACGCAGCGACCCGATAAAAGACCACTGTAGTCCCCCAGCCCCCTTTGGGGTTGGGAAAATATCTTAATAATTCCATATGAGGAGTACGTTTACATGTTACGAAAAGCTGGATTTGTTCTTCTGTTGTTGCTTTTAAGTGTCTCTGCCGTCTTCGCGCAAGAGTCCGTCACCCTCACCTACCTTTTGGATGACAGCCAGAACAGCCAAGATATGGCATTAGCGCTCACTGACGCCTATACCGCCATGCACCCCAACGTGACGTTTGTGATTGAAAGCCGTCCGGGGGGAACCGATGGCGATAACATCGTCAAGACGCGCCTCGCCACAGAAGATATGACCGACATCTTCTTCTACAATTCGGGTTCGTTGCTTCAGGCGTTGAACCCATCGCAAACGCTGGTTGACCTGTCTGACCAAGCATTCCTAGACAATATCGTGGATTCGTTCTTGCCGACGGTATCCCAAAATGGCGGCATATACGGCGTCCCCACGGGTACAGGCATGGGCGGCGGCATCCTCTATAACAAGCGTGTCTACGAAGAACTCGGTTTAAGCGTCCCTGTCACTTGGGAAGAATTTGTTGCCAACAATGAAGCCATCAAAGCCGCTGGTATTGCGCCAGTCTTGGCAACCTTTGGCGATACGTGGACGGCACAGTTATTCGTGCTTGGCGACTATTACAACGTTGAGCAAGCCGTGCCGGGCTTTGCCGATGCTTATACTGCCAATGAAGCTAAGTATGCCACCACCCCCGCAGCAATGGCTGGCTTCAGCTACTTGCAACAGGGCTTTGAAGATGGCTGGTGGCAAGCAGACTACGCCACCACGCGCTTTGAACCCGGTTTAGCCTTGCTTGCCAGTGGCGAAGCAGCACACTACCCGATGCTGTCCTTTGCCCTTTCGACCCTTGCCACCAACTTCCCTGATCAGATTGACGACATCGGCTTCTTTGCTCAACCGGGCGGCGAGGCCAACGGCGCAACCATCTGGATGCCCGCTGGCACGTACATCCCCCAAACGACAGAAGGCGCCAAGCGGGAAGTCGCGTTGGATTTCTTGGGCTTCATTGCCTCTGTAGAGGGCGCTGAAGCACTCACCGCCGCCGTCCCGCCGAACGGCCCCTACCTTATCGAAGGCGCAACCTTACCTGAAGATGCCTTGCCTGCTGTGCTGGAACTTGCCGCCTACATTGACTCTGGCAATTCCTACCCGGCACTCGAATTCTTGTCGCCCATCAAGGGGCCAACGCTGGAGCAACTGTGTGTTGCCGTTGCCACCGGTCAGATGAGCGCCGAAGAAGCGGCAGCCAACTACGACTTGGATGTTGAACGTCAAGCCCAACAGTTGGGCTTGGCCGGCTGGTAGTTGACTTTTGTAGGGGTGGGTTGGCAAGTCAACCCACCCCTACCTATAGGTTATCTCTATATTATAAAATTGAGGAAAAATTAATGAACCATGATTCGCGTCCGCAGAACATTCT